>NZ_CP048409.1:2510000-2885000 GCF_010448835.1 Draconibacterium halophilum
TTTATTATTTTAATGAGATTTATTGATTTTTCCTGCTAAACAAATTTTAAAAAAAATGTACATGGTACAATAAGTGTGTTTGTAACTAAAAATGTATTGAGCTTAGGAATTTTAAATTTAAATATGAACAGATCATATGTTTTGAATTGAAAATTCATATTGTATGTGTTACGAATAGTTGCAATAGTTAATAGTTTGTATGTGATTTAATATGCATTAATACAGCATGTTAGAGTCTGTTATTGATAGATGTGTGAATGGTGTGTTTTCCTGTTTGTAGGGCAAATAAAGTTTTTTGGGGGTTTACTTAAATGCTGTTTTTGTGCTCTTTACTGAGTTGGATTTATCTAAACTTAAAACTAAAATATCTAAAATTATAAATCGCTATTTTGCTAATAATGTAATTTTAACAATTACTAACAAACGATCATTCAAACTTAAATAAGATGGACTTTAAAAAACTATTATCGTTAGCCGTAATTCTTACGAACACAAATTTCGCTTGTGATTTCCGATTATTCAGTATTGTTGGAAAAGTGATTCAAATACATAGGTTTAATTCGTTCATATTGTCGTTCACCTGATTCGCTCTGTTGGAGGGTATTGCATACACTATACAAGCATTGTGCAAATTATGTATGTTTAATGAAGTAGAATGAAAGATAGTGATTGCAACTTTTCGGATCGAATTGATTGCTACTGTTTTCCTGAAAATTTCATTAAGCACCAAAGTTTAAAAAGATTTAGTTGAACACACGATGGAAAGTTAGTGATGCATAGGATCCTATCATCAGATAAAACTCAGAATGAATGAAAATATAACTAAGAGGTTGGAGGCCATTTAGAGGGTGTATTCCGCCTGTATAAATAACCGCTATCGTCTTAGATTTAATTACAATTTATTAATCAAAACTATTTATTTATGAAAAAAGGCAAATTATTTCAGGTTGCACTAGTGATGCTACCTATGATGCTCCTAACACTCTGGGGTATTGGACAAAACATCAATTTGCAGGGTACTGTAGTTGATGATTCCGGAAGTCCACTTCCGGGCGTTACCATTGTTGTAAAAGGGACCACGCAAGGAACGATTTCAGACACCGATGGAAATTACTCTTTTTCAGAAGTTCCGGATGATGCTACACTTGTATTTTCTTTTATAGGAATGAGCACTCAGGAAATTTTGGTGGATGGGAAAAGCACGATTAATGTTACCATGAAAGAAGAGGCAATTGGTATTAATGAAGTCGTTGCAATTGGTTATGGGGTTCAAAAGAAAAAGTTAACCACAGGTGCCAATATTAATGTTGGTTCCGATGATCTCGTTCAGCAAAGTACAAGTGAAGCACTTGAAGCCATTCAAAGCCAGGCTCCCGGGGTTAATATTGTTCAGAATTCCGGTATGCCCGGAGAAGGATTTAAAGTAAATATTCGTGGCCTGGGTACAATTGGTAATTCTCAGCCATTATATGTAATTGATGGGGTTGCAGGAGGGAATATAAATAATCTGAGTCCTGCCGACATTGAGTCGATTGACATTCTTAAAGATGCTGCTTCGGCTGCAATTTACGGTTCGCGTGCAGCCAATGGTGTAATTTTGGTTACTACAAAGCAAGGTCGCAGTGGCGATACGCAGATAAGCTATGACGGTTATTATGGATTTCAGCAAATAGAAAATCTGGAACAGCCACTCAATGCGCAGCAGTTTATGGATATTTATAATGAAGAAAGAGTTGTTTCCGGTAGAGATGCGATAGACTTTGCAAGTGCAATTCCCGATTTGTATCAGAAAATACAAAGTGGGCAATGGGATGGTACCAATTGGTTAGACGAGGCATATAATAAAAATGCGCCAATACAGAACCATGCGCTAAATATAAGCGGTGGTTCTGCACAATCTGTTTTTTCAATGGGATTCTCTTATACTTCTCAGGAAGGTGTTTTGGGTAAGCCGGTTGAACCTAACTACGAAAGATACACTGCGAGGTTAAACAGCGACCATTTAATTTACAGGAAAAATGATCTTGATATAATAAAAATAGGTCAAACCTTCAATTATAGTTACAGCAAAAGAGCCGGTATTGCCATTGGCGGAATGTATTATAATGATGTACGTAACTTGTTGGTAGGAAATCCTCTGGTTCCAATTTATAACGATGAGGGTGAATATTACGCCGCTGATGATTTGGCAGCCTCAGGTTTGGCCGGTTTATCATCGAGGCTCTATAATCCCATTGCGCAGATGCATCTGAACAGAGGGATGAATGAATCCCGAAACTATAACATCAACAGCAATGCCTATTTGGAAATTCAGCCGATAAGAGATTTAGTATTCAGAAGCAGTTATGGATACCGGTATAATGGGAATAGTTATCGCAGCTATCAGCCGGCTTACAATCTCGCAGGAGACGTATCCTTAAGTCCTGGCCGCATCGTGCAGTCTTCAGGAAACGGACACAGCTGGACTTTTGAAAATACCTTGAATTACAGGTTTAATTCGGGCGATCACAATTTCGATGTTCTTGTGGGCCAGTCTTTGGAGAAATGGGGTTTGGGAACAAATATGAGTGCAACAAACGCCAATCCAACATTTATTGGTTTTGAGCATGCATACCTGGACAATACCGATGGATTAACTACTGGTGTTACTAGTATTTCGGGCGGCCCGCTTGGCAGAGGTCAGCTTGCTTCTTTCTTTGGAAGGATAAATTACGACTACGCCGAAAAGTATTTGTTAACCCTGGTAATGAGAGCTGATGGTTCTTCTAATTTTGCAAGAGGAAATCGTTGGGGGTACTTTCCATCTGTTTCAGCAGGCTGGGTAATGACAGAGGAACAATTTCTGCAAAATAATGGTTTTGTAGATTTTCTGAAATTGAGAGTTAGCTGGGGACAAAACGGTAATTCCGAAATCGACCCATTCCAGTATTTAGCACTCGTTGGATTCGATAAAGACAACAATTACCGCTTTGGTAGCAACCGAGACGTGATGCAGTTGGGGGGTATCCATCGATATTACCTAATCCCGATGTTAGCTGGGAAACTTCAGAGCAGTTGAATATTGGTGTGGATGCAAATTTTTTCAATTCACGACTTCAGCTGGTTACTGACTATTACAAAAAAACAACAAAAGACTGGTTAGTTCGTCAACCATTACCTGCAATTTTTGGGGCACAGGCTCCTTATTATAATGGTGGAGATATTGTGAACAAAGGGGTAGAGCTTTCAGTGCGGTGGAATGATCGTATTGGTGAATTTAGCTACGGGGCACATTTTAACATCGCCAAAAATAAAAATGAAGTTACCCGATTGGGTAATGCAAGCGGATTTATACAAAGTGACGGAAGCATAATTTCACAGGGAACGGATCCTGTGTGGCGTGTTGAAACCGGATTTCCCGTAGGTTATTTTTATGGTTACAAAACAGCCGGAATATTCCAAAATCAGACAGAAATTGATAACTGGACAAATGGTTTTTTGCAAGAAAGCCCACAACCTGGTGATGTGATTTTTGTAGACACTAATGGTGATGATACTGTAACTCCCGATGATAAAACAATGATTGGTAACCCTCATCCTGATTTTAGAATAGGATTTGGAATGAACTTTGAATACAAAGGGTTTGATTTCGCTGTTACAGCCAAAGGTGCATTCGGTCATCAGATTTTAAAATCGTACCGCTCATTTGCCGACAACGAATTTCATAATTACACCGATCGTATTTTAACCCGCTGGAATGGTGAAGGTACTTCCAATCTTCTGCCACGCTTAACTGCCGGTAATACTACGAACAGAATCAATATCTCGGAAATTTATATTGAAGACGGAGATTTTGTCAAAATCCAAAACGTAACGCTGGGATATGATTTCAAAAAATTGATGCCAAATGTACCTCTCGGACAGGCACGTTTATATGTTACCGCGCGTAACCTGTTTACATTTACCAACTATTCAGGCATGGATCCTGAAGTAGGTTACGGCAATGAGCAGCCATTTGTCTCAGGTATTGATTTAGGTTTTTATCCTTCACCACGTTCATATATGATTGGTGTAAATCTTAAATTTTAAAAACTTTTAAATGAGAAATGTTATGAAAAAAATAATATATTGTTTGATTGCAGTTTTATTGCTGTGGGGGTGCGAAGATTTTCTGGACATAGATCCGCTTACCGATAAAACCTCAGCCAACTTTCCTCAAACAGCAGATGATGCTGAACAAATGATGGCTGGAATTTACACTTTAATGAACAATTTACAGAGTCAGGTTGACCGAAGCCCATTCTTCATTTGGGAAGTTGCAAGCGACGAAAAGCTTGGTGGTGGCGGAATGAATGATATTCAGGCACAGTCGTATGAAACTTTCCAGTTCTCCGACAATGAAATGTTGTTAAATTCCTGGAGTGTTTTGTATCAGGGAATACACAGGGCCAACTTTGCCATAGAGAATATGCCATTGCTTGGAGATGAGATTGTTAGTCCTGAAAAAAAGGCTCAGTTTACCGGAGAAGCAATGTTTTTACGCGCCTGGTATTATTATCAGTTAAATTCGGTTTTCAACGAAGTTCCATTGAAAATTACCACTGAAAATGTGAATTTACCCGCAGCTTCTGTTGATGAAATTTACGGACAAATAGCTTCTGACCTGAAAAATGCTATTGAAATGCTTCCGAATGTACCCTACAACCAAACCCAGCAGGGAAGAATAACCAAATGGGCTGCACAAGCCTTAATGGCCCGCGTATTCCTTTTTTATACCGGTTTCTATAATAAAAATGAAATTACATTACCTGAAGGCGGAAGCGTTTCAAAACAAAACGTTATTTCATGGCTGGAAGATTGCTATACAAACAGCGGTCATTATTTAGTAGGTGATTTTCATGAACTTTGGCCCTATACAAATTCATTATCTATAGGTGATTATGGATACATCCAGGATTACATGGCAGAAACAGGCAAGAGTCTCACTTATGCAAGTGACAATGGTGCCAGAAATCCGGAATCAGTTTTTGTTCTTCAGTTCTCAAATTTTGCTGGATGGGGTATCGACAGAGGTTACTCTAATACCTATCAGTTGTTTTATGCTTTAAGAGGGCTACAGAATCTTGAAAACACCTATCCGTTTGCCGGTGGCTGGGGACAAGGCAACTCTGTTCCGGCGTCGTTGGTTGATCAATGGAAGGAAGACGAGCCTAACGATGTGAGACTTTGGGCCTCTGTAATGGATATTGAGAAAGAAGTTGTTCCATTAGGCTATCAAAGAGGACAATGGGACTTTGTTCTGGAAAGCAATTACTGGGGTAAAAAATATAACGGAGTTACTGCCAGAGGGAGTGATGGTAATTTGAAAAATGATTATGGCGTAATTATGTATGGAACATCTGACAACAATCAGCTGTCTCACACCGATGACTTGGTCTACATCCGTTTTGCTGATGTGCTTCTCATGTTGTCTGAGCTGAAAGAAGATGCAACATATATGAATGAAGTAAGAGCTCGTGCTGAATTGCCTCCTGTTACCTATTCATTAGAGAATATTCAGAAAGAAAGGCAGCATGAACTGGCATTTGAAGGCACAAGATGGAACGATATGAGGCGCTGGGGTGACAGTTACGCGAAAACTGCCCTGGAATCACAGGTAGGAGTAGCAGTTTATAACTTTGGAGCTGCAGACACACATACTGCTTTGCATCCTGATGGCTATAGTGCACGTTATGATGCAACCAAAGGATTCTTCCCAATTCCTCAAAGTCAGATTGACCTTTCCGAAGGCATGCTGGAACAAAATGAGGGATACAGTCAGTCAGGAGAAGGATTGTACAGAGGTTGGCAAAATTAACCGGAGAAAGCAATATAAATTATTGAAAAATCCATTATGCGATCAAAACGATGCTTATAAATAGAACCAAATTTAATTTTTTGGTATGATAGATTAGTTATTTGATCAGAGTTGAAAAGCGCCACCGGTTTTGTGTGGCGCTTTTTTTATGATCTGATTTTGACTTTACGAAATGAACGTAACGAATTTCTTCAAATTATCTAAAATTAGAAAGAGAATGTCCATAATCACAGGCGCATCATAGAGGCTATTTATAATTTTACAAATAGCAAAGACCATTAGACTGTAATAAGCCATGCGTATTAGGGCAAACAGATAAGCGGTATACTTCAACTTAAAACTACTATGCAGCTACTAGTCTCTGTTCGTGCAGTTAGTCGCTTTGCTACTGTCTGGATAGTACTTAAATAAAAAGGGAAAACTGGAAAGAATAGACTAAATCAATAAAGCATAATAAAAATATGAAAAAAATCACACGCTTATTACTTCCAATTCTTGTAATCATTCTCAATTTTGGAGTACATGCTCAGGTTGGGGAAGCTCCAGCCGGATTTGACGTATTGCGTAATTCAATTCCGCATGGAAAAATAGACACAGTGGTATACACCTCTAAAACTGTAGGTGCTGAACGAACCACACTTGTTTATACACCTCCCGGCTATTCTGCCGATAGAAAATACCCGGTTCTTTATCTTTTGCACGGAATTGGCGGCGATGAATATGAATGGTTAAATGGCGGTCATCCTGAGATTATATTAGACAACCTGTATGCCAAAGGAAAAGTGGAGCCAATGATTGTGGTTCTGCCTAACGGTCGTGCAATGAAAGATGACCGTGCCACAGGTAATATATACAGACCCGAAAAAGTTGAAGCATTTGCAAATTTTGAAAATGATTTATTGAATGATTTGATTCCATTCATAGAAAGTAAATACCCTGTTATAGCAGATCGCGAACACCGCGCCATTGGTGGATTGTCGATGGGAGGCGGACAGTCGCTAAATTTTGGATTGGGAAATCTGGATGTGTTTGCCTCGGTAGGCGGATTTTCGTCGGCACCAAATACCAAAAGCCCCGAAGAGTTGGTTCCTAATCCTGAAGAAGCCAAAAAGCAATTGAACCTGCTGTTTATTTCGTGTGGTGATAAAGACGGGCTGTTCAGTTTTAGCAAAAGAACACACGATTATATGAACGAAAACGACATTGACCATTATTACTACGTGATTCCTAAAGGACACCACGATTTTAAAGTATGGAAGGATAGCTTGTACAATTATGCCCAGTTGCTTTTTAAATAGTCAGATCTGTTTGCAGCATAAAATTAACCGAAAAGAAAAGTAAAATAAATATATCTATTAACATGAAGAAAAAAGTTTTTAAAATCAATTTAACTTCTCAGCTAACCGTTTTAGCTATGTTGTTTGCTATTGTTGCAAGTGGTGCTCAGCCAACAAAAAAAAGCGCTAGTTTCAAAGCTCCTGTGTTCTCCAACTTTGTCTATCAGGGCGATGATGATGTGTATAAAAACTACCCGCTTGAAGATGGCGAATTTTACAGCCCTATTTTGCAAGGCTGTTACCCCGATCCGGCAATTACCCGCAAAGGCGATGATTATTATCTGGTTTGTTCATCGTTTGCCATGTTCCCCGGAGTTCCCATTTTTCATTCAAAAGACCTGGTAAACTGGACCGATCTGGGAGGCGTACTTGATAATCCCGAAACATTCGACACACACGATTGTGGCATTAGTGCAGGTGTTTATGCTCCCGGGATTACTTACAACCCGTATAACGATACTTTTTACATGATTACCACCGCATTTACCGGCGGTTTGAACAATATTGTCGTTAAAACGAAAGATCCCAAAAAAGGATGGGGCGATCCCATTAAAGTAAGTTTTGGAGGAATCGATCCTTCCATTTTTTTCGATGATGACGGAAAAGCTTATGTGGTACACAATGATGCTCCGGAGCGCGGAAAAGAGTTGTACAACGGGCACCGTGTCATTAAAATATGGGAATACGATCTGGAGAAAGACAATGTAATTCCCGGAACCGATAAAGTAATAGTAGACGGTGGTGTTGATTTGTCGAAAAAACCAATCTGGATTGAGGCACCACACCTGTACAAAAAAGATGGAAAATACTACCTGATTTGTGCCGAAGGTGGAACAGGCGGCTGGCACAGCGAAGTTATTTTTAAAAGCGACAGCCCAACCGGACCATTTATTCCGGCTCCAAGCAATCCGATTTTAACACAGCGACACTTTCCAAAAGAAAGAGAAAATAAAGTGGATTGGGCAGGTCATGCCGATATTATTGAAGGACCAAACGGTGAGTGGTACGGTGTTTTTCTGGCAGTTCGTCCGAACGAAGAGCAACGCGTAAATACCGGCCGCGAAACCTTTATTTTGCCGGTCGACTGGTCGGGAGAATTCCCGGTGTTTGTTAACGGACTTGTTCCAATGGAACCAAAAATTGATATGCCTAAAGGTGTAGAGAATAAAACAGGTAAGTATGGCTTTTTCCCAAATGGAAACTTTACTTATAACGAAGATTTTTCGTCTGAAGATTTGGATAAGCGCTGGATTGGCCTGCGCGGACCACGTGAAGCTTTCATTCAAAAAACAAAAGGAGGTATTCAGATAAATCCATTTGAAGCCAATGTAAAAGAAGTAAAACCAACGTCAACATTGTTTTATCGTCAAATGCATAACAGCTTTTCGTATGCTGCTACCCTGGATTATACGCCGGAATCAGAGAAAGATCTGGCAGGAATTGTGGCACTGCAAAGTGAAAATGCAAACTATGTATTTGGTGTTACCAAAAAAGGCGATGACTATGTATTGGTTTTACAACGCAATTTTAAACGACGTTTCCGTGGCGAAATGGACTCAAAAGTAATTGCCAGCACAAAAATCGATATCAGCAAGCCGGTGCGTTTGCAGGTTTCGGCAAAAGGAGATAAGTATGAGTTTTCTTATGCTGTTGATGATGCCGATTTTGTAAACCTTGGAGGAACAGTTTCAGGCGATATTCTTTCTACGGATGTAGCAGGTGGTTTTACAGGTTGTTTACTGGGACTGTATGCAACTTCAGCCAACGATGCGCTACCTGAATAGGATCATTAATTTGGATTACTATATAGTTCCGGTGTTGGGCCAAAGCTGATGTTTGGCTCATCGCCGGAATAGTATAGAGAGCACCAGTTTTATTTTTAATAACAATAAAATGAAAACAAAATTTAGCCTGGTTTTATTCATCGCATTGTTTCTCGCAACGGTGGGCTACGCACAAAACCCCATAATTCAAACTTATTACACTGCCGATCCGGCACCAATGGTATACGACGGTACGGTATATCTTTATACGAGTCACGACGAGGATTCAACAGTAAATAACTTTTTTACCATGTACGACTGGCGTTGTTACTCGTCAACTGATATGGTGAACTGGACCGATCATGGTGCAGTGGCTTCGCTGAAAAGTTTTGCGTGGCTCGATAAAACAAATGGCGCATGGGCACCACAGTGCATCGAGCGAAACGGAAAATTTTACCTCTATGTTCCTATACACGGAGAAGGCGTTTCGGTATTGGTTGCCGATTCTCCAACCGGTCCGTTTACCGACCCGCTCGGAAAACGTTTGATCGAAACAGATCACATCTGGCAGGACATTGATCCTACCGTGTATGTCGACGATGATGGTCAGGCGTATTTGTACTGGGGAAACCCAAAGTTGTGGTACGTGAAGTTAAACGAAGATATGATTTCATACGACCATAGTATCGGGCAAAACGGAGTTGTTTCAACAGAAATGAATACAGAAGCTTTTGGTTCGCACAACGGTCGCGATGGTAAACCCGGTCCTTCTTATACCGAAGGCCCCTGGTTTTACAAACGCAATAATCTGTACTACATGGTTTATGCCGCTGCCGGTATTCCCGAGTACATTGCCTACTCAACTTCAATATCGCCTGAAGGACCATGGTCCTACAAAGGATTTGTTATGGAAAGAGCGCCACACCTGGCTTTTACAAACCATTCAGGAATTATTGACTTTAAAGGAAACTCTTATTTTTTCTATCACAGCCAGGAATTATCGGGTGGCGAAGGATTTAAACGATCAACTTGTGTGGAACAGTTTGAATACAATCCCAACGGGACCATTCCTGTAATTAAACCTACAAAGGAAGGCGTAACTACAAGTGTTGAAAATCTGAATCCGTTTAAACGTGTTGAAGCAGAAACCATTGCCTGGTCGGAAGGACTGAAAACAAAATCGGATGAAAAGGTTGGAGTTTATGTAAGCAATATCGATAACAACGATTTTATAAAAATACGAAGCGTTGATTTGGGCAAAGGAGCTAAGAAGTTTGCCGCAAATGTTGCTACCGCAAAATCAGGAAGTATCGAAATTCGTATCGATGAAAAAGACGGTGAATTATTAGGAGTTCTTTCTGTTACAGGCACCGGAGGAGAACAGAACTGGAAAACACTTTCAACCAAAATAAAGGAGGCCAAAGGTGTTCACGATGTTTACCTGGTTTTCAAGGGAGAAGACAAAGACTTATTCAATTTTGATTGGTGGCAATTAAAATAAGGGACCTGGCAAAATAAAACGAAGCAAAAACAGACTGAGGATATAAAGATGAAGAAGATTTTAGTGTGGAGCGTGGTGTTGATGATTATTTTTCCGGTTAAGCATCTATTGGCATGGGAGGGAATGCCTATGCCAAAACTTCATGTAGAAGGACGTTATTTGAAAGATTCTACCGGGCATATTGTAAATCTGCATGGATTTGCACAAACCTATTCGCCCTGGTTTAACGAGCAAAATACGCAATGGAACAACTACGATGTACAGGCGTGCTTAACTTACAATCAGCAAATTATCGACGATATTTTAACCGCCGGTTGGGAAATGAACTTTGTTCGTTTACACATGGATCCATACTGGAGCAATACTCCCGGTTGTACGGGACGGTATGAAGGCGAAGAATGTTTTAGCGAAACCCGTTTTGTAAAATACCTCGATGAGGTTTTTGTTCCCATGGCCGAGTATGCGGTTTCAAAAGGTTTGTATGTGGTTATGCGCCCGCCGGGGTTGCTCCCGAAGACATTGAAATTGGTGGCGTTTACCAGGAATACCTGCTGAAAGTGTGGGATATTGTAGCACAACATCCTAAGTTGAAAAATAATCCGAACATCATGTTCGAGTTGGCCAACGAGCCGATTCATATACTGGGCACCGATGGAACATACGGGTCAGGAACGCAGGGGCATTTTGATAATCTGAAAACCTATTTTCAGGCCATTGTTGATACCATTAGAGCCAGTGCCGATAATATTCTCTGGATACCGGGTCTGGGTTATCAGTCGCAATATTCAGGTTATGCGCTTAATCCAATCGAAGGCGATAATATTGGCTATGCGGTTCATGTGTACCCGGGCTGGTTTAACAGCGGAAACGGATACGAGCCTTTCCAAAGAGGATGGAACGAACAGGTTCAGCCTGTGGCCGACTTTGCGCCAATAATGGTAACCGAAATGGACTGGGCACCTGAGAAATATGAATCGTCATGGGGAAAAGACATCACCGGCACTGCGGGCGGTGAAGGTTTTGGTGCCAACTTTAAAAAAATTACCGATGAATGTGGCAATGTAAGCTGGTTGCTTTTTACCAGCCCCGATCTGTTGGCCGATTTTACAGGCATTGCTCCGGCAGCCGGCGAAGAATATTCGTTTTTGAACGATCCTGAAGCTTGTCCGTGGCCCATTTACCAATGGTTTAAGGACTACAAACAGGAGTACAATCTTGAAGGGGCATCAACTGATTATTTATCACTTACTGATCTGATTGTGGAAAATGGTGAGGCCTTATCAGTTATGACAAGCAGTTCCACCAGTTTAACTGTAAGCGCTGTTTTTGCTGACGGACACACGGAGAATATCAGCTCGCTTGCAGAATATTCGATTGACAAGCCCGAAATTATACAGGTGTTAAGGGGCCGGATTCATGCGCTTAAGGACGGTGAAGCCAGTATTGTAATTTCTTACACCGGACCGGGCGGAAACAAAATGCAGGCAACTGTACAGGTTAATGCCAGCACATTCCCGTTAACCAACGAAGTGTTTAATCCTGATATTTGGGAAGACGGATCCTTTGATGAAACAAGCGGTACACTCATTACCGGCCAATATGGTTTTGGTGGCTGGTATTACAGTAACGGTGTTGATCTTTCAAACTATAAATACCTGGTGGTGAAACTGGGAAATACAAATGCCTGTGGGTTTTCATTCCGTTTATACGACGAAAACAGTTACTGGACAACACCTGGAGTTTATGATGTTGGCAACGAAGATCAGGTGGTGGTTTCACTCAATGATATGTACAAGGACGGAACAACTACCAAAATGGATCCCTCACATATTTATTATGTTGGTTTCTGGTCATCCGGTGGTTGCCCGTTAATCATCGATGATGTATACCTTACCAACGACGAAAATTACGCAAAGCCTACCGGAATAGATGATCTTTTCCCGGTTGATTCAGAATCCGAATTTGTGGATGTTTATACCATCACCGGTGCAAGAATACGCTTGCAAGTGAAAAGATTGCAGGCAACAAAAGGGCTCAAAGAAGGGATTTACATTGTAGGAAGAAAAAAAGTTGTTGTGGTTGGAAACAATTAAAACATTAGCTTATGAACTTTAACTTTTATAAGAATGCATTAGGAACAGTAACCCTCGCGTTGCTGCTTGTCATTGCTGTACATGGTTTTTCCCAGAACAGTAATCCTGAAAACAGCGAAGACATTTACCGTGATTTTAAAACCGAACTGATGTGGAAAGCCAATGTAAAAATTGGTACGATGATAAATGTTGGCAAAAGTAAACGCGGAACACGTCGGGTGATTCCGATTACCGGTGGCACATTTAGCGGACCAAAAATAAAGGGCGAAGTTCTGCCCGGTGGTGAAGACTGGCAATTGGTGCGTCCCGATGGCGATACCGAACTGTATGCCCGTTATTTGATGAAAACAGATGATGGAACAGTACTGCAAATTTTAAACAAAGCATTAATGCATGCTCCTGCACAAGGAGAGGAAGGTGGCTTTTATGTGAAATCGGTAATCGATATTGAAGCGCCAATAGAAAGTTCATACGAATATTTAAACCACGCTATATTTTTAGGAACACTTGAAATGCCTCAGTTAAAACCCAATGAAGCGCCTTATGTGATTATTGGCGTTTACAAGGTTTTGTAAAACAGCTTGGTCTGGCTAAAATAGCGTAGACATAAAATTTAGACCAGTAAAACGTATTAGCATGAATAAACTGATTTACCTGATTCTTATGGCTTCTTTTGTACTTGGTACAAGCAAGTATTCAAAAGCTCAGTCCAAATTATATTCAAACGAATTTCCTTTAGGTGACGTTAAGCTGCTGGATGGCCCGTTTAAAAAAGCACGCGATTTGAATATTGAAGTTTTGCTTCAATACGATGCAGATCGTTTTTTGGCACCGTACCGCAAAGAAGCAGGTTTGAAACCCCGTAAGCCAACCTATCCGAACTGGGACGGATTGGATGGCCATGTTGGCGGACATTATCTCTCGGCTATGGCAATGAACTACGCCGCAACAGGCAATAACGAGTGTAAGCGCCGAATGGATTATATGCTGAAAGAACTAAAAGAATGCCAGGAAGCCAATGCCATAAATAATCCCGAATGGGGAGTTGGTTATGCCGGCGGTTTCCCGAATAGTGCTAAGCTTTGGTCAACATTCAAAAAAGGTGATTTTGGAATTTATTTTGGATCGTGGGCTCCCTTTTACAACCTGCATAAAATGTATGCAGGCTTGCGCGATGCCTGGCTTTATGGCGAAAGCGAAATCGCGAAAGATATGTTTCTGAATTTCTGCGACTGGGGAATTGATCTTACTGCAGATTTGTCGGACGAGCAAATGGAAACAATGCTGGGCATGGAGCATGGAGGAATGAACGAAGTTTACGCCGATGCCTACCAGATTACCGGCGATGAAAAATACCTGAATGCAGCAAAACGCTATTCACATAATGAATTTTTGGAGCCTTTATCAAAAGATATCGATAATCTTGATAATCACCATGCAAATACGCAGATCCCAAAATTTATTGGTTTCGGGCGTATAGCCGAGCTAGATGATAATGAACAATACCTGGAGGCGGCACGCTTTTCATGGGAAACTATTACCCAAAACCGGTCGCTGGCATTTGGCGGAAACAGCCGCCGCGAGCACTTTCCAAGCGAAACTTCGTGTATCGATTTTGTACATGTAAACGACGGGCCTGAGTCCTGTAACTCGTATAACATGCTCAAACTTACCGAAGATTTATTCCGTGTTTATCCCGAGGCCAAATATGCTGATTATTACGAACGTACTATGTTCAACCATATTCTTTCCACACAACACCCCGGGCACGGCGGTTATGTGTATTTTACTCCGGCGCGCCCTCGTCATTACCGGGTGTATTCGGCACCAAACGAGGCTATGTGGTGTTGTGTAGGCACCGGAATGGAAAACCACGGGCAGTACAATCGTTTTATTTATGCGCATGCTGATGACGATTTGTACCTGAATTTGTTTGTGGCTTCCGAACTTAACTGGAAAGAAAAAGGTATTCAGCTAAAACAGGAAACAACTTTCCCTTATGCAGAGCAAACCAAACTTACCATTACAAAAGGCGCATCAGCCTTCAACCTAAAAGTAAGGTATCCGGCTTGGGTAAAAGAAGGAGCACTAAAAATTAAAGTTAATGGCGAAGTGCTTGAATATGATGCTCAACCTTCATCATACATTACTATCCAGCGAACTTGGAAAAAAGGCGATGAAGCAGAAATTGAATTGCCCATGCAAAGTACCATCGAACATTTACCCAACGTGCCCGAATACGTAGCTTTTATGCACGGGCCAATTTTACTGGGAGCAAAAACCGGAACCGAAGATTTGAGAGGATTGATTGCTGGCGATGGTCGCTGGGGACAATACTCAAGTGGCGAATATTTACCGGTGGATAAGGCACCTATTCTGGTGGAAAACGATATGGAGAATCTGGGTGACAAACTGGAGCCGGTTAAAGGGAATCCGCTTCATTTTAAGCTAAATGTGAAGATGGTGAACCCGATGGATTTGACGCTTGAACCGTTTAGCCAGATTCACGATTCAAGATACATGATGTATTGGCTGGCTTTAACCAACGATGGCTATCAGGCTTATGTGGATTCGCTTGCAGCCAACGAACAGGCAATGCTGGCCATCGAAAAACGAACTGTTGATTATGTCGCTACCGGCGAACAACAGCCTGAAACCGATCATGACATGCAACAGGAAAGATCGAGATCGGGAAATAACCAAAACCAATTCTACCGCGAGGCTTTTGGTGGTGGTTATTTTAGTTACGATTTTGCTACCAACTCCGAAACGAACCTGAGTTTGTTCGTGCGTTACTGGGGAGCAGAGTGGGGAGGCCGCAAATTCAATATCTATATCGACGACGAAAAACTGGTAACTGAAGACAATACCGGGCGTTGGGAGATCTCCGCCTTTCAGGATGTTGTGTATAAAATCCCCAATTCGATGGTTGAGGGCAAAAACAATGTACGAATAAAATTTGAAGCACTTCCCGGAAGTACGGCTGGAGCCGTCTATGAGATTCGCCTAATACAGGCTGAACCGAAATAACAAGAAAGATATTATCGAGAATTAAATTGTAAGATCATGAAAAAATACACCACTATTCTACTGATTCTAGTACTGTCGGCCTTTCAATTTGGTGTGGTACAAGCACAAAAAGCCACTAATCCCATTATCTATGCCGATGTCCCTGATGTTTCGATGATTCGCGTTGGCGATAATTACTACATGAGTAGTACCACCATGCACATGGCGCCGGGAGTACCGATTATGAAATCGAAGGATCTGGTAAACTGGGAAATGGTGAGCTACGCACACGACACACTGGCAGACATTGATCCGCTTAACCTGGATAATGAAAAACGTGCTTATGGAAAAGGATCGTGGGCAAGCTGTATCCGTTCCCACAATAATAGGTATTATGTGTCAACCTTTTCGAGCACAACCGGTAAAACATATGTTTTCTCAACAAAAGATATTGAAAAAGGTGAATGGAAACGACACGAATTTTCTCCAAGTTTACACGACAATACCTTGTTTTTCGACGACGATGGCAAAATTTATATGATTTGGGGTGCCGGAAAACTAATGATTGCCGAACTGGAACCCGATTTTTCAGGAGTTAAGGAAGGAACCGAAAAAGTACTGATTGAAAATGCGAGTGCTCCGGCAGGAAAGAATATCATGCTTCCCGCAGAAGGTTCGCAACTTTTTAAGGTAAATGGAAAATATTACCTGTTCAACATTACCTGGCCGCGCGGGAGCATGCGTTCGGTTGTTATTCACCGGGCCGATAATATAAATGGCCCGTGGGAAGGCCGCCTGGCATTGCAGGATAAAGGTGTTGCGCAGGGCGGAATAATTGATACTCCGGATGGGAAATGGTTCTCTTTTCTTTTCCGCGATAATGGTTCGGTAGGCCGCATTCCGTACTTAGTGCCTGTAAAATGGGAAGATGGATGGCCTGTTTTGGGTGTTGATGGAAAAGTTCCCGATGAACTGGATTTACCGGCAAGCAAAGGTTTGATTCCCGGAATTGTAAACTCCGATGAATTTACCCGCAAAAAGAATGATCCAGATTTGCCGCTGGTTTGGCAGTGGAATCACAACCCAGTGAATGAGCTTTGGTCGGTACGCGACCGCAAAGGTTATTTACGGCTTACCACCGGGCGTGTTGACGATAGCTTTGTATATGCCCGGAACACCCTTACTCAGCGAACTTTTGGGCCGGTAAGTTCGGCCAATACATTAATGGATGCCTCAGAAATGAAAGATGGCGATTATGCCGGATTGTGTGCCTTGCAAAGAAAATACGGACAAGTGGGTGTAAAAATGACCGGTGGCGAGAAATTCATTTACATGATCAGCAACGAAACCGATACCCCGGTTGAAATGGAAAGTCTTCCACTCACCAAAGATGAAGTGTATTTTAAAATCGACTGCGACTACCGCGACAGAAAAGATATTGCCCGGTTTTATTACAGCCTCGACGGAAAAACATGGACAGCAATTGGCGACCCGCTAAAAATGGAATATACTTTAATGGAGCATTTTATGGGCTATCGTTTTGGGCTGTTTAACTATGCCACGAAGAATACAGGAGGATACGTAGATTTTGACTATTTCAGAGTCAGCGATCAGATTTCAGAATAGCAATAAATTCGAATATTAAAACTAAATCAAAATACTGTAAAACAATGATACTTAAAACTTACACGCTTATACTGGCTGCTCTATTGGTAGTTCAGTTAAATGGATTTTCGCAGGATCCTAATTTTCATATTTATCTCTGCTTCGGGCAGTCGAATATGGAAGGAAATGCACGTATCGAAGCGCAGGATACTGTTGATGTAAATCCCCGTTTTCAGGTAATGTCTACCATCGATTGCTCCGAACTGGGCAGAACAAAAGGAAGCTGGTACACGGCTGTACCGCCTTTATGCCGTTGCAAAACAGGTTTAACGCCTGCCGATTATTTTGGCAGAACACTTGTCGAAAATCTGCCAAAACATATCAAGGTTGGTGTAATTAATGTTGCCGTTGGCGGTTGTAAAATTGAATTGTTCGACAAGGATAGTTGCGAATCGTATGTGGAAACTGCTCCATTTTGGATGAAGGGCATGTTAAAACCTTACGAGAACGATCCTTATGCCCGTCTGGTTGAAATGGCAAAACTGGCTCAAAAAGATGGTGTAATTACAGGTATTTTGTTACATCAGGGCGAATCGAATACCGGCGATTCATTATGGACTGAGAAAGTTAAAATTGTCTACGAAAACCTTGTTGCCGATTTGGGGCTTCAGGCCGACAATGTGCCTTTGCTGGCCGGTGAAGTGGTTGGCGATGATCAGAATGGACAGTGTGCAAGTATGAATAAAATTATTGCCACGCTACCCGATGTAATTCCAAATGCGTATGTAATCCCTTCGGTTGGATGCCCGCAACGTGGCGATGGCCTGCACTTTACCGCCGAAGGTTACCGCATGTTAGGGAAACGCTATGGCGAAAAAATGCTGTCGCTTTTACTTGAAAGTGATCAGTAAAACAGAAACTTCTGGACCCGATTTCAAAATACCCTTTAAATAATTTTTTAGCAATAATTATGAATTTCAGACAATACTCAATCCTCATTTTAATCCTATTTTCGTTGTTTGCACTGGCTTTTATTCCACAAAGCCAAATGGCAAAACAACCGATTTATCTCAACACGGCTTACTCGTTTAAAGAGCGGGCCATCGACCTTGTTTCGCGGATGACTCCCGAAGAAAAACAAAGTCAGTTGGGAAATACCATGCCACCGATTCCGCGGCTCGGCGTAAACCATTACGATGTGTGGGGCGAAGCACTGCATGGAATAATGGGACGGAACAACAACAGCGGAATGACAGCCACTTCGTTTCCAAATAGTGTAGCCGTGGGCTCAACCTGGGATCCGGAGCTGATTAAACGCGAAACAAAAGTAATTTCCGACGAGGCGCGTGGGTTTAACCACGACCTGATTTTTACGCTGACTTACTGGTCGCCGGTAATTGAACCGGCCCGTGACCCGCGTTGGGGAAGAACTGCCGAAACTTTTGGCGAAGATCCGTTTCTGGTTTCTGAAATCGGAAAAGGATTTATTCAGGGTTTAATGGGCGACGACCCCACATACCTGAAAACGGTACCATGCGGAAAACATTATTTTGCCAATAATACTGAGTTTAACCGGCATTCAGGCAGCTCGGATATGGACGACCGCGATATGCGCGAGTTTTACCTGCTTCCTTACCGGACGCTAATTCGAGACTACAATTTACCTTCGATAATGACCGCTTATGGCGCTGTTAACGGCGTTCCCATGTCGGCTAGTAAATTCTTGGTAGATACGATAGCGCGAAAAACCTACGGAATGGACGGATACGTTACAGGCGACTGCGGTGCAATCGACGATATCGTTCGCGGCCATCATTTTACTGAAAGTTACGAAGAAGCAGCGGCGCTGGGTTTAAAAGCCGGAGTTGACACCGACTGTGGTGGTGTGTATCAAAACCATGCTTTGAATGCTTTGGAAAAAGGTATGCTTGCTCAAGCCGATATCGATAAAGCACTGATTAATATATTTACCACCAGAATGCGTTTGGGCGAGTTTGACCCCGCAGAAATTGTACCGTACGCAGGTATAAAACCGGATATTGTAAATGATCCTTCGCACAACGATCTGGCCATTGAAATAGCTACAAAAACACCGGTTCTGCTAAAAAATGAGGTAACGGTTAAACCTGCCGAAAAAGCATTGCCGCTTAATACCAAACACATCAAAAAAATTGCGGTACTGGGGCCACAGGCCGATAAGGTGGAACTTGGAGATTACTCGGGGCCAATTGAACCTCATTTAAGCATCTCGCCGCTTTTAGGTATTCAGAATTATATTAAAGAACATAACCTCGACATTGAAGTGGTTTCTGCATCAACGGGAAATACGGATAGAAATACCGATTTTCTGACCATGAACAGTTTCTCCACCGTACGAAACGGCGAAGTAGTGGCCGAATTCGATGCTACAAAATATGATGATTCGGCACCTGGATTAATTGTGGCTGCACGTTTTGGACGAACCTCAATTCGCGGTGTAAAAGATGGCGACTGGACAGCTTACGACAATGTGGATATTACCGACGTCGATTCCATCCGCTTTAACGTGGCTGCCTCCGGAAACGGTGGTTTGCTTGAAGTGCGTGTTAGCTCGGCAACCGGAAATATTCTGGCAACGCAAAAAATTGAGGCCGTTCAGCAAAGCGGTGGATTCCGGGGATTTTCCCGTCCGCAAAATGTGGCGGTAAAAATCAATACGCTGGGAATTTCAGGGCCGCAAACGCTGGTACTGGTTTACCGCGAAGCCGAAAGTCCTGCAACCGATCAGGAAACACTTGAAATGGCTGCTACTGCCGATGTGGTGCTGGTTTTTGTGGGAACCGATCAAACTACCGGCCGCGAAGAATCTGACCGCTTTGCCATTACATTACCCGGAAATCAGAATAAACTCATCGATGCTGTGGCTGCCGAAAATCCAAACACCATTGTGGTGATGCAAACCATGGGAATGGTAGAAGTGGAGCAGTTTAAAAACAACCCGAATATTCCCGCAATTGTCTGGACCGGCTACAACGGGCAGGCACAGGGAACCGCGATGGCGCGCATTTTATTTGGCGATGTAAATCCCGGTGGAAAATTGAATGTTACCTGGCATAAATCGTTAAACGACTTGCCCGGATTTAACGACTACACCTTGCGTGGCGATGGCTCGAACGGAAGAACTTACTGGTATTTTGATAAACCGGTTTCGTATGAATTTGGTTATGGATTGTCGTACACCACTTTCGAATACAAACGGTTCAGTATCAGCAAAACAAGGCTAACGCCTCACGATAAGGTTACCGTAAGTGTTGATGTGAAAAACACAGGCGCGGTTGACGGAGACGAAGTGGTGCAGGTATATGTTAAAACACCCGACAGTCCGGCAGAATTGGAGCGCCCGATAAAACGTCTGAAAGGATTTAAACGCGTAACCATTCCGGCAGGGCAGACAAAACGTGTTTCGATTGATATCGATTGCGACGACCTTTGGTTTTGGGATGCCGAAGCCGGTAAAATTACCTTCGACCAGGGACGTTATATTTTCGAAATCGGGGCATCGTCAAAAGACATAAAAGCCGAACTGGAGACGATTATGAGCGGCGAGTACAAACCGGTGTTAACAACCGTAGTTGCAGAAAGCGACAAGGTTATCCTGCGCCCCGGAAATACAGCACAAACGAGTGTGACCGCTGCTATGTCGGACGATAGTTTTTACGATATTTCGAAAGCTGAAATTGAATACAAAAGCAATAATCCGGCTGTGGTAAGCGTGGATGAAACCGGCAAAGTTACCGCTACCGGAGTAGGTGTTGCATCGGTATTTGCTTATGTAACTGTTGACGGGGTAACCGAATCAAGCAGCTTTCCTGTAAAAGTAATGCCCGACCTCAACCCGAAATCAATTTTGGTAAACGGCAAGCCCATCGAAAGCTTCGATAAAGAAGTAAAAGCTTACAGTTATCTGCTTAAAGATAAAACCAAAGTGCCTGAATTGGAAGCAACTGCCGCTGGGAACGGAATTACTGTTGATATTCAGCAGGCAAAACAAATTCCCGGAACTGCAGTGGTGAAATTTATCGACAACATCACACTCGAAACCAACACGTACTATTTCAATTTTGATGTGGAAGCCGTAAGCGACGAGTTTAATGGCGCTGTTGGAAGTCAGTGGCATTGGATCAGGGAAAATGCTGCAACACACAGCTTTTCGGCAAACGATGGCAGCCTGACCATTACCAGCGAAGTTGGCGATGTTTCAGAAGGTACCAACAATGCCAAAAACATTCTGCTGCAAAGCGCCAATAACGACTGGACAGTGGAAACAAAACTGACGGCTTCACGGATGCCTTCTCAACCTGAAAATACAGGGATTCTGGCCTATCAGGACGATGATAATTTTGTGAAACTCATGTTCCGTGCGGTAATAAAAACCACACGGCAAAGAGAACCGCAACCCGGAACCATCGATTTGATGATGGAAGAAAACGGGATTGCAAAATCGCTGGCTTCTTTCAATTTGAAAACCGAAATCACCGGCGACCAGGCCTTGGTAATTAAACTTGATAAAAAAGGAAGCATTTATACTGCTTCGTACTCGTTGGATGGCGAAAATTTCGAAATCCTGGGAACGGCAGATTTGGCATTAAAAGACATAAAAGCAGGTTTAATGGTAGGCGACGGGATTATTACCGGCTATATGAAAAGTACGTTCTGGTTTGATTCCGACACAACGAAACCGGATTCGCCGTTTGACGTGGCTTTCGATTATTTCCGGATTACAAACAGTGGACTAAAACAGTAAAAATAAACTTTCAACAAACAAATTATGATGTCTAAATTTTTAAAAATATTCGTTATTCTTTTGATGGCCAGCGGAATTTGTTTCGCACAATCGTCATCAGAAGTAGTGGAGGATTTTAAACCCTCGTCAGTAAATCAGCCCGGAAAGGAGTACCCCATGGTAAATTCCGAAGGACGGGTACGCGTTCAAATTTCTGCGCCTGAAGCTGAAAAAGTGCAACTTGATATCAGCGCAGTGAAATACGATTTGGTAAAAGATGAAAACGGAGTGTGGACCGGCGAATCGGCACCACAAGACGAAGGTTTTCACTACTACCAGCTTTGGGTTGACGGAGCCGCTGTTCCCGATCCAAACAGCTTGTATTTTTACGGAGCCAGCCGATGGGGAAGTGGTATTGAAATTCCGGCGCACGACCAGGAGTTTTATGCCTTGAAAAATGTTCCGCATGGAGAAGTTCGTGAGCTACAGTATTTCTCTGAAAGCAACAATACCATGCGCAGGTGTTTTGTTTACACGCCTCCGGGTTACGACGAAAATCCTGAAAAACGCTATCCGGTGTTGTACCTGCAACATGGTGGTGGCGAAAACGAAACAGGCTGGTCGAGCCAGGGGCATGCAGGGTTGATAATGGACAACCTGATTGCCGAAGGAAAAGCCGTTTCGTTTATCATTGTTATGGACAACGGAAACTGGGCAATGCCAAGGCCACCGCGTAACCGCGAAGGTGGCGAGCGCCCGCGCACATGGCCACCCGAAGGTTGGGCCGATGGTTTTATGAATACCTTGCTGAAAGATATTATTCCGATGATTGATGGAAAATACCGTACCCTGGCTGATGCCGAAAACCGTGCCATGGCCGGATTGTCGATGGGTGGAATGCAGACACGTGTAATAGCGCTGGCCAATCCCGATGTGTTTTCGCATGTGGGAATGTTTAGCGGTGGCAGCATCACCATGGCCGACATTGAGCAACATCCTGATTTTAAGGAAAAAGTAGAATTGCTTTTCGTCAGCTACGGAAGCCGCGAGATTGAAAATCCGCGCCCCGGACCATGGGGAGATCCAAAGGAAAATACCGAAGCACTTAAAAAGGCCGGTATGAACACCCATTTTTATGTGTCGCCCGGAACTGCACACGAATGGCACTCTTGGCGTCGCAGCCTTTATCAGTTTGCTCAACTGGTATTTAAAAACTAAAACCATTTAAAACTTCAAAACTAAGTTTATGAAACGATATTCTTTTATTTTAACGGTATTACTGGCCTTCTCTGCTGTAATTGCCATGGCGCAAACAGCAGAACAAACAGTAGTTGAGGATTTTAAACCCTCTTCCGTAAATCAGCCCGGAAAGGAATATCCCATGGTAAATTCCGAAGGACGGGTACGCGTTCAAATTTCTGCGCCTGAAGCTGAGAAAGTGCAACTTGATATCAGCGCAGTAAAATACGATTTGGTAAAAGATGAAAACGGTGTGTGGACCGGCGAATCGGCACCACAAGACGAAGGTTTTCACTACTACCAGCTTTGGGTTGACGGAGCCGCTGTTCCCGATCCAAACAGCTTGTATTTTTACGGCGCAAGCCGATGGGGAAGTGGTATTGAAATTCCTGCTCACGACCAGGAGTTTTATGCCTTGAAAAATGTTCCGCACGGCGAGGTACGCGAGCTACAGTATTTCTCGGAAAGCAACAATACCATGCGCAGGTGTTTTGTTTACACGCCTCCGGGTTACGACGAAAATCCTGAAAAACGCTATCCGGTGTTGTATCTGCAACATGGTGGTGGCGAAAACGAAACAGGCTGGTCGAGCCAGGGACACGCAGGTTTGATAATGGACAACCTGATTGCCGAAGGAAAAACCGTTCCGTTTATCATTGTTATGGACAACGGAAACTGGGCAATGCCAAGGCCACCGCGTAACCGCGAAGGTGGCGAGCGCCCGCGCACATGGCCACCCGAAGGTTGGGCCGATGGTTTTATGAATACCTTGCTGAAAGATATTATTCCGATGATTGATGGAAAATACCGTACCCTGGCTGATGCCGAAAACCGTGCCATGGCCGGATTGTCGATGGGTGGTATGCAAACACGTGTGATAACGCTGGCCAATCCCGATGTGTTTTCGCATGTGGGAATGTTTAGCGGTGGCAGCATCACCATGGAAGACGTTGAGCAAAATCCTGATTTTAAGGAAAAAGTAAAACTGCTTTTCGTTAGCTACGGAAGCCGAGAGATTGAAAATCCGCGCCCCGGACCATGGGGAGATCCAAAAGAAAATACCGAAGCACTTAAAAAGGCCGGTATGAACACCCATTTTTATGTGTCGCCCGAAACTGCCCACGAATGGCAAAGCTGGCGCCGCAGCCTTTATCAGTTTGCACCTTTATTATTCAAAAACTAAAAACATGCTGGTAGAATTAGTAAAGAAAAGCTAAAAACCAGACTTCGACTTCGCTCAGCCTGACTGTCACAGTGAGCGAAGTCAAGCTGTGAACCAATGGCTTGAGAATTAATTCTGCCAATCAATAGTAAACTATCAACTGTAATATATAATCTAAAAAACATGAAAAAATATATTTCAACACTAATAGTGTTCTTTGTTTTCTCACTAACGCTGTGTGTAGCTCAAAGCGAAAAACCGGCCATAAAAGAAGATTTTAAACCTTCAGTTTTAAACCAGCCCGGAAAAGAATATCCCATGGTAAACTCGCAGGGATACGCTCGTTTCCGAATTGAAGCGCCCGAAGCACAAAGTGTGGTGGTGAGCCTTGGTTTGGGTGGAACAAGAGGCGGAACTCCGCTTACAAAAAACGACGATGGCGTTTGGATGGGAACCACTGCCGGACCAATGGACGAAGGTTTTCATTATTACCATGTAACCATCGATGGTGGTGTTTTTAACGATCCGGGTGCATTGAACTACTACGGTTCGGTTCGTTGGGAGAGTGGTATTGAAATTCCGGCACACGACCAGGATTTTTATGCCCTGAAAAATGTTCCCCACGGACATGTTCAACAGGTACTGTTTCCTTCGCCAAGTACAGAAACCTCGCGCAGGGCTTTTGTCTACACACCTCCGGGTTACGACAAAAATCAGTCGGAGCGCTACCCTGTATTGTATTTGCAACACGGCTGGGGTGAAGACGAAACCGCGTGGATGAACCAGGGACGCGCCAACCTGATTATGGATAACCTGATTGCCGAAGGTAAAATCGATCCGTTTATTATTGTGAATACCTATGGCATGACCAACGAAATTAAGTTTGGCGGCTTACGCAATTTCGACATCACTCCGTTTCAAACCGTTTTGGTAGATGAACTGATTCCTTATGTTGACGAGCATTTCCGGACCATTCCCGATCAGGCTCACCGCGCTATGGCCGGCCTTTCGATGGGAGGTATGGAAACAAAAGATATCACTTTAAACAAACCGGAAGTGTTTTCGCATTATGCCTTGCTAAGTGGCGGTATTTATGCACCTGAAGATCTTAAAGATCATTCTAACCTGAAACTGGTATTTATCAGCTGCGGTAGCAAAGAACGTCCGGATGGCGTTAAAAATGCAGTTGTGGCTTTAAAAGATGCCGGTTACAATGCGGTTTCTTATGTTTCGGAAGGCACTGCTCACGAGTTTCAAACCTGGCGCAGAAGTTTGTATCAACTGGCTCCGCTACTTTTTAAAGAATAAGGTATGAAGAATATATTCTTAATTGCAGCTTTATTTATCAGCGGAATTTGTGTCGCTCAGGATGTGGTTGAAGATTTTCAGCCGTCGTCGGTAAACCAGCCAGGAAAACAATATCCCCAGGTGAATTCTGAGGGACGGGTTCGCGCACAGATTTCAGCACCCGAAGCCAACAACGTGAGGCTCGATATTGGCGGCGTAAAATATGAAATGGTAAAAGACGAAAACGGGGTGTGGACCGGTGAATCGGAACCGCAGGATGTTGGTTTTCATTACTACCAGCTAAATGTTGATGGCGCTTCCGTTCCTGATCCCGGAACCAAATATTTTTATGGTGCCGGCCGTTGGGGAAGTGGTATTGAAATTCCGGCCGACGATAGTAATATTTATGCGCTGAAAGATGTGCCGCACGGTTTGGTTAGCGAGCAAACCTATTTCTCTGAAATTACACAATCATTTCGCCGTTGTTTTGTTTATACGCCAGCCGAATATGCTGAAAATCCTGAAAAACGTTATCCTGTATTGTATCTTCAGCACGGAAGTTTTGAAGACGAAACCGGATGGCCCGGACAAGGACATGCGAACCGCATTTTGGATAACCTGATAACAGCGAATAAGGCGGTGCCCATGATTATTGTTATGGACAATGGTTATGCCTATAAGCCTCAAACTTCAGGGGGTGGTCGTCCGGCAATGGTTTTCGAAGAAGTGATGCTCAACGAAATCATTCCAATGATCGATAAACGTTTCCGAACAATTGCTGATCGGGAACACCGGGCTATTGCCGGTTTGTCGATGGGCGCCAACCAAACCATGCGGATTTGTATGAACAACCTTGATAAGTTTGCGTATTACGGCGGTTTTAGCGGTACTTCAAATTACCCCAGTTCCGACGAAATTAATGTGGAAACGTTCTTAAACGGAGCCTTCAAAAACGGAAAGTCAGTAAATGACCAGATAAAAGTTTTCTGGCTGGGATTGGGAACCAAAGAACCCGAACCTTTTCCAGGCTCAGTTGGTGCTTTCCGAAACATGCTCGAAAAACAAGGCATCGATTACGTGTATTACGAATCGCCCGAAACTGCCCACGAGTGGCAAACCTGGCGGCGCAGTTTACATCAGTATGCACAGTTGCTTTTCAAATAAAAACTGAAGAATGAACTATATACTCAATAAAATAGATTTCAGGCGAGCAAAGCTGTTGGTCGTGCTTTGTTTGCTGGCTGGTTTTGTTTCGGCACAAATGCCCGAAAATTCTATTCCGGCACCTACGAATAACAACGCCAACCAGTGTCCGTGCATTATGCCCGATAACTCGGTGGTGTTTCAGGTAAAAGCGCCCAATGCCCAAAAAGTGCAGATCGACCTCGGTAAAAAGTACGACATGGAAAAAGGAGCAGATGGTGTTTGGTCGGTTCGTACCGAGCCTATTGTTCCCGGTTTTCATTATTACTTTTTGGTGATTGATGATGTGCCGGTTGCCGATCCGGCCAGCCAGTCGTTTTACGGAACCGGAAAAATGACAAGCGCCATTGATATTTCTGAAGAAGGAGTGGATTTTTATGAAATAAAAGATGTTCCGCACGGTGCTTTAAGTTCGAAATACTATTATTCGGAATACACCAAGAGCTGGAGGCACCTGTTTGTTTATACGCCTCCGGGCTACGATAAAAATACCCGCGAAAAATATCCGGTGGTTTATATTCAGCACGGTGGTGGCGAAGATGAAACCGGCTGGGCTGTGCAGGGAAAAACCGACATTATTCTGGATAACCTGATTGCTGAAGGAAAAGCCAAACCAATGATTGTGGTAATTTCCAACGGAAACGTTAGGGCACCCGGTGGTGGTTTTGGTGGCTACAGCAGCCAGGGAATGGCTCCTTTCAAAGAAGAAATGACGAAAAATATTGTTCCGTTTATCGATGAGAATTACCGCACATTGACGGATGCTAAAAATCGTGCCATTTGCGGACTGTCGATGGGAGGCGGGCAATCGTTTTATGTGGGGCTGGAAAGCCCTGCGTTTTTTGGCTCTGTAGGTGTTTTTAGCACCGGGCTGTTTGGCGGAATCAGAACTTCGGGAAGTGGTTTTGATGCCGAAAAGGAAATTCCCGGACTTTTATCAGAGTCGGAAAAATTCAATAAAAACCTGGATTTATTCTATATTTCGTGTGGCGAGCAGGACATGCGTATTGAGCATACCAAAAAAGCGGTAAAAACTATGCGCGATAGCGGTCTGGATGTGGAGTTCAATTCTTTTCCCGGCGACCATGAATGGCAGGTTTGGCGAAAGTCATTACACGATTTTGCATCAAGAGTATTTCAGTAAAAAACTAAAATCTAAATTATGAAACGAATAAAGAATCTACTACTAATTTTTGTTGCTTCATTGTTTGTGTGCCCGTTAGTTTCACAAGCACAGCAGGCCAATGTTAATCTCGATTATAATCCGCAGAAAGACACCGAAGGACTGATTCCTTTTAGTGCGCCTTTAAATTCGCCCGAAGTGTACGACGACCATACGGTAACTTTTCGCTTAAAAGCACCCGAAGCCAAGGTGGTTACAATTACCGATGGAACGATTCTTACCGCGCTTGGCAGAGGTCGTGAGCCACTTCCGCTAGAAAAAGGAGAAGATGGAATTTGGTCGGTAACCGTGGGGCCTTTTAAACCCGATATGTATGCTTATCATTTTAATGTTGACGGCATGCAGATTTGCGATCCGAGCAATACAATGGCTGCTTTTACCGCCATGCCGCCTTACAGTCAGTTGATTGTTCATGGCGATGGTCCGGCGTATTACGATGCCAAAAACGTACCTCACGGAAACGTTACGCGCCACATTTATCATTCGGATGTTACCAATGGCGAGCGCGAA
Organism: Draconibacterium halophilum; assembly: GCF_010448835.1. Taxonomy (NCBI): domain Bacteria; kingdom Pseudomonadati; phylum Bacteroidota; class Bacteroidia; order Marinilabiliales; family Prolixibacteraceae; genus Draconibacterium; species Draconibacterium halophilum. Next base: position 2,538,491 of record NZ_CP048409.1, read on the forward strand.
ATGTATGTGTATACACCTCCGGGTTACGATGCTTCTAAAAAATATCCGGTGCTATATCTTGTGGGTGGTAGCGGCGAATTGCCATCAAACTGGATTTACGATGGACGTGCCAACCTGATTTTGGATAATCTACTGGCCGAAGGAAAAGCGGAACCGATGATCATTGCAATTCCGAACAACCAGGTGATTCACCGGAATCATCCGCAGCATACCGAGCTCACTTTCGATATTTTTGAAAAAGAACTGCGCAACCATGTTATTCCATTGGTTGATGCAAGTTACAGCACCATTCAAAATCCAAAAGGACGCGCCATTTCAGGTTTGTCGATGGGTGGACGCCACAGTATGTTTATCGGTTTCCGTTCGCTCGATTTGTTTGCGAATTTTGGAATTCTCAGCGCTGGTGACGCAACCGCCGAAACTACGCTCGAACATTTTCTGACCGATCCGAAGGTAAATGATAAAGTAGATTATCTTTTTATCGGACAGGGAACGGAAGAAGCTAAAGGATTTTTTAGCCGGCGAGTTGATGGATTGTGTAAGGCACTTGACAATCACAACATCGAATACGAATATTATGTGGGCGGCAGTGGTGGTCACGATTGGTCAACCTGGAGGCACTTGTTGTATTACCGGTTCCTTCCAAATCTTTGGGAAATGAATAAAAATTAAGTACCATGAAAAAAATAAAAAGAGTTTTATTATTACTTGTAATGATTAGTACTGTACTAACCAATCTGTTAAATGCACAGGAAAGTACTTCACGAGTGGTTGAAGACGGCGGAACCGGCGAATACAAAGCCATTATGATTTCTGAGCCTTCGCTGGCAACACACACTGTTTTCCGGCCACAGGATTTGAGCGCTTTTGGCAAGAAAAGCAAATTGCCTGTTATTGCCTGGGGAAACGGAGCTTGTGCCAACTCGCCATGGGAACATGTTAACTTTCTGAACGAAGTGGCATCGTACGGGTTTTTGGTAATTGCCATTGGTCCGATGCCCGAAGAAGGTGAGCGTGGCGGTGGCCGTTCACAATCGTCGCAGTTAACCGATGCCATTGATTGGGCTATCGCGCAAAACAACGACAAAAACAGTCCGTATTACAAAAAAGTAGATGTGAAAAATATTGCTGTCAGCGGAATGTCGTGTGGAGGCTTACAAACCATTGAAATGGCACCCGACCCGCGTGTAACCACTGTGGTGGTGTGCAACAGCGGTGTATTACCAACTCCGGGCGGAGGTATGCCGGGAATGCCGGCTTTGGAAAAAGAAGACCTGAAAAAGTTACATACACCTACGCTCTACCTTTTGGGTGGCGAAACGGATATTGCCTACAACAATGGAATGGACGACTACAAACGTATAAACCATGTACCGGTATATGTGGCAAATTTGGATGTAGGCCATGGCGGAACTTATCGTGAGCCGCATGGTGGCGAATTTGCAAAAGTGGCAACCGCCTGGTACCAGTGGCAAATGAAAGGCGACAAAGAAGCATCAAAAATGTTTGTTGGCGACAATTGCGGTTTGTGTAACGATGCTGAATGGAAATTTGAATCGAAGAACCAAAACTTTTAAAGTGCAAAAAATGTAATTCGAATCAACTTGTATAAGTTTTGTTCGAATTATTCCGGAGCCCCTTATAAGGTTTACCTTGTAAGGGGCTGTTGTTTAGTTTCTTTTAGGCAGCCCGGTTTGTGTCTTGTTTTCCCTTTGCAATTCCTGAGTTTTTCAAATATTATCTAAAATTGAAATTGAATTATCTAAAATATAATGCCTGTCATTTGATTCAGCGGTACATTTAGCTTTATAAATTACCGGTGGATTCTGTCTGTTTTTTAGTTGGGCAGAATACAACGGTGACTATAATTTTTAAGAGACTAAATCAATTACTACTAATTCAAATGAAGACGGTGAAAAGTTACATTCTTGCAATATTTTTTATTCTTATTATTGGCCCAATCACAGCTCAACAAAATCAACTAACAAGTCCTGATGGAAAACTTGTTGTTTCAGTAAAAATAGATAATGGAGTACCTGTTTACAGTGTTTTGTTAAACGGTAAAACTTTCATAAAAGAATCGCCTCTTGGAATGGAAACCAATATTGGCGATTTTACCCAGGAACTTACCCTTTCCGAATCGGTTGAAAGAAGTGAGATACACGACTCGTACGAACTTCGAAACATCAAACAAAGCAAGGTAGATTACAAGGCTAACGAAGCTGTTTTTTCATTTCAGAAAGATGATAAAACAGTTTTAGATGTTGTCTTTCAGGTAAGCAATAACAATATTGCCTTTCGCTATAAGGTGCATCCGCAAAAAGAAACCCGGAGTTGTGTGGTAAACAGCGAATCAACAGGTTTTGTATTCCCCGAAGGAACCACAACCTTTTTGTGCCCGCAAATGAAACCCATGACCGGTTTTGCCCGCACCGCTCCCAGCTACGAAACCGATTATACCCTCGACGATGAAATGGGTAAAAACGGATGGGGATTTGGATACACTTTCCCTTGTTTGTTTAAGCTGAACGATGCCGGTTGGGTACTGATTTCGGAAACAGGAGTCGACAGCCGTTATTGTGCCAGTCGCCTGGTTGGAAATGAAGACAAAAGTTACTCGATTGCCTATCCTTTACCAGAAGAAAATAACGGAAACGGCACCAACACTGCCGGTATTCCTTTGCCGGGATATACTCCATGGCGAACCATTACGGTTGGCGAAACGCTGGCCCCAATTGTAGAAACCACCATTCCTTTTGAAGTGGTGGAGCCACTTTACGAGGCCTCGCAAGAATACAAATACGGAAGTGGAAGTTGGAGTTGGATCATAAAAATGGACGGTGCAACCACTTTTGACGTTCAAAAAGAATACATTGATTTTAGTGCCGCAATGGGATTTGAAACCGTTCTGGTAGATGCCTTGTGGGATACACAGATCGGTCGCGAAAAAATTGAGGAACTGGCAAAATATGCTGCCTCAAAAGATGTTGCCTTGTATTTGTGGCACAATTCGAACGGGTACTGGAACGATGCTCCGCAGGGGCCACGCGGAATTATGGATAATAACATTATCCGCCGAAAAGAAATGGCGTGGATGCAACGAATTGGAATTCGCGGTATTAAAGTTGATTTTTTTGGTGGCGACAAACAGGTAACCATGAAGGTGTATGAAGACATTTTATACGATGCCAATGATTACGGTCTGTTGGTAGTTTTTCACGGTTGTACCTTACCCCGTGGATGGGAACGAATGTTTCCGAACTTTGGGGCAAGTGAAGCAGTTCGGGCAAGTGAAAATTTGCATTTCGGACAGCAGAGTTGCAACCTTGAAGCTTTAAATGGTTGTTTGCATCCCTTTATTCGGAATGCCGTTGGAAGTATGGATTTTGGCGGAAGTACGCTGAACAAATTTTACAACGCAAACAATACACCCAATCGGGGAAGTCGACGTATGACTTCCGATGTTTATGCTTTGGCCACAGCCGTGTTATTTCAGAGTGCAGTGCAGCATTTTGCTCTGGCTCCTAATAATTTAACCGATGCTCCGGAGTGGGCCATTAACTTTATGAAAGAAGTTCCCACCATCTGGGACGATGTTCGATTTATCGACGGATACCCCGGGAAATATGTGGTATTGGCGCGGCGAAATGGTTACAAATGGTACATTGCCGGGATAAACGCCCAGCAAGAAACCGTCAAGCTAAACCTTAAATTGCCGATGATTAATGCAGGAGAAACCTTACAATTTTACACTGACGATGCCGATTTAAATGGTTCGCTAAGTTCTGTTAAACTGAATAAAAAGCAGGAAATAGAACTTTCTATTCCATGCAATGGCGGAGCATTAATTGTACAATAATAGCACAAACCTTATGAAGACAACTAAGCTCATTCTTATTCTAATTTTGTTCAGCACTTCTTTGTTTGCTGAAAATGACAGTGAATTATGGTTAAGAAAGAAGGCGACAACGCAGGTTAATATTCAATGTTCAAAAAGTTCACCTACAATTGATATTGCCATTAACGAACTCAAAAACAGTTGGCAGGGTGAGGATGGAGCAAACATCGAATTAAAAATTATAAAGGACAAACAATTAAAGGCTGATGGTTTCAGACTCAGCAGAACCGGTATTCAGGCTAAAACCGATGCCGGCCTTTTATACGGTGTTTTCGAGATTTTGCGTCGGCAACAAACAGGAGGCTCAATAACTGGAGATATTGTAAATCCTTCGTATGATTTACGCTTGTTAAACCATTGGGATAACCTGAACGGAAGTGTTGAAAGAGGATATGCCGGACGTTCCATTTTTTGGCGTGGTATCGATTCGCTGGAAGTTACTTCAGGCGATTTAAACCTTTGGAAAGAGTATGCCCGGGCCAATGCTTCGGTAGGAATTAATGCAACGGTACTGAACAATGTAAATGCTTCACCATCCGTATTAACAACACCTGTTTTGGAGCGGGCAAAAGCTGTTGCTGATGTACTGCGCCCTTACGGAATAAAAACTTATCTGGCTGTTAACTTTGCTTCGCCTGAAGTAATTGGTGGCCTTGAAACTGCCGACCCTTTTGATCCTGCTGTAAAAGCCTGGTGGAAGGAGAAAGTAAAAGAAATATATACGTTAATTCCCGATTTTGGTGGTTTCCTGGTAAAGGCAAACAGCGAAGGACAGCCGGGACCACAAAACTTTGGACGTAACCATGCCGATGGTGCCAATATGATGGCCGAAGCGCTTGAACCTTACAACGGTATTGTAATGTGGCGTGCCTTTGTTTATGATCCATCGGATGAAGACCGTGCCAAACAAGCGTACAATGAATTTATGCCACTGGATGGACAATTCCATGATAATGTGATTATACAGGTAAAAAACGGTCCTATCGATTTTCAGCCACGCGAACCGTTTAGCCCCTTATTTGGTGCCATGAAAAAGACAACTGTAATGCCCGAATTGCAGGTTACAATGGAATATCTCGGACAGTCGGTGCATCTGGTTTTTCTGGCTACCATGTGGGAAGAATTTCTAAAAAGCGAAACCTGGCAGGAAGGTGCAGGCAGTACGGTTGCCCGTTGCACCGATGGCAGTATTTTCAATCAGAAATACAGCGCTATTGCAGGCGTTGCAAACATCGGGCTCGATGCCAACTGGTGTGGTCACGATTTTGCTCAGGCCAACTGGTATGCTTTTGGACGGCAGGCCTGGGATCATTCGATAAGCAGCGCACAAATAGCCGATGAATGGTTGAAACTTACGTTCGGGCCACAAAATATTGATAAAGAAACAAGTTCTTATGACCTGGAGTGGAATCTGTCGTTTTTACAACCCGTGAAACAAATGATGCTCAACAGTCATGAAGCTACTGTTAATTACATGATGCCTTTGGGGCTTCATCATATTTTCTCAGCACACGCACATTACGGCCCAGGGCCATGGTGGGCTCCGCGTGGTATGCGTGCCGACTGGACTCCTCCGTATTATCATCAGGCCGATTCACTTGGAATTGGATTCGATCGCACGGCTTCGGGCAGCGATGCAATTAGCCAATACCACGAGCCGCTTGCCGGCCAGTTAGCCGACCTGAATACCTGTCCCGAGGTCTATTTGCTTTGGTTTCACCATGTTTCGTGGGATCATAAAATGAAAAATAACAGAACGCTTTGGAATGAGCTATGCTATCGGTATGACGAAGGAGTGAAACAAGTGCGCGAATTTCAGCAGGTTTGGGACAAGGCAGAACGTTTTGTCGATGCGGAACGATTTGCAGCAGTTCAGCATAAACTTACAGAACAGGGCATGAATGCACAGGAATGGAAAGACGCCTGTTTGCTGTATTTTCAGCAATTCAGTAAACAACCAATCCCTTATGAACTGGAACGTCCATTATTTAACCTGGATGAGCTGCTCGAACGTGACAGACAGCGGGTGCGAAGAAGTCGGTAGTTAGAAAAAGTTAACCAACTGAAATATATTGAGAAAACAGGTGTAACGATCTTGTAAATCATTAAACTGCATAAAAACGAACTAAAATGAATAAGAAAAAAATCTTAACCCTTGCCATAATCTTAACCCTATCGGTGTTTTCGGTTTTGGCTCAAAATCCGATAATAAGAGATCAGTTTTCGGCCGATCCCACAGCAAGGGTAATCAACGGAAAGGTATATGTCTTTCCTTCGCACGACATTCCGGCTCCACCCAATAAAAACCTGCGCGAGAATTGGTTTTGTATGCCCGATTACCATGTGTTTTCATCAGAAAACCTTTGCGATTGGACAGATCACGGCGTAATTGTTAGTCAGAATAAGGTGGCTTGGGTTGATTCTACCTCATACAGCATGTGGGCACCCGATTGTATCGAGCGTAACGGAAAATATTATTTCTACTTTCCGGCCAATAAAAATGTAGCGGGCCCCAACGGCCGTAAAGGTTTTGGAATTGGAGTGGCCGTTGCCGATAAGCCTGAAGGTCCTTACGTTCCGGAGGAAAATGCTATTGAAGGTATTTTTGGTATCGATCCAAATGTTTTGATCGACAAAGACGGACAAGCTTATTTGTATTATTCGATGGGCAACATATACGTGGCAAAACTAAAAGAGAACATGACAGAACTGGCTACGAAGCCGGTTGCCATTGCCAATTTGCCCGAAAGAGGGATGAAAGAGGGACCTTTTGTTTTTGAGCGAAACGGAAAGTACTACCTTACTTTTCCTCATGTGGAAAACGATACCGAACGGTTGGAATACGCCATGGGCGATAGCCCCGAAGGACCGTTTAAAATGACCGGAGTGATTATGGACGAATCGGAAACAGGGTGCTGGACCAACCATCACTCACTGATCGAATACAACGATCAGTGGTATTTGTTTTACCACCATAATGACTATTCGCCTAATTTTGATAAGAACCGTTCGGTGTGTATCGACAGCCTGGTTTTTAATGCCGATGGAACTATTCAAAAAGTTATTCCAACAAAACGAGGTGTAGGAATAACTGCTGCATCCGGTAAAATTCAGCTCGACCGTTACAGCGCAATAAGCGAAAATGGCGCAACAATAGCTTTTAACGATACCACAAATACTTTCGCAGGGTGGAAGACCACGCTGGCCAATGAAGGTGCATGGATTTCATACAACACGGTAAATTTTGAAAAGAAAAATACTGGAAAAGTGGTGTTGAATGCCGGTGCTTTAAACGGTGGAAAAGTTGAATTGAGAATTGATGCAGTGGATGGCCCTGTTCTGGCTGAAATAGATGTGCCGGAAAGTAAAGAAATGACCGTATCAAAAACAAAAATAAACAAAGTTGAGCCCGGTATCCATAATATTTTTGTGGTGGCGGCGAACGATAATCCGGTGGAAATAGACTGGATAAGTTTTGAATAGAACAAGAAGAAATGCCTCTTTGTAAGAAGAGGGTTAATAATCTGGAAAGATGAAAAGATTTGTATTTTTATTATTCATTGCCTTTTGTGCCTGTGCACAGCAACAACCCGAAGACGAAACTCTACTTAAACTACGCTACGATAAACCGGCTGAACAATGGGTTGAAGCACTTCCGGTTGGAAATGGCCGTTTGGGGGCGATGATTTACGGAAACCCTGAAAACGAAATTATTCAGTTAAACGAGAACACTATTTGGGCCGGACAACCCAACCGAAACGATAATCCGGATGCAAAAGCATCGTTAAAAAAGGTGCGTCAGTTGATTTTCGATGGAAAATACAAAGAAGCACAGGATCTCGTTAATCGTGATTTTATAACCAGAAAATCGCATGGAATGCCTTACCAAACAGCTGGGAATCTGAAGTTGAGCTTTGAAGGGCACCAAAATGTAAGTAACTATTCGCGCGAATTGAACCTGGAAAAGGCTGTGGCTTCATCAAGCTACCAGGTTGGAGAAGTAAATTACAAAACGGAGGTATTTTCATCTTTCCCCGATCAGGTTATTGTGGCGCATATTTCTGCAGATAAATCAGGTGCCTTGAATTTTTCGGCAACGCTTGACAGGCCTACAAAGGTGACGGTTACCACTAACGGAAACGACGAGTTGGTGATGACGGGAGTTACCAGTAGCCATGAAGGTGTTAAAGGAGCTGTAGAATTCGAAACCCGGGTAAAAATACTAAACGACGGTGGAGAAGTTACAGCCGATGAATCGGAACTGACTGTGAGTAACGCAAAAGCGGCAACCATCATTATTTCGATGGCCACCAATTTTAACAATTACAACGATATTAGCGGAAATGCCAACGAGCGTGCAAACACATATTTGCAAGCTGCGATCCAAAAATCGTACAAGGATTTATTAGATGATCATATTGCTGATTACCAGAGCTATTTTAAACGTGTTGATCTTGATTTGGGGATAACCGAATCGGTAAACAAAATGACGGATATTCGGGTGGAAGAATTTGCTACGGTTGACGATCCGCAGTTGGTGGAGCTTTATTTTCAGTTTGGAAGGTATTTGCTCATTTCATCGTCGCGTCCGGGTGGTCAACCTGCCAATTTGCAGGGGATTTGGAACGACCAGTTAATGCCACCATGGGACAGTAAATACACGGTAAACATTAATGCCGAGATGAATTATTGGCCATCGGAAATTACCAACCTGAGCGAATTAAATGAACCGCTGGTTCAGATGGTGAAGGAATTGTCGGAAACCGGCCAAAAAACTGCGCAGGATATGTACGGAGCAAATGGCTGGGTACTGCACCATAATACAGATATCTGGCGTATTAACGGGCCAATTGATGGCGCTACCTGGGGCATGTGGATTATGGGAGGTGCATGGTTGTCGCAGCATCTATATGATAAGTATGCTTTTAGCGGAGATACAGAGTACCTGAAAAGCGTTTATCCGGCCATGAAGGGAGCAACATTGTTTTTCCTTGATTTTTTGATTGAAGAACCCGAAAACGGATGGCTGGTTGTTTCCCCTTCCGTTTCGCCCGAAAATACGCCGGCAGGCCACGGTTCAAACATTGCAGCCGGAACAACAATGGATAACCAGCTGCTTTTCGATTTGTTTTCAATAACTGTTAAAGCCGCTGAGGTTTTAGAAACTGATTCAGCCCTGGTGGAAAAAATTAAGGCCACCATAAAAAAGTTGCCACCCATGCAAATCGGAAACTGGGGACAATTGCAGGAGTGGATGTACGATTGGGATAATCCAAACGATCATCACAGGCATATATCGCATTTATTTGGACTTTACCCTTCCAACCAAATATCGCCTTATCATTCGCCCGAATTATTTGAGGCAGCACGCACTTCGTTGGTAGCCCGTGGCGACGAATCAACCGGTTGGTCGATGGGATGGAAAGTAAATCTATGGGCACGTTTGCTTGATGGTGATCATGCCTACAAACTAATTACCGACCAGCTAAAACCTGTTGCGCGTAGCGGCCGAAGAATGAGCGGTGGTACTTACCCGAACCTGTTTGATGCGCACCCGCCTTTCCAGATTGACGGGAACTTTGGTTGTACCGCAGGAATTGCCGAAATGTTGATGCAAAGTCAGCATGGAGCCATTCACTTACTTCCGGCACTTCCATCAAAATGGAGTAAAGGATCGGTGAGCGGATTAAGGGCTCGCGGTGGTTTTGAAACAGATATTAAGTGGGAGAATGGCGAAGTACAAACAGCCGTTGTTCGCTCTAAGCTGGGTGGAAATTGCCGTATTCGCTCTTATGTTCCTTTAACTTGTGAAGGATTGAAGGAAGCTAACGGCGAAAATCCAAATCCATTTTATTCCATTCCAAAAATAATGGAGCCAAAAGTAAATACAGAAGAAGTGAAATTACCGGAGTTGAAAAAAGTGTATGAGTATGATTTGGAAACAGTTGCCGGAGAGGAAATTCTTCTGATGAAATTATAAAATACAAATAATGTAACGGGTACGTAAGTTATTCATAAGCGAAAGTATGAACAGAGTACTGCGAGTAACCTACTATACCTTTGGAATCAAACTATTTAATCGTATGAATTACAACATAAAAACTACTAGGAATAAAAAAATGGGAAGAACTCTTTGTCTCTTTCTTACGTTGTTGCTGCTGGTACCGGTAACCAATATATTCGGACAGCAGCAGGACAAACAAGGCGCCTATTATACCGGTAAGTACCAAAACCTTTTTTTGGAAGCCGGATATACACAGAAAGATATCGATGCTAAATTAGAGAAAGCCTATCACGATCTTTTTGAGGGGCCGAATCGTATTTATTTCGAGGTTGAGGATTCGTTGGCTTACGTTTCGGATATTAAAAATAATGATGCACGAACCGAAGGCCTTTCTTATGGCTTGATGGTTGCTGTTCAGTTTAATAAAAAGGAGGTGTTTGATAAACTTTGGCGATGGAGCAAAAAGTATATGCAGCACCAGTCGGGGCCGCGCGAAGCATATTTTGCGTGGAGCGTTAATCCGCAAACCAATAGAATGAACTCGGTAGGATCAGCTTCGGATGGCGAGCTGTATTTTGTAACCTCACTGTTGTTTGCCTCGAACCGTTGGGGCAACGATACCGGAATTGATTATTACGCCGAAGCACGCCGCATTTTAGACGCCATGTGGGAAAAAGACGGCTCCGAAAGAATACATCACATTATCAATGTTGAGCACAAGCAAATTAGCTTTGTTCCCGAAGGGGATGGTTACAACTGGACAGATCCTTCGTATCATGTACCGGCTTTTATGGAAGTATGGGCCGATTTTGCCAACGACGGACACGAGCAGTTTTACCGCGATTGTGCCGATACTGCACGGGTTTTTCTGCATCGGGCCTGTCATCCTGTAACCGGATTGAATTATGATTATGCCAATTTTGATGGCTCGAAACATGATGCCCGTTGGATGCCACAGGCTTTTCGATACGACTCGTGGCGGGTACCCATGAATATTGCCATGGACTACATTTGGTTTGGTAAAGACAAAAACTGGCAGGAGGATTATGCCGGTCGGTTCCAGGGATTTTTGCGATCGGAGGGAATTAATGATTTTGTCGATCAGTACAACCCCGACGGTACAAAACCGGAGTGGATTCTTCAGGCAGGTGGTTTCAGAAAGTTACGGCATTCGTTGGGATTGGTATCTACTTCGGCAACACTTTCAATGGTTGACGATGTTGATCCTGAATTTGATTTTGTGCATAAACTTTGGAACGCTAAACTGGAACCGTATGAAGATGGCTACTTCGACCCTTATTACGATGGTTTGCTGTATCTGTTCAGTTTAATGCATTTAAGCGGTAAATACCAGGCGATTTTGCCTGCACCAAACAAGTAAAACTGGCTTGAAGGAATAAATCATCTGTAAGAAAAATAAATAGACAATAAAATTTAATAACTGAAATTATGTTGAGACTAAAATTAAGTATTGCTGCGTTGTTGATTGTTGCTGCTGCAGTTGTAAGAGGTCAAAGTACATTGACATTGTATACCGATCAGGCTGAATCAAAAATTAATAAGGAAATATACGGGCATTTTGCCGAGCATCTGGGCCGGTGTATTTATGGCGGTATATTCGTTGGCGAAGACTCAGAAATCCCCAATACCCGTGGTTTTAGGGATGATGTTACCGGTGCCTTAATTGATATGAAAATACCTTTGTTACGTTGGCCGGGAGGTTGTTTTGCCGACACCTACAATTGGAGAGACGGCATTGGTCCAAGGGAAGAGCGCCCATCAATGGTAAATGTACACTGGGGCAATGTTACCGAAGATAACAGCTTTGGAACACACGAATTTCTCGATTTTTGTGATTTAATAGATGCCGAACCATATATAAATGTGAACGTGGGATCGGGAACCGTTCGCGAAGCTTCGGAATGGATTGAATACGTAACATCGTCGAACATTAGCCCGATGACAGATTTAAGAAAGAAAAACGGACGCGAAGAACCCTGGGAGGTAAAATACTGGGGAATAGGAAACGAAAACTGGGGATGCGGTGGCAATATGACACCCGAGTATTATGCCGATGTTTACCGGAATTACGCTTCGTATGCACGTGGCGCAGCATACAAAATTGCCTGTGGCGCAAGTGACTCAGACTACAACTGGACTGATGTATTGATGAAAAAATGCAGGGAAAAAGAAACCTGATGCAAGGTTTATCATTGCATTATTATACTATCACGCACAATTGGAGCAAAAAAGGATCGGCAACCGATTTTGATGAAAAAGAGTGGTTTACCACGTTGAGCAAAACCTTGTTTATGGATGAACTGATTCAAAAACATTCTACCATCATGGATAAATACGATCCGGAGAAACGGATAGGATTAATTGTTGATGAGTGGGGAAACTGGTTTGATGTAGAGCCAGGAACCAATCCCGGATTCCTTTACCAGCAAAACACTTTACGCGATGCATTGGTCGCAGGAATCAACCTGAATATTTTTAATAATCACGCCGATCGTGTTAAAATGTCGAATATTGCACAAACCATTAATGTGCTACAATCGGTTATTCTTACTAAAGATGACAAAATGGTGTTAACACCAACTTATTATGTTTTTAAAATGTATAGTGTACATCAGGATGCAACACTAATACCTGCTAACCTTAAAACCGATAAGTACGAAATGGACGGGGAGTCGGTTCCGGCAGTAAATGCCTCGGCATCTACCAAAGATGGAGTAATTTCAATTACACTGTGTAACCTTAATCCTAACGAGAGCGAAAGTGTTGAAATTGCAGTAGCCGGGAACGAATTTTCGACAGCAAGTGGCGAAATTCTTACTGCTGATAAAATGAATGCATATAACGATTTTGGCAAAAACGAATCTGTGAGTTTGAAAGAATTTAGTGTAGCAAAACCAAAAGATGGTAAACTCAAGGTCGAGCTTCCTTCTAAATCGGTTGTGCTCGTTCAGTTGAAATAGTTTTTTTGATTTGATTATCAATTAGTTTTAGTTTAAAAGGAAGCTGTTAGGCTTCCTTTTTTTGCCAAATGCAAGATGAATTGAAAAGATTCAGAGAATGAGAATATGATGCTAATTCACGAAAACCAGAATTCGGGATTATTTGATGGTTTCTAACAAAGCTATTTTATACCCAACAAGGAAAAACACGTTATTTAAACTACAAGGAAACTAAATTAGGAAAAAGAGTTTTTACGAATTATTACGAATAACCTATTTGGTTTTTGTTTATTTTCCCTAAATTTTTAAATTTCCTGCGTATTATAGAGCAACATCATGAATTCTAGACAATATTATTTTTTCCAGTTTGTATTCCTTGCCCTCAATTGTTTAGCTTTTGTTGCTGCGGCTGAAAATTCTATACAGTTTTATAACCTGAACGAAGAATACGGTATTTCGATACGCGAAACCAACCAGGTTTGCGAAGATGACGATGGTTTTATCTGGATTTCTTCAAAGGTTGGTATTGTCAGGTATTCCAGAGATGATATTAGAACCTATCAATTGCCATATGATTCAGAAGATATTATCACTGTTCGGATGGAATATACAAACCATACGCTTTATGCTTATACCAATAACGGACAGGTATTTGAATACAACGAAATTCAAGATCGTTTTGATTTAATCACCAATATTACCAAGCAATTGGAAAATCCTCATGTAACGATTAATAAAATGTTGGTAGATTCTACTGGCACAATCTGGGAAGCAAGCACTTTTGGGCTAATGAGTTTTAATCATGAAGAAGGATTAAATATATATTTTAACAATCAGAACATTCATTATATTGAATGGTTAGATAATCATCGCTTTTTGTATGGCATTGATGGTTCTCTTGGTATTTTTGATATAAATACTTTAAATGCTAAAGAATATTATCGTTTTCCTGAAGGATCTAATTTCTACATCTCATACATTGAGTTCGATAAAGCTGAAAATACACTGTGGCTGGGAACTTTTGGCGATGGATTGTATTGTTTAAAAGAAGAAAACAGCCGGCAACAATTGCTACCTATTCCAGATATTCCGAATCAACCGATTCAGGCGATAAGCCCAATATCCGAATCTTCATTTTTAGTAGGTGTTGATGGCCAGGGAGTTTGGGAAGTTGATAAAAACTCCTTTGAGGTAATAGCCGTTTATAAAGACGACTCAGATAACCCAAATTCATTGAAAGGAAATGGGGTTTATGATATCTTTTGTGATCGGAACCAAAGGGTGTGGATTTGCACCTATAGTGGTGGAGTTTCGTTTTTTGACCAAGCCAGTAGTTCAGTTGTAACTAAAATATCGCATAGTGTTAATAATCCAAATTCGTTGGTGAATAATGATGTCAATAGTGTAATCGAAGATCGAAATGGAAATCTTTGGTTTGCAACTAATAATGGTGTGAGCTTTTGGAATACAAAAACAAACAATTGGAGATCATTCTATCATAATAAAGAACAGCACGCTCAGGTATTTCTTGCGCTATACGAAGATTCGTTTGGAAGAATATGGGCAGGGTCTTATTCATCGGGTATTTATATTCTTGATGGAAATACCGGAAAGGAACTGAGACATTTGAGCCAGGAAAATAAGATGGGTGATTTTGCGGGTGATTTTGTGTTCAATATGCTGGAAGACCAGCAGGGGGATATTTGGATCGGTGGTGTTCGGGGTGATTTGATACGTTACAATTATAAAAGCGATACTTTTCAGTCGTATCCCGATTATACGATTTACCTGATATTAGAATACGGACCGGATAAATTACTGATGGGGACAACATACGGATTACTGCTCTTTGATAAAATTACTGGTAATCATGAGGTGCTGGTCGAAGGTTTTGTTGTTTCTGATCTCTACCTTTCAGAAGATATGGTTTGGATTGCTACAAACGGTAACGGCGTTATTAGGTACAATCTCAACAATAAATCTACGCAATACTATACAATTGATAATGGACTACCCAGTAACTTCGTAAATACTATTGAATATGCCAAAGGATACTATTGGATAGGTACAGAGCTAGGCTTATGTCGTTTGAATGAAGCCGACCAAACTGTATTGACTTTTAACTCGTTATTATATCTTAGTAATGTATCCTTTAACCAGGATGCACATTATACTTTAAAAAATGGAGATCTGATTATGGGCTCAAATAACGGAGCTTTAATGTTCGATCCGGATGATTTAAAGTTTATGCCGGAAGATGGCCAAATCTATGTTCAGGATATTTCTGTCTCTGGAAGATCAATTCGCGAAATTGAAGATTTGAAACCGGAGGTGCCAATTAATGAGTTGAAGGAAATAAACCTTAAATATTTTCAAAATACAATAAGTTTAGAACTAATTCCTCTTGGAGTTACTTCTCCGGGAGCAAAGTTCTCGTGGAAAATTGATGGTTTGGATGAGGAGTGGAGCAAACCAGTTGATAACCGGATTTTATCCTATTCGAATATTCCATACGGAACCTATACGATTCACCTACGGATGGTAGATAATTCCATTACAGGAGTAATTGCCGAGCGCCAAATTAAAGTACAAATTGTTCCACCATTCTGGAAAACGATTTGGTTTAACATCCTCGTTCTTCTATTTGTAGCCGGGTTGGGCATTTTTAGTATTTACTTTTATGTCGATCGGTTAAAGAAAAAACACTCGGAAGAGAAAATCAGGTTCTTTGCAAATACTGCTCATGATATACGTACTTCGTTAACACTGGTTAACGGGCCAATTGAAGAATTAAATAAAGAGTCGGGGTTAAGCGATAAAGGTTCTAATTATCTTCATTTGGCAACAGAGCAGGTTCATCGCCTGTCGAAAGTAGTGACTCAGTTGCTTGATTTTCAGAAGGTAGATATCGGTAAGGAAAGAATGGCATTCACATCGGTGGATATTGTTAAAATGGTAGAAGACAGGGTAATGATGTTCGAATCCCATGCTAAAAGCAGAGGTATCGACTTAGTTTTTAAAGCAAATTGCAGAAAATTTGAAACTTCGGTTGACGAAAGAATGATTCAAAAAGTAATTGATAACCTTATTTCCAACGGTATTAAATACTCTAATCCGAATTCTCGAGTAAAAGTTAAGCTAAAGTGTGCTGCATCAAAATGGACCATTGAAGTAAAAGACAATGGAATTGGAATTACCAAAAAGGCTCAAAAAATGTTATTCAGAGAATACTATCGTGGCGATAATGCTATCAATTCAAAAATTGTTGGTTCGGGTATTGGGCTGTTATTGGTTAAAAATTACGTTACCTTACATGGTGGTAAAGTTACTTGCGAAAGTCAGTCGAATGTAGGATCCACCTTCACCGTTACCATCCCATTAATTAATAAAGATGATTCGGCAAGGAAAAAGGAAACCACACGGCAATCTGCAGATAAAAATCTTTTCAAACCATCAAAAATAAATCCAGTAACAGAAAAACAAGCAGTTGCCAAAAGAGGTAATAAAATGACTGTTTTAATTGTTGAAGATCACGAGTATCTGAGAGAATTTCTTCAGTCGGCTATGCAGGATCAGTTTAATGTTTATATGGCAGAAGATGGTGAAATGGCCTGGGACATGATACAAAAGCAACATCCTGATCTTATCGTTTCGGATATTATGATGCCCAAAATGGATGGTTTTACGTTGTGTGAAAAAGTAAAATCAAATTTCTTAACGGCACATATCCCGGTTATTCTTTTAACGGCATTGGCAGGAAAAGCACAACAATTGCACGGATTGGGAATAGGAGCCGATGATTATCTTACCAAGCCGTTTGATGTTACATTGCTTCAGCAAAGAATAAAATCAATTCTTAAAAACCGTGAGATTGTAAGGAATAAGGCCTTAAAGTTGACCAATGCTGATGAAGAGCCTATTCTTTTGGAAAACGAGTTAAATGATAAGTTTTTGAAGCGGATGATAGAGGTTGTAACAGACAATATGGATAATTCGCAGTTTTCTAAAAATGAGTTTGCTGCAAGTATGAATGTTAGTCCTTCATTGCTCTATAAAAAAATAAAGGCCTTAACCGACCAATCACCAACCGATTTTATAAAAACCATAAGGCTAAACCACGCCCGGGATTTACTACATTCAAAAAAATATACCATTACCGAAGTAAGTGAATTATGTGGTTTTAGCAGTGTTGGCTATTTCAGTACTGTTTTTCGTAAACATTTTGGGAAATCGCCTACACAAATGATAGAATAAGAAACGGGCACCTATTTAAACCTCCTTTTTACCTTAAATTATAGTTCAGTACGGTTCAAATTTTGAATAATTCCTTGTTTATTTTTCAAAAACCAGGGTGTTTGTCCAATATTGCATGTTTGTTAGTTGCATATAGTCAGCGAGTTATATCCTACTTGTGCAGTAGTGTCTCGTTTTTGAAATTAAATATCTAAAATTGAAAGCCCCTGCCTCTTATGCATTCTATTTTTGAATACTACCGAAGTGTGACAACACAACTGTAGAGTGCATTAAACTATTCACCTAATTGGAAATTAAAATGGAACTAAACTTTTTCGTTCAGCTAGCTATTTCTATTTTTTTGTTTTCAGGATTATTATTTTTCAATTCCTGTAACTCCGAATCCAAATCTGGTAATCCAAAATTTGTAGCTGAAAACATGGTGGCCCACCTTAGTTATTTCTCTTATAAAATTAACCATGAACTTTACTTAATAAATCCTCTTTCCGGCGAAAATTACAATTCTAATCCAATTCTTTGGGGATGGTATTATCTCTCCGGTGTTTGCACCAATGGAAGTAGACTAACTGCTCCATCTGGTAGAAAGTATATACCCCGGAAAAATCTTGAATTTAAATAATTGAACATTCAATCACTTAATCAATATCTATTTATAAACGTAAAAATTCTAGTCTTATGAGTAAAAACACTAACGGACATTCTGTCCCTCATTATTTCTTCCCGACAATTTATTTCTCACCCTAG
Organism: Draconibacterium halophilum; assembly: GCF_010448835.1. Lineage (NCBI taxonomy): Bacteria > Pseudomonadati > Bacteroidota > Bacteroidia > Marinilabiliales > Prolixibacteraceae > Draconibacterium > Draconibacterium halophilum. The sequence continues at coordinate 2,556,351 of NZ_CP048409.1, forward strand.
CAAATGTTTTAAAGAAATGCAGAGTGAAAAATACAATCAATGTCGAATGTAACGAATTCCGACTTGTCGGGATGAGTTCCATCTTATGCTTAGATAATAAAATACTTAGATAAGATGAAATTTAGAACTCTTTTGTCAATTTAATTAGAGAATATAATGAAACACAGAATTAATTTATCATCTCAAAAAGCTTTGTCAGCTTTGATGAAGAACTACTTGATTAAAACTCTGGTAGTTGTACTTGGGATTCTTATCAATTTATCGGTGTTCGCTCAGGATACCAGAACTATCACAGGGACGGTTGTTGACGAACAAGACAATCCGGTAATTGGTGCTACAGTAATCGTTAAAGGTACACAGATTGGAGTACCCACTAACGTGGATGGAAATTTTGAGCTGCAAGTTCCTGTTGATAAGGAGATACTACTTATCTCCTTTATTGGAATGGAACAACAGGAAATTAACATAGCTAACCAAAGTAAATTTGAAGTTGTGCTTGCGCCATCGAGCGTACAGTTGGAGGAGACAGTTGTTGTTGGTTATGGCCAACAGAAGAAAGAGAGTGTTGTAGGTGCTATCACACAAACAACAGGCGAAGTACTGCAACGTGCAGCCGGTGTTACCGATATAGGTATGGCACTAACAGGTAACCTTCCTGGTGTAATAACTATTAACAGCTCGGGTATGCCGGGTGAGGAAAATCCACAAATTATTATTCGTTCGGCAAGTTCGTGGAACAACAGCGACCCATTAGTTTTGGTTGATGGTGTTGAACGCCCGATGAGCGGAGTTGATATGAACTCGGTGGAGTCGGTATCGGTACTGAAAGATGCTTCGGCAACTGCCGTTTTTGGTGTGAAAGGTGCAAACGGTGTAATCCTGATTACTACCAAACGTGGTAAACTAGGTTCGGCACGTATTGATGTTTCGGCCAACATGACTATGAAAGTACCATCGAAATTACCTAATAAACTGGATTCGTACGACGCTTTAATGGCGCGTAATTATGCCATCGAGCACGAGTTGGGAGTTTACCCTGATTCATGGGGTTACATGACTCCACAGAGTATTATTGAAAAATACCGTTATCCGGCTGATTTGGCAGAAGCCGAACGTTATCCAAATGTCGACTGGCAGGATGTACTGTTTAAAGATTATGCCATGTCGTACAATGCAAACGTAAACGTGTCTGGAGGTACTAAGTTTGTTAAATATTTTGCTTCGGCAGACTTTGCAAGCGAAGGCGACCTTTTTTATGTTTACGATAATGGACGTAACTACGATTCGGGTTATGCTTACAACCGTATTAACGTGCGAAGTAACCTCGATTTCCAGCTTACAAAATCTACCATTTTCAGATTAAACCTGGCCGGATCAAACGGTCAAAGGAAAACGCCGTGGGGGCAAACCAATTCCGGCGACTGGGCAGTTGCTCAGCAGTGGGCAGGTGCGTATAACATTGCGCCTGATGTGTTCTTGCCACAATATTCAGATGGTTCATGGGGGTTCTATCCAAACATTTCAAATGTTTCGAACTCGGCTCAAAACCTGTCGCTTTCGGGAACCATGCTTTCTACAACAACACAAATCAACACTGACTTCATTTTGGAACAGGAGTTAGATTTTATTACTGAAGGATTGAAATTCCGTGGTGCAGTGTCGTGGGATAACACTTTCCTGGAAAGGGACAGGGGGATAAACGACCTTTACAACGATGCCCAGCAAAAGTGGATTGACCCTGAAACCGGTGTTGCCACATATAAGAAGGAATATGAGAATAACAATAAATTCGATTTCCAACAGGGAGTATTGTGGACTACCTCTGCCGGGTCGGTTCAAAACAATGCTACGCAACGTAATCTGGAATATCAATTGCGTTTAAACTGGGACCGTCAGTTTGGTAACCACAGTGTTACTGCGATGGGATTGTTCAGCCGTAAAGAACGCGCACGGGGAAGCATGATTCCAACCTTCCGCGAAGACTGGGCGTTCCGTACAACTTACGATTATAAATCGCGCTATTTCTTAGAGTATAATGGTGCATATAACGGATCAGAAAGATTTTCCAAAGACTATCGTTTTGCTTTCTTTAGTTCGGGTGCAATTGGCTGGATGATCTCCGAAGAATCATTTATGGAAAGCCTCGAATTCCTGGATATGTTGAAACTGAGGGCTTCGTATGGTGAAATTGGTGACGATAATATCAATGGCCGTTGGCTGTATCTTACACAATGGGCCTACGGAGGTAACTCATCTCTTGACTTAACCCAGGGAACCAGCCCTTACGATTGGTACAGGGAATCAACAGTTGGAAACCCGGATGTACACTGGGAAACAGTGAAAAAATTTAATGCCGGTGTTGATTATGCTTTCTTTGATGGATTACTGGCTGGTAGCGTTGAATATTTCCGCGATAATCGTGTTGATATTTTAATTAACGGAAACGACCGTGCAGTTCCTTCATATTATGGAACAACACCTCCAACAGCTAACCTTGGAGAGGTTGAAACCAACGGTTACGAGTTACAGGTACGTATAAATAAAGTCCTTAATAACGGGCTTCGTTTGTGGGGAGATATGAGTATGACACATGCAGTAAACGAGGTTCTTGAAAGAGATGATCCGGAACTGTATGAAGATTACCGCAAACAAGCCGGATACAGCATTGGTCAAACAAGAGCACATGTTGACGCCGGATATTTAAATACTTACGATGCTATGTATGGTAGCCCGGAGCACGATACAAATGATCCGTATAAAGTTCCTGGTGATTATTATATCCTTGATTTTAATGCTGATGGTATTGTGGATAGTAAAGACCAGATTCCATACGGTTATTCCGGTTCTCCACAAAATACTTACAATGCAACAGTTGGTGTTGAATGGAAAGGCTTTAGCGGATTTGTACAGTTTTACGGCGTTAACAATGTAACCCGTAATGTTCCGCTAACCAGTTTCGGAAGTCAGCTGAACACAGTTTACGATTTCGGTACCTGGTGGTCGCAAGAAACACCAAATGCAGATGTAACTGTTCCACGTTGGTTGTCGGAACCTAGTTACCATTCGGGCACACAGTATCTTTTCGATGGTTCGTATGTACGTCTGAAAAATGCAGAAGTAGCTTATACTGTTAATGGTGGGTGGATCAATACAATTGGATTCCGCACCCTGAAAATCTTTGTTAACGGTAACAACTTGTGGGTATGGTCTAAAATGCCTGATGACCGTGAATCGAACTTCGCGGGGTCTGGTGGCCAGGGAGCTTACCCAACTATGAAACGATATAATTTAGGAATAAGATTTACACTATAATTATGAGTACAATGAAAAATATACATAAGACGCTTTTGAAGAGTGGTGTACTGCTCATCATGTTCTTGGGTCTCTTTTCCTGCGAAGATTACCTGGATAAAGCACCTGAGTCAATCGTATCGGAGGAGGTAGCGTTTAGTAATTTCACCAATTTCCAGGGTTATATTGAAGAAATTTACAATTGTATCCCTGATAAGGAAAAGAAATACTGGACCACCTCATGGAACTGGGGTGATGATGAACTATTTAACCTTGAAGGTAGTTGGCACATGACCAATCAGGTTGATATTGGTAACTTCTGGGCATGGCAAAACAATGCCGGTACCTGGTTTGACGATGATAACGCAAATCCCACTTCTAACAATAAATTTGACCATGGTTTGTATGCGCATGCATGGTATTGCATTCGTAAAGCAAATATGGGAATCGAAAATCTTGACTTGCTAACTGTGGCAACACAAGAGGAAAGAGATTTTATTGAAGGTCAACTCTACTTTTTCAGAGCATGGTGGCATGTTGAAATGATGCAATATCTTGGCGGTTTGCCTTATGTTGATTACGTATTACCTGCAGGTGAAAAACTGACTTTACCACGATTGAGCTATCAGGAATGTGCAGATAAAGCCGGAGCCGATTTAAGAAAAGCTGCTGACTTATTGCCAATCGACTGGGACAAAACAACAGTTGGTAAAAACACGCTGGGAAAAAACCAGTTGCGTGCTAATAAAATTATGGCCTTGGGTTATTTAGGTAAAAACTATTTGTGGGCTGCCAGTCCGTTAATGAAAAACGGTGCCGAAACAGGTGGTGCGAATACCTATAATTACGATGAGGACTATGCACGCAAAGCTGCAGATGCTTTTGGTGAATTACTTAACCTTGTTGAAGGTGGGCAAACACAATATTCATTGGTAGATTTTGATTACGAAGACATTTATAATCACAAAAAATCGAGCGGCGTTGATACGAAGTACAGCGATATGTTCTATACTACCGGACAAAACTGGTTAATGCCGGGTTCTACCGAAGCTATTTTCCGTGGCCCTTCAACCGATTCTAACGGTAGTAACTGGAACACCACAAAAACTTTCGGACCAAAAGTTAAAGGTCTGGTGGAACACGATAACATCATTCACCATCCTACAGCTAATTACGTGAAGAATTATGGTATGGCTAACGGTTTGCCATTGGATGATCCGGAATCGGGTTTTGATCCTGAATATCCTTTTAAAGACCGCGATCCTCGTTTCTATCACGACATTGTTTTCGACGGATTTAAATACGTAAATGCCACAATGCCTGCTGATATGGAATACCTGCGTTATACAGGTTTGGCAACAAACGGAACCATGAGAAATCCTGCCGACGGTAGCCGAACAGGTTATCTGATTCAGAAACTGGTACCGCATACGGCCAATAAATATGATGGAGCCTATAACTGGAGTTCTAACCTGCATACCTATCTGCCATACATGCGTTTAGGAGATATCTATACCATGTATGCCGAAGCATGTGCTGCTTTTGGTGGTGCAACGGGGAAAGCATCAAATTTCACAAAAACAGCTGAAGATGCGCTTAACACACTTCGCGACCGTTGTGGAGCCGGCCATGTTGCTGCTTCGTACACAGCAAGCCGCGAAAGATTTATCGACGAGGTGAGAAGAGAACGTGCTGTAGAGCTTTCGTTCGAAGGTTTCCGCTTTAACGATCTGCAACGTTGGTTGTTGCTTACCGAGTATCCTTACAATGTAAAAACTTCTCAGGAATTTGATCGGGTAGAAGACCTCGAATTTTATGAGAATAATGATCCAAGAGATGCCAGGGTAGCCAACTTTAGAGAAGAAGTCGTTTTAACACGTCAGTTTGGAGTTAAACATTACTGGTTCCCATTGAAAATTGAAGATGTTTCAATGTATCCGGAATTCGGACAGAATCCGGGCTGGTAGCCAAATTGAGTTAAAGTTTTTGTAATTATAATCGAATAAGCAATGAAACATATACAAAAAAGATTCATTTTATTTGCCCTGTTTGTAGTTGTTCCGTTTTTGATGAACGCACAAACTCCGGCAGAAAATGAAACGGATACGATCACAATAACCAATGATCCATTGGTGCAGGTATCTTATCGCAAGGTGGCGCAAAGCGACATTTTGGGAGGCGTTTCTGTGGTCGATCTCGAAGAATTAATGAAAAAGAACTATAATACATATAGTTTAGACAACATGCAGGGCTACGTTGGTGGTTTTACCGGAAACGCACTGTGGGGCATGGGCGACTACCTCGTACTGGTTGATGGTGTTCCTCGTGCAGCTAACAATGTGTTGCCAACCGAAATCGAACAGATCACATTTCTGAAATCGGCTGCAGCAGTTGTTCTTTATGGTAGCCGTGCTGCAAAAGGTGCTATTTTAATTTCAACAAAACGTGGTAAAAATACCCCGCTTGAAATTAATGTACGCGCAAACACTGGTTATCATGTATCAAAAAGTAATCCTTCATATTTAGGATCGGCTCAGTACATGACCCTGTATAATGAAGCACGTGTAAATGATGGACAGACGGCTTTGTACAGCGATGAAGACATTTACAATTACGCATCGGGAAGCAATCCTTACCGTTATCCGAATGTAGATTTTTATTCATCAGAATATTTAAAGTCGTACTACAACCGTACCGACGTTTCAACAGAAATTTTGGGTGGTAACGAACGTGCAAAGTTTTATGCCAATATTGGTTACTACCGCGAGAATGATGCGCTTGATTTTGGTGAAGCTGCTGATAATTTCACCGATCGTTTAAATATACGCGGTAATATCGATCTTAAACTGAACGATTTTATTGATGCTTATATTAATACAAACGCAACTTTCTACAATTCACGTAGTGGAAATTCAAGCGAGGAAGATGGTAATTACTGGAGTGCTGCATCAACGTTGCGTCCTAACCGTATTGCTCCACTTGTTCCACTTGGTTTTATCGATCCAAACGATCAACAATCGTGGAATCTGATAAACGGAAGTGAGAACATTATTGGCGGGCAATATTTTCTGGGAGGTACTCAGGTGGATCAGACAAACATTTTTGCAGATTATTATGCTGCAGGATCAAGCAAGTGGACCAGCCGTCAGTTCCAGTTCGACACCGGTTTGGATTTCGATTTAAGTGGTGTAACCGAAGGTTTGGCTTTTCATACACAGTTTGCTGTTGATTATGCTACTTCGTACAGCACATCATATAATAATTCTTATGCAGTGTATGAGCCAAACTGGTACAATTACAATGGGGACGATGTAATTGCCGGAATAACAAAGTATAACAACGATGAGAAATCGGGTTCGCAAAATATTGGCGGAAGTACCAACAATCAAACCATTGCATTCTCAGGGTATTTTACCTACGATAAAACCTTTCAGGAAAACCACAACCTTAATGCAATGTTAATAGCATCGGGTTATCAAATTACCAATTCTGGTGAATATCACCGTATTAGTAATGCAAATGCCGGTTTGCAGTTGGGCTACAACTACAAGAAAAAGTACTATGCCGACTTTAGTGCATCGGTAATCCACTCGGCAAAATTGCCTGCAGGAAACCGCCAGGCATTATCGCCATCTTTAAGTTTAGGATGGAAAATAAGTGAAGAGGATTTTATGGCCAACTCATCGGTATTTGATGAACTGAGTCTGAATTTATCAGGTAGTATCCTGAATTCAGACCTCGATATTGAAGAGTATTACATGTACGAAGCCAACTACACACAGGCCGACGGTGCCTGGTGGGGATGGTATGATGGTGCATCGGAGCGCTCAACCAACTCACAACGAGGAGGAAATGATGAGCTGGATTTTGTTAAACGAAAAGAAGTATCGGCAACGCTGATGGCTTCGCTTTGGGAAAAACTTTTAACAGTTAACACTTCGTTCTTTATCAATTCTACCGAAGGATTGTTGATTGAGCCGTCTACCATTTTTCCAAACTATTTCTTCACCTATTGGCCTGATGCTTCATTTATTCCTAACGTTAACTTCAACAACGATAAACGTGTTGGATTTGACTTTAATGTGAACGTAAATAAACAGGTTGGAGAAGTAGATCTTACATTGGGTGTTTCTGGTATTTATTATACTACTGAAGCTACACAACGCGACGAAAATTACGAATACGATTATCAGTACCGCGAAGGTTTAGCAATTGATGGAATCTGGGGATTGGAAAGTACCGGTTTATTCCAGAGTGCTGACGAAGTTACCAACTCTCCTGAACAAAAATTTGGTGGAACGGTTAAACCCGGCGACATTAAATATGTGGATCAAAATGGCGACAATGTAATCGATAATAAAGATGAAGTATACCTTGGACGTGGCGGTTGGAGTGGAGCACCACTTACTATGGGTGTAAACTTTACAGCCAAATATAAAGGCTTTACTTTCTTCGCTCTTGGTACCGGAAATTATGGTGCTTATGCTATGAAAGATGACGCGTACCAATGGGTTTACGGAGATAGAAAATACTCGGAAGTAGTACTCGACCGTTGGACGGAAGAAACAAAAGCTACAGCTACTTACCCACGCCTGACAACAGAAAATGGAAGTAACAACTTCCGCGCTTCTGATTTCTGGATGTACAAAACAGACCGTTTTAATATTGCTAAAGTCCAAATCACTTATGATTTGCCACAAAGCCTGATTCAAAACAGTTTGTTCGAAAGCATCGCGACTTACGTTAGTGGTTCTAACCTGTTAACCATTTCGAAGGAAAAAGATATCCTGGAACTGGAATTTGACAGCGCACCACAAACGCGATTCTTTAATATAGGTTTAAAGGCCACATTCTAATAAGTAACTATAAAGAATTTTAACGATGAAGAATATAATAAAATTAGTGGTTCTTGTACTTCTGTTCACCGCTTGCGACGATATGTTCGAGCCGGCTTTGGAGAATAACAGGGGACTTGATGCGATGTACAACGAACCAACTTATGCACAAGGTATTTTGGCCAATGCGTACATATTATTGCCCTACTCGTCGACTCCGAATAGCGATGTGGCAACTGATGATGCAGTAACCAACGATAACGAAAACGACTACCTGGCAATGGCCACAGGTTCGTGGACTGCCAGCGATAATCCCATGTCTCAATGGCAAGGCAGAAGAAATGCGATTCAGTATATCAATCTGTTTTTAGCGAATACCAACGAGGTGGTTTGGAGTAAAGATGAAGTGATAAACACAATGTATAACGACCGTTTGAAAGGTGAAGCTTACGCGCTGAGAGCCGTTCAAATGTATTCGTTGTTACTGGCGCACGGTGGCTGGACTGCCGGAGGCGAATTGTTAGGTATTCCGATTATTACGGAGCCTGAAACAGCTGATTCAGACTTTAACCTGCCTCGTAATACTTTCCAGGAGTGTATCGATCAGATCATTGCTGATGCAAACACTGCTCTGGATCTTTTACCGCTTGATTTCGGCGATATCTCTGATGGGGAAATTCCTTCAAAATATCAGTCGTTGGGCGTTACCAATGCCGGCGATTACAACCGGGTAAATGGTAACCACATGCGTGGCCGTATAACCGGACGTATTATTGAAGCAGTGCGCGCACAGGCAGCATTGTTGGCAGCCAGTCCATCGTACAACAGCGGAACAACGGTAACCTGGGAAGATGCAGCAAATTTTGCTGCCGATGTTTTAGACCGTGTTGGCGGACCAAGTGGTTTGGCAACTGATGGACATACCTGGTATGCCAATATTAGCCAAATTGAAGGTTTGGCATCTGGTGTAGCACCTCCTGAAATTATCTGGAGAGGCGATGTTGGTCAGAATAACGATTTGGAGACTGATAACTTCCCTCCTTCGTTATACGGAAACGGACGTGTAAATCCTACACAAAACTTAGTTGATGCATTTCCAAGCTTAGACGGTTATCCAATTAATGATCCTTCAAGCGGTTATGATCCTGCAAATCCTTACGCAAACCGCGACCCACGTTTAAACGACTATATTGTGGTTAACGAAAGCACACAAGGACCAAACAGCGATGTAATTGTTACCGGAACTTACAGCGATAACAACGACGGTATTAATAAGGAAAATGGATTGTCGACCCGCACAGGTTACTATATGCGTAAACTGTTGCGTTACGACTGTAATCCAAATCCGGAATTTGATACCGAACAAAAGCACTATACTGCACGTATTCGCTATACCGAAATATTCCTGGCCTATGCCGAAGCGGCTAACGAAGCCTGGGGACCAACCGGAACCGGCGGAAATACCTATTCTGCTTACGATGTTATTAAAGCCATCCGCGAAAGAGCTGGTATTGGTCAAGATAATGGCGATGCCTATCTGGAATCAGTAAAAGGCGATCAGGATAAAATGCGCGAGTTGATCAGAAACGAGCGTCGTATTGAGCTTTGTTTCGAGAATCACCGTTTCTGGGATTTACGTCGCTGGGACGTTGCTAACCTGAACGAAACCGCCCGTGGAATGCGAATCGACGATCCGAATGGTACATATACTTACTCGCCAATTGATGTTGAGTCAAGAAATTATGCCGATTATATGTATTACGGACCAATTCCTTACGGTGAACTACAGAAATGGAGTAACCTGGAACAAAATGCAGGTTGGTAATTTTCTGAATAATAATTGAAACGACCATGACAAAATATGTAATGCATATGCATTTTCTTAAAATCATGGGAGTTACATCTTATACCTTTAAAAATGAACTATTTTAATAAGATGAAAATATTGAGAAATATGAAAAAGATTAAAATTTTAATGATAGTGTCAGCCGGAATTTTTGCAATGCTATTCACATCTTGCGAGAACCAGGATGTAGAATTTCCGGACTTTGACTACAGCACCGTATATTTTGCCTACCAGTATCCGGTAAGGACTATTGTACTGGGAGAAGATATTATCGACAATACGCTGGATAAAGAGCATAAATGCGAAATTTACGCGACAATGGGGGGTGTTTATTCCAACGACCAAAGCATTGGAATCGACATTTCTGTTGACAATAATTTGTGCAACAACTTGTTTTTCGATGGCGATTTTTCTTCGCCTGTTCAGGCCATGCCAAGTAATTATTATTCTTTGGCAGCCGATCAAATCTTTCTGGATAAAACCATACAAGATGGTGTTGAAGTACAATTAACAGATGCGTTTTTTGCCGATCCAAATGCCTTAAAAAACACATACGTTATTCCGTTACGAATGACCAATGTTGTAAATGCCGATTCTATTCTTTCAGGAGTTCCAAAATTCGATGGAGCTGTGAGAGTAAATATGAGCGACTGGGATGTTTTGCCTAAAGACTACGTACTTTATTGTGTGAAATTTATTAATCCATGGCACGGAAATTACCTGCGTCGTGGTGAGGATGTAATTACAGAAGGCGGAGAAACCAGCACGGTTACACGTGAGGCTGAATTTGTTGAAGACGACGAATTGGTTGCATTGGAAACAGCCTCATTAAATACAGTTGAGTTTCCGGTTCCGGTTGTAAACGAAAGTGGCGAAAACGTAACATGTACCTTGTTGCTAACTTTCAACGATCAGAACGCTTGTACCATAACTTCTGCTACGGAAGGATTCAACGCAACAGGCAGTGGAACCTTTGTTGAAGATGGAGAAAAAAATAGCTGGGGCAACGAAGACCGTAACGCAATCTATCTGGATTACACAATTGATATGGGAAGCAAAAGCTATGCTACAACAGATATACTGGTTGTTCGCGACCGTGGTATTGCATTTGAAACATTTTCACCATCATATAACGTTAACTAATCGCTTAAATTAAGATGAAAATGAAATACATAAATAAACTTTTGCTGGGTGCCATTTCCATTCTTTTTATGGCATCTTGCGTTGAAGATAGTTTACTCGATTATAAAGTCGATAAACCAGAAAATCTTGCCCGGCTGGAGTATTTGAATGATTACGATGTGTTGAAATCATATGTTGACAGAAGTGCCAGCCCCGATTTTAAATTGGGGGCAGGTGTTTCGCTGAACGCTTTCAACGAAAAAGGATTGGTATACAGTCATATCAGTTCAAATTTCGATGAAGTTACAGCTGGATATGGAATGAAACATGGCGCAATTGTTCAGGACAACGGAAGCATGGACTTTTCAGGAGTAGAAAGCTTTATCGCTTCTACCGAAGAAGCAGGCGTTACAATATACGGGCACACTCTTGCATGGCATGCCAACCAGAACGCTGAGTACCTGAACGGACTTATTGCACCGATTGAGATCCCCGGAACTGGTGGGCCAGGATGGGAAGTCTTAACAGAAATTGATTTTGAGGATGATGACGCGTCCAACTACGAGCTGAGGGGAGCTGAATCAACTTTCTCTGATCACGATGGAGGACGGGCACTATCAATTGTAAACCCGGCCATTACAGAGAACGACTGGAATGTGCAATTTTTTGTAACCTTTCCACAGGAAACTGTCGAAGGTCAGCAATTCAGACTTACCATGGATGTGAAAGCATCCAATGATGGTGTAAGTTATCCTACCCAGGCGCATCGTTCTCCTGGTGCGTACAAACACTGGGACTTCTTCGGAACTATCAGCCCTACCACAGAGTGGAGCCAGATTTCGGTAGAGACGACAATCGACGGAAGTACTTCAGAGTGTACAACTATAGCATTTAACCTTGGTAATAATGTTACAACGTACGAATTTGATAACATTAAGGTTGAGTGGTTAAATCCAAATGGTGGAGGACCAACCTGGGATGTAGTATCTGAAAACGATTTCGAAACAGACAATGCCTCGAACTACCAGGGTAATTCAAATGCATTAATGAGTTTTACAGCCGATGGAACAGGTGCTGAAGGAAATGGAAGAGCATTAAAGATTGTAAACGAATCAGTTCGTGCAAACGATTGGGACTGCCAATTCTTTTTTACTTTCCCTGAAGCTACTGAAGTAGGTCAAAAATACATCTTGGAAATGGATGTAAAAGCTGATGCTGATGTATCGGTTCCTACTCAGGCACATACAGTACCTTATGCATATAAACACTGGGATTTCTTCGGTCAGGTTGCTTTTACAAACGAATGGACACATTTTGTGAAAGAAGTTACGATTGCAGACAATACGTCGGGTTGTACAACCATTGCTTTTAACTTGGGGGCAAACGCAACTAATTACTATTTCGATAACGTTGTGGTAAAATGGTTTAACGAAGATGGTGGTGGTGCAACCATCATTGAAATGACGCCCGAAGAAAAGCAAGATACTATTACTGCTGAACTTGACCGCTGGATTGCAGGAATGATGGAAGTATCGAAAGATTATGTACATGCCTGGGATGTGGTGAATGAGCCAATGGATGATGGTAGTCCGTTCGAGCTGAAAACAGGAGTTGGCAGAGATGATTTACCTGCCGATCATTTCTACTGGCAGGATTATATGGGTAAAGATTACGGTGTTGAAGCTTTCATTATGGCGGCACAATACGGTAGCTCTGATACCAAATTATTCATCAACGATTATAACCTGGAATACAACATTGATAAATGTAAAGGTTTGATTGCTTATGCTGAATACATCGAAAGCAAAGGAGCTCGTGTTGATGGAATTGGAACACAGATGCACATTAACACTAACTCTGATAAGGATCAAATTGTGGAGATGTTTACACTGTTGGCTGCCACAGGGAAACTGATAAAAATATCAGAACTTGATATCGGTATTGCCGATGGAGTAACAACACCAAATGCAACTGTGGAAGACCTGCAAGCTCAGGCCGAAATGTATCAATACGTTGTTGAAAAGTACCTGGAATTAATTCCGGCAGGTCAACAATACGGTATTACTGCATGGAGCCCGCTTGACAGTCCGGATGACTCTTCATGGAGAGCCGGACAGCCAATTGGTCTTTGGAATGAAGGTTATTACAGAAAACCGGCTTATGCTGGATTTGCAGATGGCTTAGGAGGAGAATAAATTTTCTATTATAGATTAATTTGGTAGTATAAGGAGAGGCTGTTTGGTTAAAAACAGTCTCTTCTTTCTTGTAATAGTGAACCCGATGTGTATACAGAAAACCTCGTTCACGTTTGTCAAACTATTAAACTTGTAATATTCAGGTTTCTCTATTACACCTAAAATATCACCTTGTAACTTTATAGATGATATCAGTTTGTGTGATCTGTTTTAATCCCAAGTAGCATATTAATTAGGTGAAACTGTTGCAACAGACAATGGAAATCCGGCAGATATACGTGCATTCTCATTGCTTGAAGGGTATGCTTTTAATGGTAAATGTCTTGCAATAATAAAAGGGAGAGTTAGGTAACCGGGTATTATTCAACTAACTATGGAATCAGACAACTTGCAAAGTTGTATAATTCAAATTCAAACGAAATAGAAGATTATGACGAAAATAACTTTTCTGGCCATTCTGATTTTATATGCACTTACCGGAATTTCACAAATTTATATTATATCTGATTTAAGTAGTTTGTCGGATCAATACACGGTCATTAAAAGTGGAAGAAGTGGCTTGGTAGCCCCGGACATAGATGGAACGCCCTATATGATGGATGAATTTTCAGAAGGTGAGGTTATAATAAACGATAGCATTTGTATTGAAAAAGTACCATTGAGGTACAATATCTATAACGACAAAATTGAGTATAAGAACGAGGAAGGGCAAATACTTGAGATTGGGAATGAATCGACATCTTATCAATTTGACTTCGACGATTTTTCTTTTCACAATCTGAAGTATGTGCTTGATGGAAACACACAGACTGGAATTTTGGAACTATTGGTTGATGGTAATGTAAAATTGTATAAACAATATAGGCTGGAGTTCGCACCGGCACAAAAAGCCATTGGTTTTCAGGAGGCGACACCCGACCGGTTTGTTAGGAAGGAAGACCAGTATTTAATTTCCATTGGTCAGGAACTTCCTTATGTTTTTAGCAACGCAAAAAAACTGCTGCCCGAACTTCAAAAAGTCAGACCGGATATTAATTCCGTTATAAAAAAACAAAAAATACGGATACGATCAGAAAAGGGTTTGTGTACCTTAATTAAGTATTGTAATGAATAAATTGAATTTTGAGGTGAGGTTGGAAAACTGCAATACATATAAAAACATTATTCAAACTGTTGAAAAAATAATCGGGTGAGTGTAAAATTTTAAGTCTTTGTAAATAGGCTGTAATCCGAAATATCTTTAAACGTATTGAAAAATATGAGATTTGGGGAGTGTTGAAGTTTGAATGTTATTCAAATTTGAACATCAAATATTCAATATTAAAACAACTTCGTTTCGTACAAACTTAACTTTGTTTTTTGTAAGGTGAATAGTAATGGTATAAGGGGCAACGCTATTTGTCTGAACAGAAAAATAAATGTGGAATTAGCTAAATCGAATACTAAACATTAAACCAAAGTCAAATTATTATGAACAGTAAAATACGTTTGGTACTGCTGCTAATAGCTTCAGTTGTGCTTGGTTCATGTGAAGCTAAAATTCCTCCTCTTGTATACGATCAAGAGAATATGGGCCAAAATCTTTCACAGGGAGTATTACCTGAATTTGATCAACTTTCTGTAGTTGAAAATCTAACTGATCCATTTGCATGGTCTGACGGTAGTGGACGCTCAACAGATTTTAAAGATTGGAGTCGTCGCCGCAACGAAATAGGCGCCGAAATTCAGCACTACGAAATTGGGCCAAAACCAAGTCGCCCGGATAGCATTTCAGCAAGTTTTGTAAACGATACTTTAAGGGTAGCTATTACAGCCAATGGAAATACACTTACTTTAATATCGGCAGTTCTTTTACCCGAAGGAGACGGTCCGTTTCCTGCAGTAATTGGCGTAGGTCGAAGTTCAGGTAGTCTTCCTCCCGATATTTTTGCAAGTAAGAATATTGCACAAATTACTTTCAATTTTGGAGATGTTTTAGCGTGGAAGCAAGTTCGCGGAAACGAACCAATTAACAAATTGTATCCCGATCTTGAATATATGGGAGCCTATGCTGCCTGGTCGTGGGGGTGAGCCGTTTAATCGATGGTTTGGAGTTGGTTGCCGACGATCTTCCTGTTGATTTAAAGCACCTTGCCATAACCGGTTGCTCTTTTGCAGGTAAAATGGCCTTGTATGCCGGAGCTTTTGACGAACGAATTGCATTAACTATTGCACAGGAATCAGGTGGGGGTGGAGCCGCTGCATGGCGTGTGTCTGAAACTCTGGGAGAAGTTGAAACTTTGGCCAGAACCAGTCATGTGTGGTTTATGGAAAGTATGTTTCAGTTTTCAAATGATGTGGCTAAACTTCCGTTCGATCATCACGAATTAATGGCGATGATTGCTCCAAGAGCTTTATTGTGTCTTGGAAATCCGGATTACGAGTGGTTGGCCGACGAATCGGGGTATGTGTCGTGTCAAGCGGCCAAACACGTTTGGGAAGCATTTGGTATTGCTGATCGATTTGGTTTTTCAATTGTAGCCGGACATCCACACTGCCAGTTGCCCGATGTGCAAAGACCTGAAGTAGAAGCTTTCGTTAATAAATTTTTGTTGGGTGATACCGAGGCCAATACAAATGTGGCAGTACATCCATACGAAAATGTCGATTATGCCAAATGGACCGATTGGTGGGGACCGATAGAATAAGAGAATAAAAATGTGAAACCAGAACTTTGAATGCAGTATATCTGAACTTGAATTAGAAGTTGATCAAAGAGAAAAAATATAAAAATCATGAAAAGAAAGAGTTTTAATAAGGGGAGCAAAAAATATCAATATTTCTCTTTCATTAAAATCATTTTAATATCGATTACAAGCATTGGGATGTTGAGTGCCCGATCAACCGGTGCAGAGGAATATACAAAACATAGAGTAATTATTTTATCTGATATTGAAGCAGACCCGGATGATACACAGTCGTTTGTGCGTTTGTTTTTATACTCAAACGAGATTGACATAAAAGGAATTGTTGCTACGACATCCTGTTGGCTCAAAACACAGGTTAATCCTGGATCCATTGTGAAAGTTATAAAGGCTTACGGTAAAGTTCAGGCCAATCTTTCAGGGCATGCTTCTGGTTTCCCAAAAGAAGAGGACTTGCTAAAGTTGGTAAAAGAAGGACTTCCTGTTTATGGAATGAAAGGAGTAGGCGATGGCAAAGATTCTGAAGGATCGGATTGGATAATAAAGATATTAGAAGAAGAGGATGAGCGTCCTTTGTGGGTGTCGGTTTGGGGCGGTGTAAATACCCTGGCTCAGACATTGTACAAAATTGAACACAGCAAAACCAAAGCCGAAGCAAAACGATTAATCTCAAAACTTCGCGTTTACACCATATCCGATCAGGACGACAGCGGCATCTGGATTCGGAAAAACTATCCTGATTTGTTTTACATTGTTAGCCCGGGAGATAACTACGGAAGTGCCACATGGTCTGCTATAAACAGTGTTATACCAGACATTGATAATGAAAAAATAAGCAACAACTGGTTGGCTCGTAATATTCAGCAAGGACATGGACCACTGGGTGCAGCGTATCCTGATGTTGCCTATGGAATGGAAGGAGATACCCCTGCGTGGTTGTCTTTAATTCAAAACGGGCTGAATAAACCAGAATACCCGGATTGGGGTGGCTGGGGCGGTCGCTACGAAATGTATAAACCCGATTTTTCGAAAGCAAAAAAAGGAAGCTCAGGCGTTCCGTTTGAACCCGAAGTTAGAGCAATATGGACGAATGCTTTCGACAGTTATACGCCTTGCGTTCCAAACAATTTTGGAAGGACTATTAAGTTAGACACCACGACTTTTACCGGTGATAAAGTTTCGTTGTGGCGTTGGCGCGATGATTTTCAAAATGATTTTGCTGCCCGAATCGATTGGTGTACAAAAAGCTTTGATGAAGCCAACCATCCTCCGGTTCCTGTTTTGAATGGTGCAGAAGAGATCACGGTGAAGTCAGGACAAGGAATTGCTTTGAATGCTAGTGACTCGTACGATCCTGATGGTGATAATATAAGTTTCCAATGGTTTAGTTATCCCGAGGCCGGAACTTTAAAAGAACGATTGATTAAAGATGCTCAAAATATTCATAGTGTATGGATTGTTGCTCCTGATGTGAAGAAGAAGGAGACAGCGCATATTATTCTAAAGGTGACAGATAAAGGAGAGCCTGAACTGTCGCGATATAAACGAATTATAGTAAATATTTTACCAAAGTAGTTATGGGCATAACCATTAAAATTTTCCTGAAGAATGTGAAACGAATTACGGCATTAGTACTATTCCTTTTTACCATTGTCGTATTAACTTCCTTGTCGGCTATAGCACAGTACAGCAATAGCTGCGTTGTATTTGAAAAAGAAGCCGATAGTTTTACTCTTTTTGAAGATGGAAAAGTAGTACCGGTGGTGATTGATGAAGACGATTACGCTGGTGTTGCAATGGTTGGCGGTTGGTTTGTTGATGATATTGAGCGGGTGAGTAGTTACAAAACTTATATTCAAAATGAATTACCTACCTCAAAGGAAGTAATATTGGTTGGTACCATTGGTAAAAGCAAATGGATTGATCAATTGATTAGCGAAAGTAAAATAGACATAAGCGATATAAATGGCACATGGGAGAAAAGTCTCACACAAGTGGTGGAAAATCCTTTCCCCGGAGTGGCTAAAGCGCTTGTGTTGGCCGGAAGCGATAAACGGGGAACTATTTATGCCATGTTGAATTTATCACGTGCAATGGGTGTTTCACCATGGTATTGGTGGGCAGATGTTCCTGTTGAGAAAAAAGAAGCTATTTATGTAAAAGCCGGCCGTTTCGTAACCGATACTCCAAAAGTGAAATACCGCGGTATTTTTCTGAACGACGAAGAACCGGCTTTAGGCGGCTGGGTACGCGAAAAATTTGGGGATTTTAATGCACCGTTTTACAGTAATGTATTTGAATTGATATTGCGTTTACGTGGTAACTTTTTGTGGCCGGCCATGTGGGGAAAAGCTTTTTTCGACGATGATCCTGCAAATGGTCCTTTGGCTGATAAACTGGGAATTGTAATGAGTACCTCGCACCACGAACCACTGGGAAGGGCACAGGCCGAATGGCACAAATATGGTTCAGGCGCTTGGGATTATAACAAAAATAAAGATGTACTGAAGGATTTCTGGACAAAAGGAATGGAACGCAATAAGGACTGGGAAACGATTGTAACAGTTGGTATGCGTGGCGATGGCGACGAAGCCATGGAAGAAGGCACAAATATTTCGCTTCTTGAAAATATAGTGAAAGACCAGCGTAAAATTATTAGCGATGTAACTGGAAAAAAACCTGAAGAAACACCGCAGGTTTGGGCATTGTACAAAGAAGTGCAGGATTATTACGATAAAGGGATGCGGGTTCCAGATGATGTTACTCTTTTACTGTGCGACGACAACTGGGGCGATGTACGCAAATTGCCCGATGTAAATGCGCCGGTACACAAAGGTGGTTATGGCATGTATTATCATGTTGATTATGTGGGTGGACCACGAAGTTACAGGTGGATAAATGTTAGCCAGATACAACGGATTTGGGAACAAATGAACTTAACCTACAGTCATGGTGTTGACCGGATTTGGGTACTAAATGTGGGCGATTTAAAACCCATGGAATATCCCATTAGTTTTTTCCTGGATATGGCCTGGGATCCGGAGCAGTTCAATCCACAAAACCTGTATCAGCATACGCTTAATTGGTGCAGCGAACAATTTGGAGAAAAGTATGGTGCAGAGGCTGCACGAATCATCAATCTTTACACAAAATACAACCACAGGGTTACTCCTGAATTATTGGATGCCAATACTTTTAGTCTCGAAAATTACAACGAATTCGAGCGGGTTCGTAATGATTACCGCGACCTGACTTTGGATGCGCTTCGTTTGTACAATTTTATTCCGAATAAGTACAAAGATGCTTTCGATCAGTTGGTGTTGTTTCCAACAAATGCCACATCGAACTTGTACGAAATGTATTATGCTGTAGCTAAAAACCATCAATTGGCAAAGGAAAATAACACGGAAGCTAGCTATTGGGCCGATGTGGTAATAGAGTGTTTCGACCGCGATTCGCTTTTTACAGTGCATTACAATACACAAATTGCCGATGGGAAGTGGAACCACCAAATGGATCAGAAAAGAATTGGATATAGATCGTGGGCAGAACCACGCAGAAGAATAATGCCAAAAGTAATACGGGTTGAGGAGCCTGAAATTCCACGCGAGAAGATGGCTTTTCAAGAAGCCGATGGATATGTATCGATTGAGGCAGCTAACTACACGGTTGCTAATGGTAACGAACAGATTGTTTGGATGGAAATTCCTGATCTGGGAAAAACAGAATCTGGTATGACTACATTCCCGCAAAACGCTTATCCCTCCAATGAAGATCGTATTTACCTCGAATATGCCGTTAACCTCAGTTCAACTGGGCAGTTTGAGGTGAGTGTATTGGTTTCGCCAACTTTGAATTTTAACGCCAATAAAGGGCTTCGTTATGCTATTTCGTTTAATGGCGAAGAAGAGCAGATTGTTAATTTCAATGGGGCATACAGAGGCGAGCTGGGAAGGTGGCAAGCCGAACGGATAATTCAGACCTCAACAAAACACCACATAAATAAAACCGGCGTGCATCATTTACGAATTCGTGTGTTGGAACCGGGGATTGTTTTACAGAAAATTATAATTGATACAGGAGGTTTGAAGCCAAGCTATTTAGGAGCACCTGAAAGTAAACAAGTAAAACTTTAGCAAATGAACAGAAATAGAATACAGTACAGTTTATTAGCGTTGTTACTTCTTTTCGTGTTTTGCGGAAAACTAACCGCTGCTGTAAAATTACCACGTTTGGTAAGTAATGGAATGGTGCTTCAGCGCAACGAGCCGGTTAATATCTGGGGCTGGGCCGATGCCGGAGAAAAGATTGAAATTGAGTTTTTAGGAGAAATATTTAAAACCAAGGCAGACAGGAACGGAAACTGGCAGCTTGAGCTTGAGGCAATGGCTGCCGGTGGTCCGTATTACATGGCTATAAACGATATTGAACTGACTGATATTTTGGTTGGCGACGTTTGGCTGGCTTCAGGGCAGTCGAATATGGAATTGCAGCTCCGTCGTGTAATGGATTTATATGCCGATGAAATTCTGAAAATAAATACCGATGAGATTCGTCTTTTCCGTTCATCAACACGAGAAAATGCAGAGACCGAAAAAGCCGATTATCCCGATGGAAAATGGCTGTCGTCAACTCCTGAAAACATCATGGAATTTTCGGCAATGGCCTGGTTCTTTGCCAATAAAATTAAGAAAGAACACAATGTTCCTGTAGGAATAATAAGCACTGCTATTGGCGGCTCGCCTGCAGAAGCCTGGTTGAGTAAGAACAAGGTTACTACTTTCCTGGATGAATGGCTGCAAAGAGGCGAACAAATCGATTCGATGCGCGCTGCCCATATTGAAAAAAATGGAGAAATTGAACCTTACAACTGGGGAGCAGAAGTAAATAAAAACGATCCCGGGGCAGGGAAGTGGTCGAAAGATGATGTTGATGTTTCCGTTTGGCCGCAGATTTCGCTGCCGGGTTACTGGACCGATAAAGGCGTGAACTTCTGGAATGGCTCCATTTGGTTCTACAAAGAATTTGAGATCGACGAATCGTTGGCCGGAGAAGAAGCCATTTTACGTTTGGGGCGCATTATTAACAGCGATTCAGCTTTTGTAAACGGAACTTTTGTTGGCAATATTACTTACCAATATCCACCGCGTATTTATACCATTCCTGAAGGCGTTTTAAAAGCGGGCACAAACAAGGTGATGGTGCGTGTATTTAACCAGGGCGGACGAGGTGGTTTTGTGGAAGAAAAACCTTATGAAGTGCGTGTTGGTAACAAAGTGATCGATATTACCGGCGACTGGCAATACCATATTGGAGCTGAGTTAAACCCTCCAAGAACAAATTTTGGTGGTCTTGGATTTCGTCCGGGAGGTTTGTATAACTCATTGATTAATCCGATGAAAAAGTACACGGTTAAAGGGGTGATTTGGTATCAGGGAGAAACCAACGCCGGACGCGGCTTTCAGTACCGTCAATTGTTTAAAGACCTGATTGTGGACTGGCGAGATCAGCTGGAGAAACCAGCTTTGCCTTTCCTGTTTGTGCAGTTGGCAAATCTTGGCCTTCCGAACAAACAACCCGTTGAAAATGGCTGGGCCGAAACACGCGATGCTCAGCGCCGGGCACTTGAATTACCAAATACCGGAATGGCAGTGGCTTTTGACATTGGCGAATGGAACGATATTCATCCATTAAATAAAAAAGAAGTGGCTCGCCGCCTTTTTTTGGAAGCCGAAAGAGTGGCCTACGGAAACAAAGATATTGTTAGTGCGGGGCCTTTATACAAATCGATGAAAATAGAAGACGGCAGCATTCTGCTCACTTTCACTTCTGTTGGATCGGGCTTGTATACCAACAGTTTGCTTGAAGGATTTCAGATAGCTGGAGAAGATGGCGAATTTGTTTGGGCAAAAGCGGTGGTGATGAGCAAAAATACCGTTAAAGTTTGGAGTAGAAAGGTAAAAGAACCAGTGGCTGTTCGTTATGCCTGGGATGGAAATCCGGCCGGCTCGAACCTGAAAAATAAGGAAGGCCTGCCTGCATCGCCATTTACAACCGAAGACTAAATAAAAAATAATAAAAATCAAATGAAAACTAACTCACAGAAAGTTTCTGTACTGGAAAAAATAGGATACAGCCTTGGCGACCTGGCTGCCAACCTGGTGTTTCAAACCCTGGTTACTTTCCTGGCGTTTTTCTATACTGATATTTATGGATTACAGAACGAACACGCATCAGTAATTATGTTGACCGTAGGCCTGGTAGCAGCTTTTGCTTTTAATCCGATTATTGGCGCTTTGGCCGATCGCACACATTCACGCTGGGGAAAATTTCGCCCCTGGATTTTGTTTACAGCCATTCCTTTAGGAGTAATTGCCTTGCTGGCTTTTACAACGCCCAATTTTACGTACAAAGGAAAACTGATTTACGCAGCCGGAACTTACACCTTGTTGTTGCTGGCTTATGCGGCAAGTAATTTACCATATTCGGCATTAAGTGGCGTACTTACCGGCGATATGTCGGAGCGAAACAGTTTGTCGTCGTACCGTTTTGCGGCCGTAATGTTTGCCCAATTTTTTGTACAGGTATTTATGTTGCCCATTATTTTGCATGTGGGCGATGGCGATAAAGCGGCCGGAATAGAATCGGTAATGACCTGGATGGCCATAATTGGCACCGGACTTTTATTGATTACTTTCCTAACAACAAAAGAGCGTGTAGTTCCCCGTCCTGAACAAACATCAAGCTTAAAAGAAGACCTGGGTGATTTATTCAAAAACCGTCCATGGATCATCATGTTAACGCTAACTATTCTGGTTTTTGTTACACTGGCCATGAAAGGCGGTTCGTATGTTTATTATTTCAACAATTACGTTGATGAAGCAGCTTTGCAAAGTTTTCTTCAACCCATTCTTGATTCCTTTACCAGTGTTGGAATTAACTTTTTTGATTCGGATATAGCTTCGGCAGGCTTTGGATTATTTAATGCCGGAGGAATAATATGCTCGATGATTG
Source organism: Draconibacterium halophilum (assembly GCF_010448835.1). NCBI lineage: Bacteria > Pseudomonadati > Bacteroidota > Bacteroidia > Marinilabiliales > Prolixibacteraceae > Draconibacterium > Draconibacterium halophilum. Next base: position 2,579,338 of record NZ_CP048409.1, read on the forward strand.
GTATTGCTGTTTCCAGTAAACTGGCCAACAAATTCGGAAAGCGCGATGTATTTGGAACAACCTTGTTCATTGCCACCTTATTTATTGTGTCATTCCTGTTTTATAATCCTGAAGACGTGCGATTAATGTTTTTAGCGCAGGCACTTCATATGTTTTTCTATGGAGTTACAACCCCAATTCTATGGGCAATGATTGCCGATGTTGCCGACTATTCGGAGTGGGTAAACAACCGCCGCGCCACGGCAATAATTTTCTCGGCAATGATGGTAGGATTAAAAGCCGGTCTGGCAATTGGAGGTGCAATTGTTACCTGGATTCTGGGTATCTACGGCTATGTATCGAAAGATGCAGTAGCAGCCGGGCAGGAACTTGTTCAGCCCGAAACCGTGGCACAGGGAGCAAAAATGCTGGTTAGTATTTATCCTTCGATTCCTTTTTTAATCGGAGTAGCGCTACTTTTCTTTTACGAAATAAATAAAAAGAAAGAAGTACAGATTCAGGAAGATTTAATACAGCGAAGATTATAATAATCTGCAATGATGATTTTTTGATCGAATAAAATATTTTAAACCATAAATACCATAAAAATGAAAAAGATTAATGGATTTGTTTTATTTGTTCTACTCGCAGGCATTTTTGCGGCGTGTAATACTGAAACAACAACAGAGTCGAAAAAAACAGCAACATTAAAAGAAGCCTTTGCTGATAAATTTTATATTGGCACAGCTTTAAATGAATGGCAGATTACCGGAAGAGATACTGCCGCAGTTAAGGTGATAAAAAACCAGTTTAGTGCTATTGTTGCCGAAAACTGTATGAAAAGCGGGCCGATTCATCCAAAAGAAGACGAATACAATTTTGAACTTCCCGATCAGTTTGTTGAATTTGGAGTTGAAAACAATAAGTTTATAACCGGCCATTGCCTGATCTGGCATTCGCAGGCTCCACGATGGTTTTTTAGCGATGATGAAGGAAATGATGTTTCGCGCGAAGTGATGATTCAACGCATGAAAGACCACATTTATACAGTAGTTGGTCGTTACAAAGGTAAAATTAAAGGATGGGATGTTGTGAATGAGGCCATTATGGAAGATGGCAGCATGCGAAACAGTAAGTTCCTCCAAATTGTTGGTAACGACTTTATAAAGCTGGCTTTTCAATTTGCGCATGAAGCCGATCCTGATGCAGAATTGTATTACAACGATTATAACGAATGGTATCCGGGAAAACGCGATGCAATTGTTCAGATGGTGCGTGACTTAAAAGCTGACGGTATTCGTATCGACGGAATTGGTATGCAGGGACACATTGGAATGGATAGCCCTTCGCTCGAAGATTATGAAGCAGCAATTGAAGCATATGCTAATGAAGGAATGAAAGTAATGGTTACCGAGTTGGATATGTCGATTTTACCAAATAGGCGTCGCGATGTTGGTGCTGATATTGGTACCCGACTTGAGTACCAAAAAGAGTTGAATCCTTATACCGACGGTGTTCCTGAAGAGAAAATGACGGAGTGGGACAACAGGATGCTCGATTTCTTCCGTCTGTTCCTAAAGCATTCTGATTCTGTTACACGTGTAACACTTTGGGGCGTTTCTGATGGAACATCGTGGAAAAATGGCTTCCCAATTCCGGGGCGCACCGATTATCCGCTCTTGTTCGATCGTAATTATCAACCTAAAAGCATTGTCCCAAAGTTAATAGAAGAAGCTAGTAAAGCAGAAAATATTAATTAGTTATTTATTGATGTTAGTTAGTTAGTTAGTTAGTTAGTTAGTATTCCGGGGGTTGTGCAGTAGGACAGCTCCCGGATATTTTTAATCTAAATCATTTTGAAAGCAAAAATAATAGTAAGATGAAGAAAGCTCGATACCTGGTTGAAGACCTTTATACTGCCGATCCGGCAGCACATGTTTTTAATGGGAAAATTTATATCTACCCCTCGCACGATGTGGAATCGGGAATTCCTGAAAACGACCTGGGCGATCATTTTGATATGCGCGACTACCATGTTTTTTCGATGGACGATATCGACGGAGAAGTTACTGATCATGGAGTAGCGCTCGCTGTAAAAGACATTCCGTGGTCGGGCCGCCAGTTGTGGGATAGCGACTGTGCTTTTAAAAACGGAAAATACTACCTCTATTTTCCGCTGAAAGATAAAACGGATATTTTCCGCATTGGTGTCGCCATCAGCGATAAACCTGAAGGACCATTTGTACCTCAGGAAGCACCAATGAAAGGCAGTTACTCTATCGATCCTTGTGTTTTTGAGGATGAAGATGGAAATCATTACATGTATTTTGGTGGTTTATGGGGCGGCCAGTTGCAACGTTACCGCGATAACAAAGCCATTGAATGTGGCCAGGAACCTGCCGACGATGAACAGGCACTGCCGGCGCGTGTTGCCAAATTAAGCGACGATATGCTGGAGTTTGGCGAAGAACCAAAAGCATTGGTTATTTTGGATGAAAACGGCGAGGCGGTTAAAGCCGGCGACCACGGCCGACGTTTTTTCGAAGCCTCGTGGATGCATAAATACAACGGCAAATATTACTTTTCGTATTCAACCGGAAACACGCACAAATTGTGCTATGCTGTTGGCGACAATCCTTATGGCCCGTTTACCTACCAAGGTGTAATTTTAACGCCGGTTGTGGGCTGGACAACACACCATTCGATTGTTGAATTTAAAGGAAAATGGTACCTGTTTCATCACGACTGTGTTCCTTCAAAAGGAAAAACCTGGCTACGTAGCATGAAAGTTGTTGAACTGGAATACGATGCTAATGGAAAAATAATTACCATCGAAGGAACAGCAGAATAAATTTAATTAGAAAAGAAAATGTTTAGTTTAAAAGACAAGGTTGCTATTGTAACTGGCGGAGGGGGAGTTTTGGGGGGAAGTATTGCCCGCAGTTTAATTGAAGCAGGTGTAAAAGTGGCCATTCTTGATATTCGCGAAGATAATGTAAATAGCAGGGTTGAGGAACTTCAACAGGTTGGAGGCGAGGCTGTTGGTTTTGTATCTAGTGTGCTCGACATTGATGACCTAAAGAAAACAAGGGAGTTACTTCTTGCGAAATGGGGAAAGATTGATATTCTGATTAATGCAGCTGGAGGAAATATGCCCGGAGCTACCTTAACCGAACAACAAACGGTGTTCGATATGAAAATTGATGACTTTCAGAAAGTAACCGACCTGAACCTAAATGGGACTGTTTTTCCAAGTCTTGTTTTTGGTGAAGCCATGTCGAATGTGGGAGAAGGAAGCATCATCACCATTTCATCAATGGCTACCTATTCGGCTATTTCGCGTGTTCTGGGTTATTCGGTGTCAAAAACCGGCATCAATATTTTTACACAGTGGATGGCCATGGAAATGGCCACAAAATTCAGTGAAAAAATACGGGTAAATTCTATTGCTCCGGGCTTTTTTATTGGCGACCAGAACCGAAATGTTTTGATCAATCCTGACGGATCGTACACCGAGCGAAGTAAAAAAGTAATTGCACGCACACCGATGGGACGCTTTGGCGATATAAAAGAATTGAACGGTGCGGTGCAGTTTTTATGCTCCGAGGCCGCATCATTTATTACCGGTGTAATTCTACCCGTAGATGGCGGTTTTAGTTCGTTTAGCGGCGTGTAAAAATGAACCTGACAATACTTAAATTTGTATTAGAAATAGAGAAAAAAAGCGGTGTGCCTGATTTTGGCATTACTACTTTTTTTATACAAAAGTTGGTAAACGAATAGAAAATGGCTTTAGAAAAAACGTGGCGTTGGTTTGGCGAGAAAGACCTGGTAACGCTTGATGGTTTGCAACAAATAGGAGTGGAAGGAGTGGTTACAGCCCTACACCACATTCCAAATGGTGAGGTGTGGCCGGTTGACGAGATAATGAAGGTAAAAACAGCCATCGAAAAACGAGGTATGCGTTGGAGCGTAGTGGAAAGCCTTCCGGTTTCAGAGGGGATAAAAATCTGTTCGACCGACCGCGAACGTTTAATTACCAATTACCAACAATCGGTGCGAAACCTTGGCGAATGTGGCATCGACACCATTTGCTACAATTTTATGCCTGTTTTAGACTGGGCACGAACCGATCTGCATTTCAAGCTAAAGAATGGCGGGGAATCGATGTATTTTGATTTTCCAACTTTTGTGGCTTTCGATGTTTTTATCTTAAAACGCCCGGGCGCAAAAAGTGATTATCCGGCAGAGATCGTTAAAAAAGCCCAGGAGGTTTTTGAAAAGATGACGGAACAGGAAGCCGATGAACTGGCCTACAATATTATTGTCGTTACGCAAGGTTTTATTGATGGTGTGATTGATGGCTCAGTGTCAGATCCAAAAGACCTTTTTCTAGAGTTTATCCACCGTTACAAAAACATCGGGAAAGATCAACTACGCAACAATTTAAAAGCTTTTCTTGATGATGTTATTCCGGTTGCTGAAGAAGCCGGTGTAAAATTGGCTATTCATCCCGATGATCCGCCATTTCCGGTTTTGGGATTACCACGAATTATTGGTCAGCTAGAAGATTATGAGTGGCTTTTTCAGGCAAATACTTCGCCAAATAACGGCGTAACATTTTGTGCAGGTTCGTTATCAGCAAGAAAAGAAAACAATTTGCTTGAGGTGATTGAAAAAACCCGCGATCGCATTCATTTTGTGCACTTACGAAATACCCTTTTACTTGAGGATGGTAGTTTTTACGAATCGGGGCATTTGTCCGGAACCCAAAATATGCCCAAAATTATGCTTGCTTTACTTCAGGAACAGAAACGCAGGATAAAAATGGGAAGAGCGGATGTGAAAATGCCAGTTCGTCCTGATCATGGTATTAAAATTATAGATGATTATAAAGCCTCCTATAACCCCGGATATCCTTTAATCGGACGGCTGAAAGGACTTGCTGAATTGGATGGATTAATGAGTGGAATTGATTTTATGCTTACTTCGAATGAATAAAACTGTGGTGTTACTGCTGAAAAGTATGATACGGGAATGAATAGTAGTTGTGCCATCTTTAATTTGATGCTTGCGAGTTTCTAAATGAATTCTAAAGGTGTTCATTTTCTTAAAAAGTTTTGCTGTTGTTTAGTTCGGGCTCACATTAACAACGAAATGGAATGGTATACTTTGACATCATTAAAAATGAAAATTCTGCAATCATTTTATTTAAAGGATTTATTTAATTTCTATTTTTATCTTAGTTGGTGATACTAAGGGAAATGCATGGTCTGAAATAGCACTGATTATAAAAGACGTTGGAATTCGTCAAATAGAAATATACCTATACGGTAAATGATTATTTACGATATTACATACCAATCATTACTGTAATCACAATAAGGCGATGACTCAGTTAGTGAGGAAACATTTGTATTCTGTTTTCAGATAAAAGGTGACAAAGCTCCTGCAAATGAAAAAATGACAGTAGATGGAGCGGAATTATGATCTGGATCATAGTATCGAATATAATAGCATTGATGATTCAATTAAAGAAGACACACAAATGAGTAGGATGCGATCATTGGGAAATACAGGATTATTCTGTCCACAAATAATTTACGGAACCAGTTATCTGGGAAATCTTTACCGTGAACTCTCGGAAGTTGAAAAGCTAAGCCTCATGCAGGAATGGTTTAATGTAGCTGATGGGAAAGTAATGATAGACAGTGCCGGGAAATACGGTGCCGGCCTTGCATTGGAAGTTATTGGACAAGGGCTGGAAAAACTTTGTATTGATCCCTCTCAGGTTACAATAAGCAATAAGTTGGGTTGGTATCGTGTGCCGCTATCAAGTCCTGAGCCAACATTTGAGCCGGGAGCCTGGGCAAACCTAAAATACGATGCTGTCCAAAAGATCAGTTATAATGGAATTTTGGAATGCTGGCAACAGGGTTGTGAATTGTTGGGTGGAAAATATAAGCCCGAAATCGTTTCTGTTCACGACCCCGATGAATATTTAATGGCTGCAACCGACGATAAAGACCGGCAAAAACGTATGGACGAAATTTTAGGTGCTTATAAAGCTTTATTCAAACTAAAGGAGAAAGGCGAAGTAAAAGCGGTTGGTATTGGCTCAAAAGACTGGTTGATTATAAAAGAATTGTACGAAAAGATGAAATTCGATTGGGTGATGTTTGCTAATAAATTTACCGTTTATCATCATCCAAAGGCCATTGTTGATTTTATTGTTCAACTTGAAAAGGATGGAGTTGGTATTATCAACTCGGCGATATTTAACGCAGGGTTTTTAACCGGCGGCAAATATTTTGATTATAGGGTTGTCGACTCGGAAAATCCAGCAGATCGACATTTGTTTGCCTGGCGCGAAAAGTTTTTTGCAGTCTGTAAGAAACACAATGTTTCTCCAGGTGATGCCTGTTTAAAGTTTGCGCTCTCGGCACCACAGATTACTGCGATTGCGATAAATCCCAGCAAACCTCACCGTATGGCACATAATAAAACGGTTTTGAATCAGGAATTTCCAGAAGCATTTTGGGCTAATCTAAAAAGTGAAAAGATTATTGAAGTTGAATATCCTTATTTATAAAATCGAAGATAATGATTATTGATACACATCATCATTTGTGGAATTACAATCCGGTTGAATTTAATTGGATTGATGATGAAATGGCAACCATCAGAAAGTCTTTTTTACCTTTCGATTTGCAATCTATCCTAACAAAAACTGAAGTAGAAGGCCTAATTACAGTTCAAGCACGTCAATCGCTTGAGGAAACCGATTGGCTTCTAAACTTGGCTTCTGAAAATGACTTTATGAAAGGTGTGGTGGGCTGGTTGCCTCTGGCAGACAAAAACATTAAACAGATTTTAGAAGAATATAAAAGCAATCAGTGGTTGAAAGGTGTTCGGCACGTGGTTCAGGGAGAACTTGATCCCGAATTCATTTTAAGGAAAGATTTTAATTGTGGAATTTCACTATTAAAAGACTACAATCTGGTTTATGATATTCTTGTTTTTGAACACCAACTGCCCAATACGATACATTTTGTTGATCAGCATCCCGAACAGCAGTTTGTCGTAGATCATATTGCGAAGCCCAAAATTAAAATAAACGAATTGGAACCCTGGGCAAAAAACATAAAAGAGTTGGCAAAACGCGAAAACGTTTCGTGTAAAATAAGCGGAATGGTTACCGAGGCTGACTACAAACTATGGACAGAAGAACAACTCACCCCGTATTTAGAAACAGTTTTTGAGGTTTTTGGCCCGTCTCGGCTGATGTTTGGTTCCGACTGGCCAGTATGCCTGGTAGCCACAAGCTATTCCAACTGGATTTTTTTGGTTAAAAAATCTATTTCAAAGTTTACGATAGACGAACAGGATTTAATCCTGTATGAAAATGCACAAAGGATATACAATATTTAATTTTTGTACAAATAAATGAAAGCAATTGAAATAACTAATCCCGGCGAGGTAAAAATAGTAGAACGGGAAATGCCGCAAATTGGAAAAGGAGATGTTCTTCTTAAAATAAAATATGTAGGGTTTTGTGGCTCCGATTTAAGTACTTACCTCGGGAAAAATCCAATGGTACGCTACCCTCGTATTCCGGGGCATGAAATATCGGCAGTTATCGAAAAAACCGGAGAGAATGTTCCTGAAGGATTTCAGAAAGGACAAGCTGTTACAGTTGTTCCTTATACCAATTGTGGACAATGCTCGTCGTGTAAACAAAAGCGTTTTAATGCCTGCCGTTTTAATGAGACTCTGGGGGTTCAGCGCGAAGGGGCAATGGCACAATACATTGCTGTTCCATGGCAAAAAGTGTTAAAACATGAAGCTTTGTCGGAAGTGCAACTTGCTTTGGTAGAGCCGCTAACTGTTGGTTTTCACGCCATCGACAACGGAAAAGTTACAGATATTGATATAGTCGTGATATTTGGTTGTGGAATGATTGGAAGCGGGGCAATTGTGCGTGCAAAACTGCGTGGCGCGACGGTTATTGCGGTAGATATCGATAATGTGAAACTCAAAATTGCTCAACAGTTGGGTGCCGATTTCACAATTAATTCGAGAGATCAGGATTTACACGAAGAACTTCATGAAATTACAAATGGAGATGGTCCAAATGTAGCAATTGAAGCTGCAGGAAATCCGCTTACATACCGTGCCGCCATTGACGAAGTTGCATATGCAGGTCGGGTAGTTTGTATTGGTTATGCCGGTACGGAGGTATCATTCACAACTAAGCTTTGGGTGCAGAAAGAATTGGAAATAATGGGATCGCGCAATGCAAATCCGTCAGACTTTGAAGCAGTGATAAAGTATCTGAAAAGCAGCCACATTGATGAGAAGATATTGATCTCAAAAACGGTAAGTCCGGAGGACGCGCCAATGGCAATGAAAGAATGGTCTGAAGACCCAGGGAAAATTATGAAAATACTGGTTCAGTTCTAAATTAAATCAGTAAAACTTCCCAATTAGGCCATGTATATGGCCTTTTTTGGTATTTCACTAAAAAGAAAAGCACTTAAATCATTGATTTTAAGTGCTTTTGAAATTCTTTGATTTTCTCAAAGTGCCCAGTAAAGGACTCGAACCTTCACGCCCTTGCGAGCACTAGTCCCTGAAACTAGCGTGTCTACCAATTCCACCAACTGGGCAATTTTGGTATTAACTTCCAAAACTTTCGGTGTTTATTTCCGCTCCGATTTTGGACGTGCAAATATATAAAAAATCCGCCTTCTTGTTTCTTTAAAAAGGCGGATTTAATAGAAAACAATTAATTCTTACAACATTTTTATTTCGTCTTCGGCAGTTATTTTTTCGCAGTATCTGCATTTTAAGGCAACCGGACTAGTGTTAATTACACTAAAACAGGAGGTTATCTTTTCGTGGTTAGTAATACACTTTGGATTAAAGCATTTTACAATCCCTGTAATCTTTTGTGGAATCTCAACAATTTTCTTTTCGGCCACCTCGTAATCTCTTATGATATTGAGTTTGGCGTGTGGTGCAATCAACGCAATTTTGTTGATTTCATCATTTTCAAAAAATTTATCAGAAACTTTGATAATTGCTTTTGCTCCCAGCTTTCCACTTTCGAGGTTAGTTCCAAAAGTGATTTGGTTTTCAATCGTATCAAGACCCAATATTGTTATTACCTCAAATAAACTTTTTGCAGGGATATGGTCGATCACTGTTCCGTCTTTAATGGCGCTGACTTTTAATTTCAGCTTCTTTTTCATATCATTTTTTTCCATGGCGGTATTATTTAAGGTTCATTACATGTGAAATAATCGCTTCGCGGGTGAAAACACCATTCAGTGCCTGTTCAAAATAATAAGCTTTTTCGCTGCTGTCAACATCGGTGGCAATTTCGTTAACGCGTGGAAGCGGATGTAATACCCGAACATTTGGTTTGGTATTTTCCAGCATTGCTTTATTTAGAATATACACATCTTTAACTTTTTCGTATTCGATAGGATCAGAGAAACGTTCTTTTTGAACGCGGGTCATGTAAATAATATCTGCTTCTGAAATAATATCGGTAAACTCTTCGTGCTCAAAATAACGAATGCCTCTTTCTTCAAGGTGGTGTTTAAAACCGCGTGGCATTTGCAGACTTTCGGGGGCAATGAAGTTGAAAATCGGATTCTCGAAAACTGACATGGCTTGCAGTAGCGAGTGTACAGTTCTTCCAAATTTAAGATCGCCAACCATAAACAGGTTCAGATCATCAAGTGTTCCCTGAGTTTTTAAAATGGAATACATATCGAGAAGCGTTTGTGTTGGGTGCTGATTGGCACCGTCTCCGGCATTTATAATGGGAACACTGGACACTTCTGCAGCATAGCGTGCTGCACCTTCCAGCGGATGGCGCATTACAATAATGTCGGCATAGTTGCTTACCATTCTTATGGTGTCGTGCAGCGTTTCTCCTTTTGTAGCACTCGAGCTGTCGGGATCAGCAAAACCAACAATTCGTCCTCCCAATCGATTAATGGCCGTTTCGAAACTTAAGCGTGTGCGTGTTGATGGCTCAAAAAAAAGGGAAGCAACAACTTTCCCTTTCAAAAGCTCCTGGTTTGGATTCTTCTCAAAATCCGCAGCCAGTTCCATAATTCTCAGATATTCTTCTTTCGAGAAATCTGTGATTGAAATTAAATCCTTCTTCATTGCCTTAAATATTGAATTTGATAATGTAGTTGACGTAAAAAAAGAAGACCAACATTTTTGAAAATAAAATGTTGGTCTTCTTTAATTTGAAAAAAAGTAGAACCTTTTTTGTAGAAAAAAACGATTGCCTTTAAAAATCGTCTAATGCTGCGATGGGAAAAAGAAATATTCTCAAAGCGTTTTTTAGTGCCTCGCTCAAGAAAATCAGAGTGGAATATCACGCGTAGCATCATGCTTCAAAAATACAGTGTTAGCTAACGTTTGTCAAAAATAGTTTGGCGTACTTATCAGCATTTTATTAACACAAAAGAAATTCTAACTGAATCGCTTTATTTCTATCCCGTATATTTCTTTAAACGATCCGAAAGCGCTCTCATCCTCCGATTTTCGGGCTTTAAATATCAATCGGCAGCTTTCCTGGAAATCGGTCGTTACAATATCGTAGTTGTCCTGTTTCAGCTTGTTCATTACTGTATTCAGCATATCGTACTCAAATTTCAGTTCATACTGAATTTCAATGAGTTTTGATAAAATATTAGCATTGTTCAGTGCTTCAACAGTAGCCGACCGGTAAGCATTGATAAGGCCACTAACACCGAGCAGTGTGCCTCCGAAATAACGAACTACCACCACCAGAATATTTGTTACATCGTAACTTTGTAATTGCCCTAAAATGGGTTTTCCTGCTGTAGATGATGGTTCGCCGTCGTCGTTGGCCCGTGTGCGTATTTCTTCAGTTCCCAATCGCCATGCATAACAATGATGACGCGCGCTGTGGTGTTCTTTTTTTAATGCGTTAACCAGCTCTTTCACTTCGTCTTCATTTTTTAAAGGATAGGCATACGAGTAAAATTTGCTGCCTTTGTCTTTAAAGTAGCCGGTACTCGGTGTTTCTATGGTTTTATATTGATCGTCCATTATAACAAGAAATATAAACTGATGAGTGCTAAAATAACTCCGGCAAAGTTAACCTTATTCAGTCGTTCTTTAAAAAGTAAATTACCCAAAATGGCTGTAAGTGCTACAATGGCCATATTATTCAGTGCAAAAACAAGCGAGCTTTCCAGTCCCGAATTATATAATGCTTTTATAATAAAATACAGCGAACCAAAATTAACTACTCCTAAAAGTGTCCCGAAAACCAGTGTTGCCGGATTTAATCGTTGCCGGTATGTTTTTGTGAGAATTGAAATGACAATTCCGCATAAAAAGGCAACAGTAAAAACCAAAATGGTATACAATGAAGTTTCATTGTCTGCAATTTTTACCGCCTGAACATACTTTACCAATGAGTCAATTACTCCGCTACCTAAAAACAGAAACAGGGGCAAAGCAATATAAATGAGGTTTGTTCTGGTGATCTCTTTTTTGTAAACGGTTAGTCCAACTGCAATTATAGCCGTAACAATTCCAATTGCTTTTATGGTTGAAATCTGTTCGTTAAAATAGATAAGAGAAAAAGCTACCGGAAAGACAAGTGATAACTTATTGGCGAGTGTTGTTACTGTTATTCCTGCCTTTTGCGAGGAGTGACCAATAAGGTAAAACATGGCAATGAATAGAATCCCGAGCAATACAGCAAAAGGTGTCCAGTGGGGAAGAGCTACCGGATTTTTACCATTTGCAAATGGTTGAAATAAAAGAATGCCCAACAAGCTGGCTGCTAAATAATTTATAGTAATTAATGATTGAAGTTTACAGTTGTAATTTTTTGCAACCCTAAAAATCACATAAATCATTGAAGATGAAAGGATGCACAGAATTAGATATATCATATGGGCAAAAAAAAGCAGGCTAAAAAGCCTGCCAATATTACATTTTTAATTTCTTTTCTATATCCTCAACGAACTGTCGGAAGTTTTTATCGGTATCTTTCAGGTTATTCACTGTTTTACAAGCGTGAAGAACAGTAGCGTGATCTTTACTGCCAATTTGTGCCCCAATACTTGCTAACGAGTATTTTGTTAAACTTTTAGAGAAATACATGGCGATTTGCCGTGCCTGAACGATTTCGCGTTTCCTTGTTTTGGTTTGCAGCGCATCAACCGGCATGCTGAAATAATCGCAAACTACTTTCGATATGTATTCAATGGAAAGTTCGCGTTTTGAATTTTTCACCAGTTTGTTAATCAACTTGGCAGCTAACTCAAGTGTAATTTCGCGCTTGTTCAACATCGATTGTGCAAGCAATGAAACCAGTGCACCTTCCAACTCACGAACATTATTTGATACATGCGAGGCGATGTATTCCATCACTTCTTCCGAAAGCGTAATGCCGTCTTTGTATATTTTTCGGCGCAAAATTTCCATGCGCGTTTCAAAGTCGGGCGTTTGCAAATCAGCCGTCAGTCCCCATTTAAAACGCGATAATAATCGCTGTTCCATTCCTTTAAGCTCGATAGGGGGTTTGTCTGACGTTAAAATCAGCTGTTTTCCCATTTGGTGCAAGTGATTGAAAATGTGGAAGAATGTTTCTTGTGTTTTTTCTTTTCCTGCAAATTCGTGCACATCGTCAAGAATCAACACATCAATCATTTGATAGAAATGTAAAAAGTCGTTCCGGTTATTATTACGGGTTGCTTCGGTAAATTGCGTCTGAAATTTATTTGCGTTTACATATAAAACCACTTTGTCGGGGAAGTTTTCTTTTACTTGTATGCCAATGGCCTGCGACAAGTGCGTCTTTCCCAAACCTGAGTTTCCATAAATCATTAAAGGATTAAAAGCTGTTCCTCCCGGATTTTGCGCCACGGCATAACCAGCACTGCGGGCCAAACGGTTACAATCGCCTTCAACAAAATTTTCGAAGGTATTGTCCGGTTTCAATTGCGGGTCGATCTGTAGTTTCTGGATTCCCGGAATAATGAAAGGATTTTTTATTGTTGCTTTTTCCTCTGCTTTTAATGGCACAGTAAGTGGTTTATTTTGAATTTTGTTATTATTATTCGTAGGGTAACTAACAGTATACGGTTCATTGCTGTTTTTATTGCTTAAAACAACATTATATTCAAGTTTGGCTCCGTTACCTAAAACCATTCGAAGAGTCTTGCGGAGAATGTCTATAAACTGTTCTTCAAGGTACTCATAAAAGAACGCGCTTGGAACCTGAATTGTTAATACTTTGTTTTCTAATTTAATCGGTTCGATTGGTTCGAACCAGGTTTTAAAGCTGCTGTTAGGTACGTTATCTTTTATAACGTTTAGGCACTTCTCCCATGCATCTCTGTATTCAATGTTCATTTACAATTGCTGGATAATGAGGTTCTACAAAAAATTTCCCTAGTGGTATTCCGAGTACAAAAGTTGTGAAAAAAAAGTTAAAAAAAAAATCATAAATCTATTGCAATTAGAACATCGCTCATATAGGGTTCTATGTCAGGCGATTAAAATTTCAAATTTTTGAAATATTTATAACTGTCTGTAAATCAGCGCATTTCCATTAAGTGATTGAACTGTAACGATATAGCCGGTAGGGTCTGGTGGGGTCGGATTTTCGGGCAAATAATTATCAATATTTCGCGTTAATTACCGTATTTGTTTGAGAGCCTTCTTAAGCTTGATAAGCCGGCCATTTTTGAATGCTACGATACTTGATCCCGGAAATTGAAAACGCAAATTTTGATAGATTTCCTCTATCTCACTGTACTTGCTCGTTGAGCCGGTTAAATAGTTATAAACATCACCGGTATGGTATTCTTCTATATTGTCAATCGATTCAAAAATATCGGCATCTGTACTCAATTTTGATTTTGTTGAAACCAGGTGAACTTTAAAAACAATGTCTTTTGCCGAAGCATCATCTTTGGTATTAATATACACCTCCTTGCCAAAATCGAAGGCAGAAACCTGCAGATAACGTTTTGGATTTTGTTGAATATCGCCAATCAGGAAGCCCAGATTTTCGGAAAGCATGTTTATTGATTGATACAATTCATCGTCGTTTAGCAACAAACCGGCAGAATTGTCTTCGCTGTTCAGTTTCTCAAGCACATTCTCTATTTTTGCCGATGCATCGGCCAGGTTGTTTAAAATAGGCGTTACCGATACATTGGCCAGCGTGTCAGAAAAACTATTCAGGTTTTTAAGGGTAGCCTCAAATTCAGCCGCATTGTTTTTAAAAGTTGCTGTAAGTTCTTCAATATTTGAAACAATGCTTCTCACATTTCCTTTTTCCGATTCCATTATTTCCTGAAGGTCGGCAGTTGTAGCTTCAATGTTTGCTACTGTTTGGTTGATCTTTTCAAAACTGGTTGACAGATTTTCGCGGGCATCTTCGTTAAAAATAACAGTAAGAACTGTGATTGCTGAATCAACAGTGCTCAATAGTTCTTCAGCTTTATTTTTTAGCGGGAGCACCTGCATGCTCACCTGGTCTTTAAGACCGGCTTCAATTGATCCCTGTATGGTGTCATTTGATTGGTACATTTCATCTTCGCCACTGTACACAATCTCAATCGACCGTGTCCCCATAATATCGCTGCTAATAATTCGTGCGGTAGATTCTACCGGAATTTTAAATGAAGAGTTAACGGCAAAGGTTACAATCAGTCTTCCGCTGTTATCGGGAGCGAATTTTACTTCGGTTACCTGACCAATCTGAAAGCCGTTTAGCGTTACTTCATTGGATTTTACAAGTCCGTCAACCCGGTTGTAATACACATGATAATAGTCGTTTTGGTTGAATATATCATTGCCTTTCAGAAAGCTTAAACCCCAAATAAGTATGGCTATTGAAAAAACAATTAATATTCCCAGTTTCGTGTATTTTGCGTTCTTCATGGCAGAAAAATAAGATTTTAATGTAAAAGTAGCCAATTCCAAAGGGATTTATCAATGGTCTGTCAGCTTTTTTATAGAAATTAACTTATTATTTTTTAAAGCGACCACAAAGGCGTTGGGGTATTCTGTGCTTATTCTGTTTTGTTCCTGCTCTGCCTCGCCAATCGATTTAAAGTTTCCCGAAAAATAGCGGCTCAGGTTTTGGCCTTCTATCCGAAAGATATTTTGCTCGCCTTTAAAGTTTGCTGGTGTGGTTTCAATTTTTCGTGTTAAAGCCATTATTTGTACGGAATAAATTAATTTGTCTGTATTTTGCTGACGGGCCGGACTTCCGGATTGAGCCAAGGGTAAATCTGATAGAGCTGAATTTGTATTCCCGGAGGTATGATTAACAACTTCGGTGTTGTTTTCCGTTACCAGGTGAAAACTACTACGTTGTTCTATGTCTGATTTATATTCTTTGAAAGCCCTGAAAATGGAATAGGCAAGTCGTGTCCTTCCGGCTTCGCTGGTAAGGTATTGCCGCTCGCCATTGTGGCTAATAAATCCTGTTTCGATTAGTACGCTGGGCATGGTGGTTTCGCGTAATACAAGAAATCCGGCCATTTTTACACTGCGGTCGAGGCGTTTTGCATAATCGCGAAATTCATTTTGAATGCTTGAGGCCAGCATAACGCTCTGTCCCTGGAATTCTTCCTGCATGGTTTCAAACATGATGTACGACTCGGGTAGATTCGGATCAAATCCTTCATAAGTGGTATTGTAATCGTCTTCCAACAGAATTACTGCATTTTCCTTTTTAGCCACTTCCAGGTTATCGTCGTTTCGGTGCAGTCCCAATACAAAAGTCTCAGTTCCCTGAACACTTCTGGCATTAACAGCATTTACGTGGATGGAAATAAACAGGTCGGCTTCGTTTTTGTTGGCAATCTCGGCACGTTTATATAGTGGAATAAAAATATCGCTGGTACGAGTGAAAACCACTTTAATGTTGGGGTAATTATCTTTTATTGTTGTTCCAAGTTTTAGTGCAATATCAAGCACAATATTTTTTTCAACTGCGTTGCCAAACGATGCGCCGAGGTCTCTGCCGCCATGTCCCGGATCGATAACTACAACAGAAATGCCTTCTTTTTGGCTTTCAGGCGAAAATTGTTTTGTAGCAAAACTTTGCACCACCAAAAATATGCTAACAATGAACAGAAGTAATTTTAAACGTTTTTGTATCATGTAAATATCTGATCTGTATTCTACTATATAAACAGTTAAATGCGGAGTCTTAGTATTTGTTCGATACCATTTTATTTATTTGCTTTGCCCCGCTTAAGACTTCTAAACGTAAAAATAGAAATATTAGCATTATTTTACATTTTAAAGCACTTTAGTATACTCCATATTTATATTTTTGTGCAGCCAAAGTAAGTTCGAAAAGCAGAAAACATTTTGTATAAAATATTCATTACATATTTATTCCTGGTAACTCCTTTATTGATTTTAGCTCAGGAACCAAGCATTAGTGTGGCTCCTCAGCAACAATCTGCCGATACTTTATTGCCCGAACTTAGTATTATTGCTCAGGATACCTCTTTGCAGGATAGTAGCCGAATAGATTCGTTGGGAACGGCACAAGAAGAACAACCAGTAATTGATGCGCCAATTGATTATGCGGCAATTGACTCGATGGTTGTGTCGCTTGATGGGCAAAAAGTGTACTTATATAATCAGGCAAAAGTTACCTATCAGAATATTGAACTGGAAGCCTATTATATTGAACTCGACCTTGAAACCAAGGAGATTTATGCAGAAGGCACTCTCGATTCGCTTGGCGAAATGACACAGAAACCTTTATTCAGGCAAGGGCGGAAGAGTATGAGTCGGAAACTATGCGCTATAATTTCGAAAGTGAAAAGGCGTTTATTACAAAAGTTGTTTCGGCACAGGGCGAAGGTTTTATTCTTAGCGACCGAACAAAAAAAATTGGTAAAGAAGTTTTCATCACCAAAGATGCCAAATATACGACCTGTGATGCTGATCATCCTCACTTTTATTTGCACTTAACAAAGGCAAAAGTAGTATCGAATGAAAAGATCATTACCGGTCCGGCATACATGGTTTTAGAGGATTTTCCGATTTATTTTCCAATTCTTCCGTTTGGGTATTTCCCCAATTCACCAACCTATTCGTCGGGTATTTTAATACCAAAGTATGGTGAGGAGCAAAACCGTGGGTTCTTTCTGCGCGATGGGGGGTATTATTGGGCAGCAAGCGAATATTTCGATTTGGCCGTTCAGGGAGATATCTACTCGCGAGGCTCGTGGGGCACGCGTATAAAAACGAATTATAAAAAGCGCTACAAGTTTAGTGGTAATTTTGGTTTTGAGTATGCAAAGAATAAATATGGAGAAGAAGGTTTAGATAATTACAGTGAAGGTACACAGTATAAAATTTTGTGGTCGCACTCGCAGGATGCGAAAGCTAATCCGAATCAAACATTCTCGGCCAGTGTAAACGTTTCGTCGAGTGGTTACGATAAGCAAAATGCATACGACATGAATGATTACCTGACCACCACAAAATCATCGAGTATTTCTTTTTCACGAAAGTTCGAGAATACACCATTTAATATGTCGATGAACCTGCGTCATTCGCAAAATACCAAGGATAGTACCATGTCGTTGTCGTTGCCTGAAATGACTTTTAGTATGGCAAAAGTCTATCCGTTCAGAAAAAAGAATCGCAGCGGAAAGGTTAAATTCTACGAGAAATTTGGTATTAATTATACATCAAACTTTAAAAACTCGATTAATGCCCGGGAAGACGAAATACTAAGCAGTTCGTTTGCTACCGACTGGAAAAATGGTATTCGACACAATTTGCCTATTTCATTCCCGAGTTTTACCTTGTTTAATCACATTAATTTTAGCCCGGGTATTAGTTATAACGAAAAATGGTATTTCAAAAAATACAATTATAATTATGAAGAGGATGGTGAGTTTACCGGAAATCCCTCATCCATTCCCGACAATGTTCAAATTGATACCATTACAGGGTTAAACCGTGTTTACGATTATGCCTACAGTGTTAGCGCATCGGCCAATATTTATGGGATGTATATTCCGCGAAATCCGAACTCAAAAATTAAAGGGATTCGTCATAAAATGTCACCTTCAGTGTCGTTTAGTTACCGTCCCGATTTTGGTAAGGAACACTACGGGTATTGGCAGGAAGTACAGGTTGACTCATCGGGAAATACCCGTTATTTTGATACTAACCTAGGAGGTATTTACGGTGGATCGCCCGGAAGAGGAGAGTCAGGAGCCATTTCGTTCTCGCTGAACAACAACCTGGAAATGAAAAAGCTTGATGTTCGTGATTCGACAAAAACCGATGAAGAACAAAATTACAAAAAGGTGAAAATAATTGACAACCTTAGTATTTCTTCATCCTACAACCTGATTGCCGACTCGTTGAACCTGTCGCCATTTAATATCAGAGCACGTACAACGGTTGCTGGGGTGAGTATTAATATGGGAACTACGCTCGACCCGTATATGGTTGACGAGAATTACCGCAAAATTCATAAATACGCCTGGAACGAACGAAACGGGATTAAAAAGCTTGGGCGTATAACTCGTGCCAACCTTTCGTTTGGAATGAATTTTAACTCGAAAGACAAGAAAAAAGAAGAAAATAAGCAAGGTGGCAACCAGGAAGGTGCTCCTGGTCCCGGAGAAGAAATATTGCCACCTATTTACGATGAATACGTTGATTTTAGTATGCCCTGGGATTTTGGTTTCGACTACAGTTTGAATTATTCCGGACCAAACAGGGCTAATCCCAATGGCCGGGTAACCCAAACGCTGGGATTGCGTGGCAATGTTAGTATTACTGATAAATGGCAAATGAGTGCCATGACCAACTTCGATATCCAGGAAGGCGAGTTCGCATTAACTTCTTTCCGCTTAAACCGCGACCTGCACTGCTGGAACATGTCGTTTAATTTTGTGCCGTTTGGTTTTCGTAAAAGTTACAGTTTTACCATCAGCGCTTCGTCATCAATGCTGCAGGATTTGAAGATACAGAAGCAACAAAGTCACTACGATAATTTTAGTTTCTAGGGCGTTAATTGCGTTGAAAAAAGACATGTAGTTGCAATTAAAGAGCAGCGTTTTTGTATAGAAATGGTGCCCTCCACAATTCGCAATAACTATGGTTGGAGCTTTTGTTTTCTTTCCATTAATAAGTTTTATTGACTGATTGCTGATCTTGAAAATTGGAGCATATTCTTGTATCTTCACAAGAAAAAATTACACTATGAAACGTATTATAGCTACAGAAAAAGCACCTGCTGCAATTGGTCCTTACAGCCAGGCTGTTGAAGTAAACGGAACGCTTTATATTTCAGGACAAGTTCCACTCGATCCGGCAACCATGAAAGTCGTTGAAGGTGGAATTACTGAACAAACCGAGCAGGTAATGCATAACATTGGCGAGATTTTATTGGAGGCCGGTTATTCTTTTTCCGATGTAGTAAAGTCAACATGCTTATTAAGCGATATGGCCAATTTTAAAGCGATGAACGAGGTTTACGGAAAATATTATAGCGAGAACCCACCTGCAAGAGCCGCATTTGCAGTAAAAGAGTTGCCTTTGGGTGTTATGGTTGAAATTGAAACGATTGCTGTAAAATAGGTTTTTGAAGTATGAGAGAAGCGATTCGCCTCGAAATACTTGAGGAGAAAGACTTGAGTCTGATTAAAGACATTTATAACTATTACATTGCTAATTCCACCGCAACCTTTCACACCGGTTCGGTAATAGAAGCCGACCTGAAGGAAGTTTTGCCTTTAGGCGATAAGCGGTTTCGATCGTTTCTGATTTATTACAATAACGAAGTTGCAGGATATTGTTACCTGGGGCGTTATAAAAATCGTGCAGCCTACGACCGAAGTGCCGAAATAACCATTTATCTCAAACCTGAATATTTTGGAAAAGGTATTGGCCGCGAGGTTTTGTTACAGATGGAGCAAAAGGCTTTGGAAGTTGGAATAGTAGTGTTATTGGGGATTATTACTGCAGAAAACGAAACAAGTATAAAACTGTTCGAACGATTGGGGTACGAAAAATGCGGACATTTTAAACAGGTAGGACAGAAGTTCGGACGTATACTCGATGTGGTTGCTTACCAGAAACTACTTGATTTGTAAATTACAAGTTCCACGAATTTCCGGAATTGTAAAAACGGTTGAGTATTAAAAGCAGCCTTGAGTTTTCTGCTTCGTCTTTGCTATAAGGCAAAGATGAAAGCCTCCGGCAGAAAAAGCTTGATTGCAGAACAAGGTGAAAAAGACTCTTTCAAACTTATATATAAAATAAAAAGGGTTTCCATTTGGAAACCCTTTTCTCGTTTTTAGTATTGTGTATGCAAAAATATGCTTATTCCGCAACAACTTTAAATTCAATCTCAACCACAACGTCTTTGTGCAGTTTGATTTTAGCTGTATGAGTACCAACTTCCTTGATGCTGTCTTCAGGAATAGAGATTTGTTTGCGATCGATCTCAAATCCTTTTTTGTTAATCGCTTCAGCCAATTGGATGGTGTTAACCGATCCAAAGATTTTGCCTGAAGTACTTGTTTTTGCACCAATAGAAATTTTCTTGGCAACAATTTGCTCCGCAATTTTTGTAGCTTCTTCTTTCAATTTAGCTTCTTTGTGAGCACGTTGTTTAATATTCTCAGCCAATACTTTTTTAGCCGACTCGGTAGCAACAATAGCTTTACTTGTTGGGATCAGAAAGTTTCTTGCAAAACCACCTTTAACTTCAACAATGTCATCTTTGCTGCCTAAACGTTCTACGTCTTGTAATAATATAATTTCCATTTCAAGTCCTCCTCTTATTTCATCATGTCGGTTACAAATGGTAGCAATGCAACCTGGCGGGCACGTTTAACGGCCTGGCCAACTTTGCGCTGATACTTTAACGAAGTTCCGGTGATACGACGAGGTAAAATTTTACCTTGTTCGTTCAGGAATTTTTTCAAAAACTCGGGGTCTTTGTAATCAACGTATTTGATCCCGTTTTTCTTGAAACGGCAATATTTCTTCTTTTTGATCTCTACTGACGGTGGAGTCAGGTATCTGATTTCACTTGTTTGTGCCATGATTTAATCCTCCTTTTTTTCTGATTTTGCTTTCCGAAGTTTTCTTCTCTTCTCGCTGTATGCAACTGCATATTTGTCGAGTTTTACTGTCATGAAGCGGATAATGCGCTCATCGCGACGGAAATCTGTCTCCATTTTTGTAATGAATGCAGGATCGGCTTTAAACTCAAACAAGTGGTAAAAGCCACTAGACTTCTTTTGGATTGGGTAAGCCAGTTTTTTCATTCCCCAATCTTCATCATGGATCAATTCACCTCCATTTTCGGTGATGAGATCCTTGAATTTTTTTACCGCTTCCTTTACCTGTGGCTCAGATAAAACGGGAGTACAAATGAAAACGGTTTCGTACTGATTCAACATAATCATCTAATTTTTAAATTATTAAATATAATATCCAAAATTTTGGACGCGCAAAAATAGGAATAAAATGTTATTTATCAAACAGTTTGACGGGTTTTTGTGTGAAAATTGGCCTTGTTAACCAGCAAACTAATTTTCGGGGCTCAAATGTAGTAGTTTTATGAGAAACAAAATTGATATAGATTGAAAAAGAGATTGACTACAAAGTAGGTATTTACTTTAAATCAATCTCTTTTAATTCATTTGTATTTTATATGTCCAGACCTGGCTTCAAGCTCCATCAAGCTGAATTTTAATCTCCATCAATCTAATTAAAGCGGGATATTTCCGTGTTTTTTAGGTGGATTCGATTTCCGTTTGTTCTGTGTCATATCAAGTGCATCAATAACCTTTTTACGCGTATCGCGCGGATGAATAATTTCATCGATATAGCCCAACGAGGCTGCTTTGTACGGATTGGCAAATTTTTCTCTGTAATCCTGAACTTTAGCTGCTTTCTCTTCTTCGGTCATTTTTTCGCGATGAATAATATTTATTGCACCTTCAGGCCCCATCACTGCTATTTCTGCTGTTGGGTAAGCCAGGTTTACATCGGCACCAATGTGCTTGCTCGACATTACGTCGTACGCTCCACCATATGCTTTTCTGGTGATTACTGTAACTTTCGGAACGGTGGCTTCTGAGAATGCGTAAAGCAATTTTGCACCGTGTTTAATAATGCCGCCAAATTCCTGTCCTGTTCCGGGCAAGAACCCCGGTACATCAACAAAAGTTACCAGTGGCAGATTAAATGCATCGCAAAAACGTACGAAACGCGCAGCTTTTACCGATGAGTTGATATCCAGGACTCCTGCCAAATGGCCGGGTTGGTTGGCAACAACACCCACCGGGCGACCCCCAAATCGGGCAAATCCAACAATTATATTTTGTGCATAATTCGGTTGTACTTCCAGAAAGTGTTTGTTATCAATTACATTCTGGATGATATCGTGCATATCGTAAGGCTTATTCGGATCTGCGGGAACGATCTCTTCCAATTCTTCGCTAATTCGGTCGGAAGGGTCGATGGTAGGTTTTACAGGAGGATCTTCAAGGTTATTAGACGGCAGGAAGCTTAACAATTCGCGAACCATCATAATGGTTTGTTCCTCGTCGTTACCCGTAAAATGAGCTACACCACTTTTCGTGCTGTGTGTGTCGGCTCCACCCAGTTCTTCTTTGGTAACATCTTCGTGGGTAACTGTTTTTATAACCTCGGGACCCGTTACAAACATATGACTTTTTTCTTTTACCATAAAGATAAAATCGGTGAGGGCTGGAGAGTATACTGCACCACCTGCACAAGGCCCTAGAATGGCCGAGATTTGAGGAATTACACCTGATGATATTACGTTATTGTAAAAAATATCGGCGTAACCTGCAAGGCTTTCTACACCTTCCTGAATTCGGGCGCCACCAGAGTCATTTAGGCCCACAAGTGGAGCTCCCATTTTTAATGCCAGCTCTTGAATTTTTACAATCTTATCGGCATTGGCACGGCTTAACGATCCACCGAAAACCGTAAAATCCTGTGCAAAAACATATACTAGCCTGCCATTTACTTTTCCATAGCCTGATATTAAACCGTCGCCTAAAACCTTTTTTGTTTCCATGCCGAAATCGTAATTCCGGTGTGTCATCAATTTATCAATCTCATTAAAAGTCCCCGGATCGAGTAATTGCTGAATGCGCTCGCGGGCTGTCATTTTTCCTGCGGCATGTTGTTTTTCAATTCGTTCTTTACCTCCACCGAGTTCGGCTTTTGCATTAAATGCTTGAAGCTGTTCGTATTTTTCTTTTAAATCCATTTCTTTTCTTTTAGTCCAATTCAATTAATACCTGGTTGCTGTCGACGGTATCCTGATTTTTTACATTAACTTTTTTCACTGTGCCATCTTTTGGAGCTTTGTATTCGCTTTCCATTTTCATGGCTGAAATGATAATTATGGTATCACCCTCTTTTACAGTATCTCCTTCTTCAACCATAACTTTAACTACCTTGCCAGGCATGGGCGACGTAATTTTATTGTCGCCTGGTCCGGCTCCATTCGCATTCCGGTTTTGCAGGTAACGTGCTTCTGCATCGATCACTTCAACATCGTAGCGTTCGTATAAAGTGTAAGCGGTATATTTTTTAGGTGTTTCATCGGGAACCAGCTCAATGTCGTACGAATGTCCGTTTTCAAGAATTGAAAATGTGCCATCGGCAGTGTGCATCAGATCTACATTGTATATTTTACCGTCTACTTCAACTTCCAGGATGTTACCATCTTGTTTTAACAGGTTTGCCCATGCAACTCTGTCTCCAATTTTAATTTCAACAGCCATAATTTTTGTTTAAAAATGATTTACGTAAGGAATTTTTTTCCAGCGGCTTTGTGCCGGCACAAACTCTTTGGTTATTGCTGCATTACTTCCTATCTTATCCAGATAATCGATAAAAGCAGCTATAATAACCATGTCTTCCGGGTTATCCTTAGTTGCATTCGATAGCAGTTGTTCCTGGTTTTTCTCAATAAAATGTGTGTCGTAATTACCGGCAATAAAATTTTCATTGTTCATTACGCGTTCCAGCATTTTTATTGATGTTTTTACACCGGTAATTTTATACTCGTACAGCGCCCGACGCATTCTTGCAATGGCTTCGTCGCGTGTATTACCCCAGACAATAAGTTTCGAAATCATCGGGTCGTAGTATATCGGAATTTCATAACCTTCGTAAACATACCCATCAGTACGAACTCCCAACCCAAGTGGTGAAGATATTTTATAAACTTTACCGGAACTGGGCATAAAGTTGTTGTCAGGATCTTCGGCGTAAATCCGGCATTCTATGGCGTGACCTCTTTGCCTCAAATCGTCTTGTCCGAATTCCAATTCGCGGCCTTCAGCAATATAAATTTGTTGTTTTACCAGATCGATTCCTGTAACTCGTTCGGTAATTGGATGCTCCACCTGCAAACGTGTATTCATTTCAAGGAAGTAGTAATTCAGATCGTTGTCTACCAAAAATTCGATGGTTCCTGCACCCATATAATTTACTGCTTTTGCAGCTTCAACAGCCGCTTTGCCCATTTCGTCACGTAGTTCCGGAGTCATTAATGGTGAAGGCGTTTCTTCGATCATTTTCTGGTGACGACGTTGTACCGAACATTCACGCTCGAAAAGATGAACGGTATTTCCGTGTTGGTCGGCAAGAATTTGAAACTCGATGTGGTGTGGCGAAGTAATGTACTTTTCAATGTAAACAGCATCGTCGCCAAATGCTGATTTAGCTTCGGAACGGGCTGCACGAACTGCAGAAACCACTTCGGATTCGTTTTTCACCAGGCGCATTCCTTTACCGCCACCACCGGCTGATGCTTTTATCATTACCGGAAGGCCGATACTTTTTATGGCTTCCAGCGCTTCTTCTTCCGATTTTATCTCTCCATCGGTTCCGGGAACTACGGGAATTCCGGCACCAGTCATTGCTTCGCGTGCCTGAATTTTGTCTCCCATTTGAACAATTACCTCGGGCGAGGGACCAATAAACACGATTCCTTCTTCGGCACAGCGTCGGGCAAAATCGGCATTTTCCGATAAAAATCCATAACCGGGATGAATTGCATCAGCGCCACTTTGTTTGGCAACTTCTATAATTTTTTCAATGTTCAGGTAACTTTCGCTCGATGGTGCTTTACCTACACAATAAGCTTCGTGGGCATAACGCACATGAAGCGAAGTCCTGTCTGCTTCCGAGTAAATGGCAACTGATTCAAGATCAAGTTCCCTGCAGGTTCGCATTACGCGAATCGCAATTTCGCCTCGGTTTGCGATTAGAATCTTTTTGATTTTCTTCATACAAATTTGAAATCAATATAAGTTTAAGTCATCTTAATTTCTGCCAATAATAACTCTGTTGCGTAAAAAATGTTTACTCGTATCAATTTTAGGTGGGAAGTTACCTCATGTTCAGTACCTTCTTTATGCAATACTGTTAATAAATGTAAAAAAATGGGATACGATGGAATTTAAAGGATTGTAAATTTGAATTCCTAAAGCAACTGGTCTAAAATTATATTTCTTTATGATAAATGTTAATATTTAAGGAATTATATTTACTTTTGGCGCTAACAAATAACCATTCATGCTGTTTAAAATTGCTCAAACTGTAATCATAATAGTTGTAGGTGCATTTATTGTTCATGCACAAGACTTCAATTATACGCTCTCCGATGATTCTTTGGTAAATCATTATGCCAGTATAAATAGGGTGTATTATGCCACGCGAACTTCTTTGGAACCGAAGATTGACGGGAAGTTGGATGATGAGTGCTGGCAAACTGTTGGTACCTGGGACGGAGACTTTATTCAGCAACAACCGCATCAGGCAAAATCTCCTTCGCAGGAAACTGAAATAAAGATTTTATACGATGATAAATATTTGTACTTCGGTATAATATGTTACGATAATGAACCGGAAAAAATGAGCCCGATACTTGGTAGGAGGGATGAGAATAATGGCGACATTACGGGGATAGCAATTGATTCGTATAACGATAAACAAACCGCATTTGAGTTTAATTTAACTTCAGCGGGCCAAAAAGTTGATTTAATGCACATGGGTGAATACGGATGGGATTTTAACTGGAACGCTGTTTGGGATGGAAAAACGTCTATTGGCGATTCAGCCTGGTATGCAGAAATGAGGGTTCCATTCACTCAAATTCGTTTTGCCAAAAAAGAGGAGCATGTATGGGGAATGCATATTTGGCGATGGATTCATCGGCACAGTGAGGAAAGCCAATGGAAACTGATTCCGATTGATGCACCGGCAATGGTTTATATTTTTGGTGAATTACGCGGTATAAAGGACATTCCATACAAACGTAATTTTGAAGTAATGCCATACGCAAGTGGACAATATTTCCCGAATTCTAACAATAAAGAAAATGTTGGTTTTGGTGTAGATGGCAAGGTTGGTGTTACCTCTAATTTTACTTTGGATTATACTTTTAACCCTGATTTTGGTCAGGTTGAAGCAGATCCTTCTGAATTGAATCTAACCTCGTACGAAGTATTTTACGATGAAAAACGTCCTTTCTTTTTGGAAGGAAACAGTATTCTGGAATATAATTCGGGCAACGATATGCTTTTTTATTCGCGCCGCATAGGTCATGCTCCAAGTTACGAACCTTATTATAGTGAAGATCAAACACTTGAAATGCCTGAAAATACCTCAATAATCAATGCATTAAAACTTACCGGAAAGAATAAGAATGGTTTCTCGTTAGGGTTAGTAAACAGTATGACTGCACGTGAAACAGCTACCATAAAATCGGCCGATGAGAGTATAAAAGAAGCCATTGAACCGTTTACCAACTATTCGATTGCCCGTGTAAAGCAGGATTTTAATGAAGGGAGCACAGTGTTGGGAGGAATAGTTACCTCCTCGATTCGTAATATTAAAGACGAAAACCTTGAATTTCTAACAGATAACTCACTTGTTGGAGGCCTCGATTTTGAACACAATTGGAAAAACAGAAAATATTACGTTGCCGCAAAAGGCTTTGCTTCGCGGATTAGTGGTAGTGAGGAATCGATTGCACGTTTACAACGAAATTCGCGTCATTATTTTCAACGCGTTGATGCGGATTACTTGGATTACGACCCATCAAGAACCAGTTTAAGCGGTTGGGGAGGAGAATTGGCTGGTGGAAAACGAAGTGGAAAATTACGAATTACCGGCGATGTGGAGTGGCGATCGCCAGGTGTTGATATGAACGACGTGGGGTATTTGCGCCAGGCAGACTACATCGACCAGAATTTTCGTATACAATATCTTGTAAACAAACCAAAAGGCATAATCTTAAATTATTCGTTAAAGCTGGCACAGGGACATAACTGGACGTACAGCGGTGAAAATTTAAGAGACAATTTTAGCTTCATTTCAGGGCTACGGTTTAAAAATTACTGGAGACTCGATTTGGCGGCTTATCGTTACGTAAATGAAATAGATACCAGAAGATTGCGGGGTGGTCCGTCGTTAAGAGTTGATAACCGAAATCGTATTGCCGCTGCAATCCAAACCAACTCGCAACGCGATTTCTTTGCCGGACTACGGACTGACTTCACCCGCTACGCCGACGATATTTCATACGAGAATGCATATACTTTTCAATTAGACTGGCGATTGAGTACGCGTTTTATGATGTCGTTGAGTTCTACTTATGCTGATGAACAAGACAACAGTCAGTATTTACGGAGATCAAAAATTAATGAAAATTCGGATAAGTATGAATACGTTGTAGGGAATCTCGACAGGCAGACCTTTTATTCAACTTTTAGAGCAGAGTTTTTTATTACTCCGGAACTGTCGCTTCAGTATTATGGTAGTCCGTATGTATCGTCGGGGAAATACGAAGACTATAAACGTGTAAACGATTCGAAAGCAAAAGATCTGGATCAGCGTTTTGAATTGTTAACCCGCCAGGGTGATTTACTCCTCGATGGTTCAGGTAACGAATATCATAATTTCTCATCCTACGATTTTGATTTTAATTTTCAGGAACTCCGATCGAATTTTGTGGCCCGTTGGGAGTATAAAACAGGTTCGACGTTTTATTTTGTCTGGAGCCATAGTCGCAGCAACTATCAGGAGATGTACAATGCGTCATTATTCAATAGTTTTAAAGATATTCGTAAAATCAGTGCCGAAAATGCTTTTATGATCAAGTTTAGTTACTGGTTCTCGTTGTAACATAAAAAAGTATCTTTGGCGCGTGAAATTTCAAGATTATATTCCATTTTACCGCCGTAATCTAACTTTGGCATTCCCCATTGTTTTATCGCAAATTGGGCAGGTTACTGTTTCGCTTGCTGATAATATGATGGTTGGGCACGTTGGTACAACTGAGCTTGCTGCAGCATCGTTTGCCAACAGTGTGTTTATGATTGGAATGGTTTTCGGTATGGGAGTTACTATGGGATTAACTCCTTTAGTTGGAAAAGCTTTTGGCCAAAACGAGTTACATAGGGCTATTGTTTGGTTGAAAAATGGAATTGCAGCACATCTTGTCGCAGCTGTAGCTTTAACAGTCTTCATGTTCAGCATTTATTTCTTTCTTCCATATATGGGGCAGCCCGAAGATGTATTAAAATTGGGAAGTCCGTATTACTTGTTGCTTTGTAGTTCCTATCTGCCTTTTATGTTTTTCTTCACATTAAAACAGTTCTTTGAAGGAATAGGCAATACAAAAATTGCTATGCAAATCACTCTTACTGCAAATGTTATAAATATTGCAGTGAATTATGTATTCATATTCGGAAAATTCGGATTTCCGGAAATGGGGCTTCATGGAGCAGGAATAGGAACACTTGCTTCGCGCGTATGTATGCCTTTGCTTTTTGCCTACTTCATTTTAAGGAACAGTAGATTTAAACGTTATTTTGTTTTTGCACGTTACCAAAAAATATTCAAAAAGGATATTGTAGCCTTATTACGAATTGGTGTCCCCATTGGGTTTCAGTTAATTGTAGAAGTTGCTGCCTTTGGAATCGGAGCGGTAATGATGGGATGGCTTGGCGAAACTCCGCTTGCTGCGCATCAGGTGGCGCTTGGTTTGGCCACATTTACGTATATGATTTCGCTTGGCGTTTCGCAGGCCAATACTATTCGTGTGAGCCATCAAATGGGTGAACGAGATTACTTATCGTTACGAAGAGCAGTTTTTGCATCCACGCACCTGGTTCTTGTTTTTATGGTACTCTCGGCCCTTCTATTTATTCTGGGAAGAAACGTGCTGCCATTAATGTTTACACCAGATAAAAGCGTTATTAAAGTTGCAGCAGGTTTGCTGGTTATCGCTGCTGTTTTCCAGGTATTCGATGGTTTGCAGGTAGTAATGCAAAGTTCGTTGCGTGGAATGGCCGATGTAACCACACCAATGTTTATCGCTTTTATTGCCTATCTGCTAATTGGTATTCCAACCAGTTATGTCTTCACGTTTGTTTTAGATGTTGGACCTCAGGGAATTTGGTATGGTTATTTGGTTGGCTTGGGAACCGCCGGGATATTATTTTATATCCGGTTTATGCGTTTACTGAAACGTTTTGCCTGACTCAGTTTCTACCAAAAAAAAGCGGGTTATCTTTTGTTGATAACCCGATTGTTCATAGTCTAGTTTAGTTAGATAAGAAAACTTATTGGTCTAATAGAGAAAAGGTAGTTCTAATAAGTATCTAAATCTTTTTATTCATATAAGGCTGCGCTAATATAATATAAAATTGACTTAAACCTTAAGTATTTTTTAAAATTAATTAATGTTTGTTAAAAAACGCTCAGTTTTTTGTCTTATAATATTGATTGTCAGTGATTGTGATATATACAATATGTTATATAATACTTTTCTTTATTTTTGAAAAAATTCATAATTCGTTCGAAAATCACAAATCAACATAGGTTAGTGATAAAAATCATATTCTTATTTATTATTGCAACAGCAAGTTACATTGTACCATTTTATAAAAAGTATGGTTCAACTTTAAAGAACAGAATAGGAAGTTCTTACCTCAATAAAAATGCTTATTTAGTGGTTCTTATACTTCGTTCATGAGATTTTTAAATGCATTTTGGTTTTAAATTGTAAAAGGTACTAAAGTTATGTGCTCATTTATTTGGCACCAACAATTCCAGATTGTATTTTTAATCCAAATCTTAAATAGCGGCATAGAAACTTCTATTCGAGGTTCGTTAAAGGTAATCCAGTAAAAAAAAATGAAAGCAGTAGTATTAACCGGTATTCGGCAGATGAAATTAACAGAAACATCTGACCCGGAATTGATAAACGAGAAAGATGTTAAGATAAAGCTCTTAACAGTGGGGGTTTGCGGATCAGATATCCACTATTATTCAGATGGAAGGATCGGCTCTCAGGTGGTTCAATATCCTTTTAAGGTGGGGCACGAGTGCTCCGGAGAAATTGTTGAAACCGGTACAGAAGTTACAAACGTTAAAGTTGGGGACCTGGTAGTTGTCGATCCATCAGTGCATTGTGGTACCTGCGATCAGTGTTTGGCAGGGCGCCCGCATACCTGCAGAAATAATAAGTTTTTAGGATGTCCGGGACAAATAGAAGGATGTTTGTCGGAGTACATTGTGATGCCGTCGTTCACCTGTTTCCCGGTTACCGGAAAATTAAATGCCCGACAGGCGGCTTTGATCGAACCACTTTCAATTGGTGTTTATGCCGTTAACCTGGCCGAAATCCAAAAAAAGGAAACAACAGCAGGTATTTTTGGTGCAGGCCCAATTGGTTTGAGTGTTCTTATGAAATTGTTAGCCGATAATGTGACCAATGTTGGAATGATAGAACCACTTGATTATAGATTAAATAAAGCGGCAGAAATTGGCGCTTCATGGTTGATAAATCCTAAAAACGAAGATGTGGAATCTGCTGTGCAAAAACAAGAAGAGCTTTTGCTTGATGTGGTTTTTGAAGCAAGTGGCGAACAAGAGGCTGTAAATAATGCCATAAAAATTCTGAAACCGGGCGGAAAGTTGGTTTTAGTCGGCATTCCACCGGATGCCCAATATGTGTTCGATATGGATTTAATGCGCCGAAAAGAATTGACAGTAATTAATGTACGTCGGCAAAACCATTGTGTTGAAGAAGCAATCGATCTGGTCGTTTCAGGAGCAGTTCAAGTATCGAAAATGGTTACTCACGAGTTTACGCTGGAAGAAACACCCGTTGCTTTCGATGTTGTTGAAGGCTACAAATTTGGTGCTATAAAAGCAATGATAAATTTCTAAAATAAAAAAGGAAGCGAGTGCTTCCTTTTTTTATTTATCTCCTTCAAAATGCTTATGCGTTGTAAGTTGATGATGCAGTGTCGCCACCGCGACCTGTCCAGTTAGTGTGAAAAAATTCGCCACGTGGTTTGTCAACTCTTTCGTAGGTGTGAGCGCCGAAATAATCGCGTTGTGCCTGTAGCAAATTTGCAGGCAGCCGTTCGCTGCGGAATCCATCGAAATAACACAATGCTGAAGTTAATGCCGGCACTGGAATTCCATTTGCCAGTGCTGTTGCACAAACACGTCGCCAGCCTTCTTGCGCTTCTTCAACTTTTTGTTTAAAGAAAGGATCGAGCAGCAAGTTTGGTAATTCAGGATTATTATCAAAAGCTTTTTTAATATCAGCAAGGAATACGGAACGGATGATACAACCACCACGCCACATCAGGGCAATTCCGCCGTAGTTTAGGTTCCAGTCGTGTTCGCTTGCAGCTTCCATCATTAGGTTATAACCTTGTGCGTACGAAATAATTTTAGCACCTAACAAAGCACTTTCAATATCGTCGATAAATTGTTTTTTATCTCCTTTAAACTCTGGTTTTGGGCCTTCAATAACTTTAGAAGCCTTAACACGCAAATCTTTTTGTGCCGATAAACAACGAGCAAAAACCGATTCGCCAATCAGAGTTAAAGGAATACCCAGGTCGAGTGCAGAAATTCCTGTCCATTTTCCGGTTCCTTTTTGTCCGGCAGTGTCAAGGATCATTTCAACTGTTTCTTCGCCGTTTTCATCTCTATAGCCTAAAATGTCGCGGGTAATTTCAATCAGGTAGCTGTCAAGAATTCCTGTATTCCATTTTTTGAAAACTTCATACATTTCATCGTTGTTCATTCCAAGCAGCTCTTTCATTAATTGGTAAGCTTCGGTAATAATTTGCATGTCTCCATATTCAATACCATTGTGTACCATTTTTACGAAGTGGCCTGCACCGCCTTCACCAACCCAGTCGCAGCAAGGTTCGCCACTTTCAACTTTTGCCGAAATAGCCTGGAAAATTTCTTTAACGTGCGGCCACGCATCCGGTGATCCGCCCGGCATAATTGAAGGACCTTTTAAAGCGCCTTCTTCGCCCCCTGAAACGCCGGTTCCGATATAAAGTAATCCTTTGCTTTCAACATATTCTGTACGACGAATCGTATCCGGGAAATGTGAATTCCCGCCATCGATAATGATATCACCGGGCTCAAGATGCGGGATAACCATATCGATAAAGTCATCAACCGGTTTGCCGGCTTTTACCAGCATCATTACTTTGCGAGGCTTTTCCAACGAGGCACAAAATTCTTCGATAGAATGCGCTCCAATAAAGTTTTTACCTGCTCCTCTGTCGTTTACAAATTTGTCAACTTTCTCAACTGTACGGTTATAAACAGCAACCGTGTAGCCATTACTTTCCATGTTTAATACCAGGTTTTCGCCCATCACGGCCAACCCGATTAAACCAATGTCTGCTAATTTTTTCATTTCTATATTTTTTGTTTTTTATTTTGAATGTATTCGATTGTTGTAACGAAACCAATTCCGATACGTTTTATTTTTACTGTGTTTTTACATTAAAACCTAATTCTTTGAGTTTTTTCAAGGTTTTCTCCTCAATATATTTTGCATTGATGGTGTACGTGGCAAATTCACGTCGAACAGGATAATCACCACGTAACTGTTCAAATTTTAACGGAGCCTCCCGAAGATCATCATCATCGTTTTCAATGTCGTAAGTACTTAAAATCGCTTCAGCCAAAATGGAATACTCGCGACGTTGGTTACCATCAATTTCTATTGTGGTATTTTCCGGCTTTTCTACATTTGTTGGTTCCCAGTTGTCAATTCCTAAACCAAAAAACCTACTGATGGCCTGAACACTCATTTTTGTTCCGTTCGCTTTTCCGTCTTTCGAATAGCCTGCAATATGTGGCGTACCGTGATCGCACAGATTTAGGAGTTCGAGATTGATATCCGGTTCATTTTCCCAGCAATCGGCAATAAAACCTTTTATGTCGTTCGCTTCAATGGCGTTGTAAATCGCTTCTGTTTCACAAACTTCACCACGACACGAATTGATTAGCAAGGGTTTTTTTTTCAGGTTTTGCAGAAAATCTTCATTTGCCAAATGAAAAGTTGCATCATCGCCTGTCATATTTAATGGAACATGAAAAGTGATAATATCGGCTTCTTTCTGAATCGTTTCCAATGAAACAAAGTTGTTACTTCCTTCTGCTCTCGCCCGCGGTGGGTCATTCAGCAAAATATTCATGCCAAGTATTTTGCAGGTTTTTGCTACACGCTTTCCTACGTTTCCTACTCCAACAATACCTACTGTTAATCCGGCAAGGTCGGTTCTTTTGCGCATCGACCAGGAGAATAAAGCAGAAGCAATGTACTGATTTACACTCTCAGCATTACAACCCGGTGCATTTGTCCATTCAATTCCTGCTTCTCGACAATAGTCTGTGTCGATGTGGTCGAAACCAATGGTTGCAGTTGCAATGTATTTTACTTTAGAACCGTGAAGTAATTTCCGGTTGCAGATCGTTCGTGTGCGTGTTATCAGTGCATCGGCATCTTTTACAACCTCTGGTGTAGTTTCACTTCCCGGGAGGTAAACAACTTCGGCAAAAGGTTCAAGAGCACCTTTAATATATGGTATTTTGTTATCGATTATAATCTTCATTGGGCCTTCTACTCGGTCTATTGATTTTTAATATAATAATCTTTAACCATCTCGTCAAGCACCAGGCTGGTGCGGGCTGCTGATTCTCCGGTGCTGACACACTTGCCATTTTCCAGTAATTCATTTACAACCTGTTTTACGAGGTTTTGCGAGATGTGCTGCGGATTATTAAAACTTAGTTTTTCTGTTCCTTTTTGATTTTTTACAATAACATCGCCATGTGTAAAACAAGGCAAGCAAATTTCGCCTTTTTCTCCAACAATTTGAATATAATCTTCCACCGATTTTTCATCAACAACAAAACACCAGCTTCCGGTTCCAACAACTCCGGATTCGTGTTTCCAGGTTCCTGTAACTGTATCTTCAGCAGGGTAGAGGCCGGCCTGATTAACAGCTTGTCCTTTTACCCCGCTGATTTTTCCAAAAACAAAATCGAGGTAGTCTAATTGGTGAGATGCCAGATCGAAAAAATATCCGCCACCGGCAATCTCCGGAAAAACGTGCCAGCGCATTTCTTCCGGTTTTTGATTGGCTTCGGCAGCCTGTTTATATAACTTTATATTTACCATTAAGGGTTTGCCGATACTGCCAGTTTCTATTAGTTCTTTCACTCTCAGAAATGCCGGTAAAGTACGTCGGTAATAAGCCACCCACAGCGGAGTATTTGTTTCCTCTGAAACTTTAAGCATCTCCAGACATTCAGCATAATTGCGTGCCATAGGCTTTTCAACATAAACCGGTTTCCCGGCTTTTAGTGCTTCAATGGCATATAACGCGTGGGTGTCGGGAGGAGTGGCAATATAAACCGCATTTACTTCCGGATCGTTGATTAATGCGGAACCATTGCTATACCATTTCGGAACATTGTGGCGACGC
Organism: Draconibacterium halophilum; assembly: GCF_010448835.1. NCBI lineage: Bacteria > Pseudomonadati > Bacteroidota > Bacteroidia > Marinilabiliales > Prolixibacteraceae > Draconibacterium > Draconibacterium halophilum. The sequence goes on from NZ_CP048409.1 coordinate 2,614,227, forward strand.
GCATAGTCTTGTGCTTTTTCTTCATTTCTGCGCATAACGGCAACCAATTTTGAATTTTCGACTTTATAGAAAGCCGGCCCACTTTTTACCTCTGTTACATTGCCAACCCCGATAATGCCCCAATTAATGCTTTTTTGTTTGCTTTTCGTATTCAATTTTTCTGTCTGTTTTAGAATCTGTTTTTACTAATAATCGAACCGATCTCGGTACGCCCACAATCCGATTGCCGGATTTGAAATATAAAATATCTCTTCACCATCCGGCATTATATTGAATCCGTCTTTCAGTTTTCGGGGATCGTATTTTGCAGTCACCTCATCGTAATCGCCATACTTGAATCCTACACTTTCAATTTCCTGTTGGATAATGTTTCCTTCTGCTTTGCCCGGACAGTAAGTGATATTAAAACGACCTTCGGAAGAACCGTGAATCAGGTGAGCTGCAGCGCCCAAATTGTTCTGTAGATCTTCGTTTTCTTTTACCAGTTTTAACGTATGAGGTGTACCAAAATAGCCATACTTACGGATCAAAGCATCGATTTGTGGATCTTCACCAAACTCTTTCAAAGCCGGAGCAAGTACAATTAATTCGGCGCCATCGGCTAATGCCATGCGGGTGCGGTAAATACTTTTGTTGCCCAGCCAGGTGCTTTTAAATTCAGTAGGGTCGAGCCAAACCACTGCTTTTTTGATGGGTTTCTCAACCATCTCAAAGTTAACTTCGAGCGAAAGTTTTGCTGCTTTATCGAACACATTAAAATCGTCGCCAATAAAAAGGCCGTAGGTTTGTAATTTCCCCTCTTTATTGAGGCCTACAACGGTTTGAACATAAACGATCGGCAGATGATTGGAGAAATTTTCGGAAGCGTAATTAAATACTTTTCTTACCGGTGTGTCGGCACGCCCCATCATTCTTTCCATACCGTACGCTGCTCCAATGTAATGGCTTTTGTTTATGCCTTCAACACCACCGGTTCCTACAAAAATATTTTTATTGTAATTGGCCATTCCTACTACTTCATGCGGAACAACCTGTCCGATAGATAAAATCAGATCGAAATTACCTTCAACTAATATTTTGTTTACCTGAGCCGGCCAGGTATAATTAACTGCTCCTTCCGAAACTTCTTTAACAAATTCAGCAGGAACGGTTCCTAATGTAATCACATCATTTCGCCAATCGTGCTCGCGAATCAGCTCTGTTGGCATTTTACCAAACATGTGGCTTATCTGTTCCATTGTCATTGGCGTGTGAGTGCCCAAAGCCGGAAGTACATCGGTGAGGCGTTCGCCGAAGTACTCCCAGGTAAATTCAGTGAGCTCTCCGGCACGCGATGGTAAGCGTGTGTAATCAGGCGGAACCGCTAAAACTTTTTGTTTTGCTCCCATTTTTTCAAAGGCTTCGAACAGACCATTTCTCAGATCATCAGCACTGAGTGCCGTTTCGGTAGAACCTTTTTCGAAATATATCATTTGATCAAATTTTTAAATGAATTGACTAGCGTTTAACGCGCGCATTTCCACCCCACACACTCCATACCTGTTCTTCATCGGCAGGTTGTGCGTAGTCGGTTAAGAAAGTTGTTGCCAGAGCTCCGGTGGCCCATCCAAATTGTGGCCATTTTTCCGGCTCCCAGCCTTTTAGAATTCCATACAGCATTCCGCCAACAAAACCATCGCCGCCACCAATACGGTCGAATACACGAATTGTTCGTGGTTCAACAACATGCCAGTTTTCACCTTCCAGCATAATAGCTCCCCAAAGGTGTTCGTTTACACTAACAACTTCGCGCAGTGTGGTTGCAAAAACCGATGCATTTGGAAAAGTCTCTTTTACACGAGTGATCAATCCTTTAAATCCATCAATTTTGGCGTTCAAACCTTCACCACCGGCTGGTGGTCCCTCAATTCCAAAACAAAGCTGAAAATCCTCTTCGTTACCAATAAGAATATCCGAAACCGATGCTATTTCGGTAAAGTCTTTTCGAAGTTGTTCTTCGCGACCTTTCCAAAACGAAGCTCTGTGATTAAGGTCGAAAGAAATTTTGGTACCATATTTCTTTGCTGCTCTTGCAACTTCAAGACAGAACTGTGTTGTTTCAGGCGATAGTGCACCAATCAACCCGGATAAGTGAACGATTTGCACTCCTTCTTCGCCAAAAATACGTTCAAGATCAAAGTCTTTTACATTTAATGTGCGGCCTACTTCGCCTGCACGGTCGTTAAAAACACGCGGTCCACGGCTGCCATATCCACTGTCGGCAATGTTTATCTGGTGGCGATAACCCCATGGATTTTCCTGTTCCATTTCGGGGCCTTCATAGTCCATGTGGCGGGCTTTTAAGTTGCTTTTTATAAATTTTGCAATGGGACTGTCTTTTACAAAAGTGGTTAAAACTTTTACGGGTAATCCCAGGTACGATGAAATGCTGGCTACGTTGGTTTCGGCACTGGTAGCATAAAGCGTAAATTTATCGCTTGAATGAACGGGCTGCCCATTTTCGGGAGTAAGACGGGTTCCCATGCTTGTTGGTACCAGCATGGCATATTTGCAATTTTGTTTTAATTCCATTTTGTTTGATTTTATTGGCTATAAATTATTATATCGTTTTATTGCGGAATTGGTTATACTTAAATCAACCCTATTTTTAGGGTTGCCGGCGTTAGCGCTAACGGCGTTTCGGGAAAAAGAAGCCGAATTCCAAATCCGGCCCAAACATTATCCAAAGTTTTTTTAAACGCCTCCAAATGCGCTGTAACCTCCATCAACAGGAATTACAATTCCGGTAATAAAGTTTGAAATATCAGAAATCAGGAAAAGTGTTGTGCCTTGCAAATCTTCAGGTTCTCCAAATTTCCCCATTGGCGTATTATCAACAATTTTTTGTCCGCGAGGCGAGTAGTTACCGGTTTTTTCGTCCACTACCAAAAAACGGTTTTGGTTAGTAATAAAAAAGCCTGGAGCAACTGCATTTACTCGAATGCCTACTTTCGCCAGGTGTACTGATAACCACTCCGTAAAATTATTGATCGACGCTTTTGCAGCCGAATATGCCGGAATTTTTGTGAGCGGTTTATACGAGTTCATTGATGAAACATTCAGTACAACACCTTTTTTATTCGTTAGCATATCGCGGGTAAAAACCATGGTGGGCAGCAAAGTCCCTTTAAAATTTAGTGCGAAAACCTTGTCGAAACCTTCCATTTCCAACCCGTAAAAAGTGTCCTCAAGCTTATCCATGTTTTCCTCCGTCATGGTTTCAACTTTTGTTGTTGCCTGCGGACTGTTTCCTCCGGCGCCGTTAATTAAAATATCAATCGGACCCAGTTTTTTGTTGATTTCTGCTTTTGCCGCCTCAAGCGATTCTTTATCGAGCACATTGGCTGCAACACCAATCACCTCTGCTCCCGACTCGGCGGCAATCTCTGCCGCAACTTTATCGGCTGTTTCTTTATTAATATCGGCAATGGCAATTTTGGTTCCAACCGATGCAATGGCTTTAACCATGGCAGTACCTAAAACTCCGGCTCCACCAGTAATTACGCATACTTTGCCTTTTAAATCGTTAAATGATAATGCTTGCATAGTTTTTATTTAAATTCTTTGTAGTAATCAACGTTTTCTTTTGTAACAATATCAATTGGGGTATAACTTTCTTTTTGAATTTCTCTTTTTTGTACGATGGACCTAAAGAGTTTGTTTACAGCGTTATATCCCTGTTCTTCGGGGCGTTGACAAATGAGAAACTGAACGAGATCCATTTTCAAAAATTCAATATTTTCTTTTATAAGATCGTGGCCAATTACTTTAATAGTATTGAGTTTGAGTTTTTGAAGCAGGCGACCAACATAAAATACTTTCGAGTTGGTAACAAGAATTCCTTTAATGTTCCTTTCGACGATGTAGTTTTCAACCTTTTGCATCCATTTATCCGAATTCGTATCCGGAATTTCAATGGTGAATAAATCGTGGTTGTTATCCTTTTTTTGCTTAAACCAGTCGTGTATTCCCATTTCGCGTTGTACCAAATGGTTTTGGTTGTCCATCTCTTTTGCAAAATGAAGAACCAGAATATTTCCGTCGGGTAACATCAAATCGAGCAATTTACCCGAAACCAATCCGCTTTGATAGGAATTCTGGCCAATGTAACTTAGTTGTCCCACATCTTTAATGTCAGAATCGATAAAAACAAACGGAATTTCCAGCTCTTTCAATTCTTTGATAAAAACCGTAGCCTCTTTTTTGAAAAAGGGTGCCAGCACAACACCGTCGGGTTTTATGGCCAGAACATTATTGGCTTCTTCAACAAAGCTCTTCGAATCGGCCTGATTAAATGTAAACGATTCAATTTGTAATCCATACTGTGGTAATTCTGAAATTCGTTTTTGGATTCCTTTAATTGGTTTGGTCCAGTATCCATCTCCGGCAGGAGGTTGAGGAAGTAGCGTTGCAAAAGTAGCAGCTTTTTTAGATGCCAACGTACTTGCCAGAATATTGGGCTGATAATTCAGCTCTTTAATAATCTCGAGAATCTTCTTTTTTGTAGAGGTAGCTACTTCGCCCCGGTTGTGTAAAACCCTGTCGACCGTGCCGATTGAAACTTTGGCTTTTTCGGCAATATCCTTAATTCGTATTTGCTTATTTAGTTCGATAGCGTTTCTGTTTTTTATGATTAAAATATCACAATTTTAATTCTTCGCTTTCAAATCTAAACAAAAATATTAGTATTCCGTGTACGAACACGGAAATTTTTCATCTAAAATGTTCAGCAACATTTCAGACCGGAACTTACCTTAAAATCGGGCCAGATTCTGATCCGGTTTTTCTTCCAAAAGATGTGGGTTTTTTAATAAGAATTTAATTTGTCGGAAGAGGCGGCCACCATGTGACCCGTCGACAACGCGATGATCGAGTGTTGCTGACAGTAACATGATTCTGCGCGGAACAATTTCGCCGTTAACCACTGCGGGTTTATTCTGAACCGTTCCCAAAACCATTACCAGCGATACGTTTGATGAAGGTAGTAACGAGCCAAAACCGGTATCGAGACCAACGGTGCCAATGTTTGATACCACATACGAGCCAAAACTATTTGAATCGAGGCCGATTCCCGGTAAAGAAATTCCCCAATCGATAGTAAGAACACGGTACAGGCGGAACAGCCATTTACGGAAAGGCCACGGAACCCGTGCCAGTATATTTTTCGATTGCATTTCATCGCGTTCGTTTCCTTTTCGCGACTGACGGATATGTTCGGCAATTTCGTCGGTTACCTCCTGTATGGTACGTTGATCGGCATTTTCAACTTTTACCGATCCCATTTCTCCACCGGCCAGTAAAACACTAACCACTCCATCAACCTGTTTACGCTGGGCTATTTTCGAGCCCTTAACAAAGGTGTTTAGTTCGGGCACTTCGTTACGAATTGCCCTTCCAATAATTAGTGTGATGATATAAGTGAGCGTAGTTTTTAAGCCTTCTTTTCTTTTTTGAGCGATGTACTTTTCAATATCTGTAACATCTAATTCTACCGTACCATAAATTTTAGAATCGGTAGGCTTTTTGTAAATGGTTGACGCCACTTTGCGCCAGTCTGAATTATAATCAATATGCTCCATATAACGATTTTATTTATCAATCGTTTCCTGTAAAAAATCCAATAATTGCGGCTTTAGGTCGCAAATGTAATTGTTTATATGGAAATCTCTTAAGAAAAGGCTCTCCGATTAATGTTTTTATTTACTCGATCACCAAAATCAATTTCGGCCTGTTTTCAATCTTTTACAACTATTTTATTTCGTTTTTTTAGAGAAATTGAATTGCGATAGGAGCGTGTATGAGCTTAAATAGTTTGCAATTTATTTAAAAAGAATACTTTTGTGTACTTAAACTAAACTGTTACTAAACTATTTTCTACCCTTAATGAAACCCGATCTTGAATCAATATTATTCAGGAAATTTAAAGAAGGTGATTATGCCGCCTTTAATAGTCTTTTCACAAAGTACTACCAACCGCTTTTTCTTTTTGCCAAAAAATTTGTTGCAGAAGATATGGCGAAAGACTTTGTGCAGGATTGTTTTTACGAATTATGGAAAAACAGGAAAAAGATTGAAGTGAAAAACACGCTGTCGGCTTACCTTTTTACCATGGTTAAAAATCGTTGTTATAAATATTTCGAAAGAGAACAGTTTAAAGCGGGCAAGCTGAATGAGATAGAATTTAGATTGAAACAGGAAGAATTTAATTTTTTTCTCAATTCCGAAAAAAGTGTTTTAGAATTTGAAATAAGAGACCGGATTCAAAACACATTACAGAAATTACCTCCAAAATGTGCCCAAATTTTTAATGAGAGTCGGTTTAATGGCTTGTCGAATAAAGAGATAGCCCAAAAATACGATCTGTCGTTAAAAACGGTTGAAAAACATATATCAAAAGCCTTAAAAATTTTTTACAACGAATTTAAGGAGCACACCTACCTTCTCTTTCTATTAAATTTTAAAAATAATTAGTTACGGAGGTAGGGGTATCTCCACTTAAAATACTCTTATTAAAAATGAACAACAAGAACACTGAAAATATAGATCAGGATATACTGCATTTTATTCAAGGAAATGCAGACCAAGAACAAAAAGCTGCGTTGCTTAGCTGGCTTCACGAGAATCCGGAGAACCGAAAAAAATTATTTAAACAAAAGGATTTTTGGAATGCAGCAGAAATTGATACTGAAAATTTAAAGGAACTTGAAAACAAAGAATGGCTTGAATTGCAGAATCGAATAAATGCTTCGAAAGTAAGACAAGGGGTTTTTAAAGAGTTGGTAAAAATTGCTGCAATTGTAATTGTAGCTCTGGGAGTAGGCTGGATGAGCCACTATTTGTATTCTGAAGAGGTTGCTTCTAAAAACGTTGAGATGAAAACCGTTCAAGCGATTAAAGGTCAAATAAAGGAAGTGTTTTTAGCTGACGGTACTCATGTTTGGTTGAACGCCGGTTCCGAGCTTTCTTTTCCATCCGATTTTACTGAAAAGAACCGCGAGATTAGTTTACACGGTGAGGCCTATTTTGAAGTTACAGCAAACGAAAAAAATCCATTCCTGGTAAAAACGGGTAATCATACAGTTAAAGTTACCGGTACCAAATTTAATATTTGCGAATATCCCGAGGATAAAATGATTGAAACCACACTGGTTGAAGGAAAAGTGAAAATTATTTCGGGTAACTTTTTTAAAGATCTGTATCCCGGCGAACAGTCCACATTTTACACCGAAACAGCTGAAGTTTTAATCGGCGAAAAGGATTTTGACATTTACACGGCCTGGCGCGAGGGACGATACGAGTTCCGAAATGAATCGGTTGATAAAGTCTTTCAAATTATGGAACGCTGGTGGGATGTGGATATCAACTATCCGGAGGACGATTTTAAGCACGAATACATCTCGGGAGTACTGAGAAAACATAAACCAATTATACAACACTTTGAGGTGATTAATGAGTTAGTGCCAATCGACTATGAAATTGATAATGATAATATTACAGTGAAATTGAATTAATAATAGAACAAAAACTAACTAGCTAAAACTATTTCTGCCTATGAACTGAACTACCTATGCATCCAAAAAAAAAACGGGAAATACGCCACATACTTCCCGTTAACATTACAAGTGTAATTTTTTGATTTATAAATTAAAATCGTAGCGAAACTATGAAAAAAAAACTAATCCACCTCTTTCTTTTTGAAAGAAGGAAGGGGCGAAAACTGTTTCTTGTTATGAAACTATCCCTTTTTTTAATTTTAATAAGTTTAGTCAGTGCATCGGCTAGTGTTTATTCGCAATCAGTGCGGATTGACATGGAGTTACGCGATGCAAGTCTTGAGAACGTTTTTCAATCCATTCAAGACCAAACTGAATTTGATATCTTTTACAAAAACGAGCATCTGCCCCGATATAAAAAGGTTGATGCCGTGTATGCCAAAGCTACTGTTGAGCATGTATTAGATGATGTTCTTGTTGGTACAGGATTGAAATACAGAGTGCTTAATAAAGACATTGTTATAACTAAGGACAACTCGGGAGATGGCAGTGATATAGAATCGCAGCAGAAAACTGTTCGGGGAGTGATTACCGACAACGACGGAATACCGCTGCCTGGTGTAACAATTGTTGTAAAAGGAACTACAAATGGAACTGTTACCAACTTAGAAGGAGAGTATACGTTAGGAAATGTTCCTGCGGATGCCGTATTGCAGTTCTCGTTTGTTGGAATGCAAACCCAGGAAATTGAAGTAGGGGGTCAAACCGAAGTAAATGTAACCATGCTTGGCGATGCAATTGACGTTGGCGAAGTAGTTGTAGTAGGTTATGGTACTTTGGAGAAAAAAGAAGTTACCAGCTCAATTACTTCTGTAAAATCAAAAGACCTTATTCCCGGTGGTTCAGGAAATCCGCTTATCGGAATGCAGGGGAAAGTTACCGGTTTAAGTATTCAGTCAACTAACGGAACCAGCCCGAACGCCACAACATCGGTGCAACTGCGCGGTGTTGCATCAGTATTAGCCGGCCAAGGGCCACTTATTGTTATCGATGGTGTTCCCGGCGGTAGCATAAACTCGGTAAGTCGCGAAGATATTGAATCGATCGATGTATTAAAAGATGCATCGGCCGGAGCAATTTATGGTACGCGTGCTGCAGGTGGTGTAATTCTTATTACGACCAAGTCGGCAAAAGCCGGAAAAATTCGTCTGACCTATACATCGGAGTTTACAACCGAAACAATTCGCAGGAAACCTGAAGTTTTAAGTGCCCAAGAATTTGTTGCAAACGATTTGGGAACTGATTACGGAAGTTCTACCGATTGGTATGATGAAGTTACTGTTGACAACCCTTTCAGCCAGCGTCATCATATTAACTTAAGTGGTGGTTCTGAAACGTCTCGTATTTATGCCACGTTCTTAGCATCCGATCAGGAAGGTATTGCCATTGGTGATAAACGTGAAGAAATGGGTGGCCGTATTAACGCCAACTTTACTTTAATTGATGGGTTTGCAGAAATTATTGCACATGCCGATTACCGCAAAACAAACAGCGATCGCTCGCACAATGGTATTTTCGATATGGCCTTAAAGCTGAATCCTACACAGCCGGCTTACGACGATACACAAGTTCATGGTTATAATGTTTGGACCGGTGGTTGGGAGTATTATAACCCAGTAGCTGATATTAATTTGCGCACCGATCAGGGACACTCATCCAATTTCCTTGGCGATGTAACCTTGAAGCTGAACCTCACCGATAATTTGAGTACTCAGGCAATGATTGCCCACCGCTCAAACGAATACCGCGATGTGTTATATGTTTCGGCACAACATAAAGAGTCCCTTGATAATGCCCGTGCAGGTCGAGGCCGTCAGGCATATGGCAGGAGTATGGACAAAACCTTTGAATGGTTGGCAAAATATATCAATACTTTTGGTGAGCATTCGATTAATGCCGTTGCTGGTTATAGTTTCCAGGAGTTTAATGCCGATGGTTTTGATATGACCAATTATGATTTCCCTGTAGATGGTATTGAAGCATGGGACATGGGAAAAGGAACATTTCTTTCAGAAGGTAAAGCCGGAATGGGATCGTGGAAAGACCCTCGCGAAAGACTGATCGCTTTCTTTGGTCGTGCAAATTATACCTTCCGCGACAAATATATTCTTTCAGTTAGCGGACGTTACGAAGGTTCTTCGAAATTTTTTACAGACAACCAATGGGGTTTCTTCCCTGCGGTATCTGCCGGATGGCGCATCAGCGACGAATCGTTTATGGACGACGTGACAGTTGTTAGCGATTTAAAACTACGTGGAGGTTATGGTGTTACCGGTAACCAAAGTTTTGCACCGGGAGCATCATCACGTATGTATGCTTCTGATACCTGGTGGTTGGTTGATGATGAATGGATTTATACCTATGGATCGGCACATAACCAAAATAAAGACCTGCAGTGGGAAGAGAAAAAAGAGTATAACGTAGGTGTTGATTTCGGGTTATTCGATAATAAATTAACCGGTAAGTTCGATTTGTACGACCGTAAGGTTGATAAAATGATCTATGATATTTCAGTATCAGTGCCACCTGCTGTGCACGATAAAACAACGATGAATGTTGGAAGTTTGCGTAACAAAGGTTGGGAAGCCGAAGTAAATTACAATGCGGTAAGTTCAGCTAATTGGGACTATTCAACAACATTACGTATTTCACACAATAAATCTACTCTGGAGTCGCTTTGGGGCAGCCAAACTTATTGGGATAGGGTAGGATTTCCTGCTCCTGGCTCTCCGGGTAACGCGGTTCGTTTATTCCCGGGACAAGACATTGGTAAATTCTACGTATGGCAATTTGCCGGTTTTACCGATGAAGGAAACTGGATGTTGTATGACAAAGACGGAAATGCCTTTGATGTAACTGAACAAACAAAAACAAACGATGATAAAGCGTTTGTTGGTAATGCAATTCCTAAAGTTCAAATGAGTTGGAACAATACGGTTAGCTTTAGAAATTTTGAAGTGGAAGCTTTCTTCACCAGCTGGTTAGGGCATGATATTTACAACACAATTGATATGTATTATGGTTTGCCAAATGTTGAAGAGCAAAACGTTTTGGCTGATGCATTTGATAAAAACAAGGATGTTGTTGGAGAGAAAGAGCTTAGCGATTACTGGATTGAAGATGGTGATTTCATCAAATTGAAGGCATTAACGCTGCGTTACCGTTTTGATACCGGAAACCTTAATTGGCTGCAAAATGCCAATGTGTATGTTACCGGTAGAGATCTGTTTACCATTACATCTTATTCGGGAATGGATCCGGAGTCGAACATCAACGGTTTAGACCCTGGTTTCGAGTGGCATAATAACATTTATCCACGTACCCGTACCTGGACATTGGGAGTTCAATTAACTTTTTAACCTTTAAATTAAATTGTTATGAAAATTAAATCATATAGTTTACTACTCATCATATTATTGTTTTCCGGTGTTGCTTGTACCGATTTGGAAGAGCAGTGGTACTCTGCAGTTGTACCGGAAACATTCTTTAATACAGAGCAGGACGTAAAAGCTGCTTTGTACCGTTCATTTACGCATGCCCGCTGGTATGTGCAGGAAGACAGATGGCAGCTGCAGGAAATGACTGCCGACCAGTTTGCGATTACAACCAAAGGACCACACTGGTATAACGGTGGTGAAAACTACCGTTATCATTACCACGAGTGGACCGTTAACGATGGCTGGATTTGGCAATCGTGGCGTGGTTCGCTAATGGGCGTTGCACTAGCTTTGGATACCAAACAAGATCTGGAAAATCTTGATTACAGTACGGTTGGTTTAACCGAAGTGGATAAAGCATCGCACCTGATGCAGTTGCAAACACTCATCGCATATTTTTATTTGCGTGGTCTTGATTTCTTTGGCGGACTTCCGATTTTTACCTCAAACGAAGGTGAAAATATTCCGAGAAGTACCGATAAAGAAACTTTCGAACATATTGAAGGGTTGCTACTGGAAGCCATTCCTCAACTACCGAAAAAAGTTGCCGGCGAAAAAGAAGAAGGAGCTTTGCGTATGGGAGCTGCTGCTGGTATGCTGGCACAGCTTTATTTTAATGCCGAATCGTATATTGGCGAAAGCCGCTTTACCGAATGTGCAGCAATTTGTCAGGGAATTATAAATGGTGAATATGGCGATTATAATCTTGACCCCACTTGGAATGGTGCGTTGGGTTTTTACAATAACGAGTCGCCAGAGGTAATCTGGTCGGCACCATCAGAGTTTAACAAATTGCAGTACGACTGGATGTGGAATCGTTTTTACCACTACGAAACATATAAGTATTTCGGATTGGATGGTGGAGCATGGAACGGTCATCACCTTCAGCCGTCGCGTAAACCAACCGGCGATATTTATACCGAATTCAAATTGGGCAAGCCTTACGAAAAATTCGATGATGGTGATTTACGAAAAATGCCCTACTTGTATAAAGGAGGTGGTAAATACGAAGGAATGTTCCTGGTTGGCGATCAAATCAGTCCTTACGGAACATCATATGGAACACAAGAATACAAAGATGAAGTAATTTCGTTTGTCGATATGGTAGCTACTTTCAAAAAGGTGGGCGACGAATATCCTGATATCGCATCGCTACCGTCGACTATGGCTGATGGTGAAGAAAATACCGGTGTTCGTTTGGTAAAAGCTCCAATGCCTAATTTGGCTGACGAGTCGTTGCGCTGGGGGGCCGATAACGTAATTATTCGTTTAGCTGAAGTTTATTATATGTTGGCAGAATGTAAATTACGCGCCGGCGAAGAACAAGCTGCAGCCGATTTAATAAATACTGTTAGAGAACGTAATTTTGAAGACGGTAATGACCCAAATCCGGTTACAGCCGATAATCTGGATGAATACAGAATGCTCGATGAGTGGGGTGTAGAATTTCTTGGAGAAGGCCGTCGTCGTACAGACTTAATCCGTTGGAATAAGTTTGTAACCGACGAATGGTGGGATCATGAAGCTTCCGGTTCAGAACATTTACGCCGTTTCCCGGTGCCTGAAGATGCACTTTCCGGAAACAATGCACTCGAACAAAATCCTGGATACAACTAAACCTAATATAGTCTGGTATTAGTTTATGAATGGAGAGGCTGCCTTAGGGTGGCCTCTCTTTTTTTTGGAAGAGTACTCAAATTATCTTAAGTTTATTTGCCTAAATCAATACTATTCAATTTTAAACTTATACACATGCAAAACAGAAGAAATTTCCTTGCCACCATTGGCACAATAGCGGCCGGTGCCGTTGTATCTAATCCTTTAAAAGCTGCAGTTCTTGCTGAAGGTGAAAAGCTAAAAATGGTTTTAGTGGGTACTGGTATTCGTGGAAACAGTTTTTGGGGAAAGCGTCTGGTTGATGAATACGGAGATATTCTGGAATTTGTGGCTTTGGTTGATACGAATCCGGGACGTCTGGAGTATGCTGCTAAGTACATTGGAGTGGGTAAGGATTGTAAAACCTACACCGATTTTGATGTAATGATAAAAGAGCAATCTCCTGATCTGGTTATTGTTACTACGCCGGATGCCACTCATCATCAATACATTGTTAAGTCGTTGGAAAACGGTGTTGATGTGCTTACCGAAAAACCCATGACTACAGATGAAGACAAATGCCAGGAAATTTTAGATGCGGAGCGTCGTTACAAACGCAAAGTAATTGTTGGTTTTAATTACCGCTGGAGTCCTTATAATACAAAGATTAAGGAATTGTTGATGAATGAGACGATTGGAAAACTTGTTTCGGTTGATTTCTCGTGGATGCTGAATACCAGCCACGGAGCTTCTTATTTCCGGCGCTGGCATGGCCAGCGTGAGTGGAGTGGCACATTATTGATTCATAAAGCAACACACCACTTTGATTTATTAAATTGGTGGATTGATTCCGATCCCGATGAAGTGTATGCAAAAGGCGATTTGGAGTTTTATGGAAGACGACCCGAGAAAAGCGGTGTAAATTGCCGTTCGTGCGATGAAAAAGATACTTGTCCGTTTTATTGGGATATTACCAAAAGTCGCACCGAATATAATCTGTATGCAAAGCACGAACAGTACGATGGGTATATTAGAGATAATTGCCTGTTCAGGCCGGAGATAAATATCTACGATAAAATGAATGTAAATGTAAAATATGCCAATAATGTGTATTTGAATTACATGCTTACAACATATTCACCGTGGGAAGGCTGGCGTGTTGCGTTTAACGGAACTGAAGGGCGCATTGAAGCATTTCTTGATGTTCCTTATTTGGAAGAGGTACAAATATCGCAGGAAGAAATGCATAAAGCAGAAATGGACCAGAGCGAAAACCAGAAGCAGTTGACGAAACCAATTATCGTGCATAAACTTTGGGGAGAGCAGGAGATTATAAATGTTGGTTATAGCAGAGGTGGCCACGGTGGCGGCGATAAACGACTGCACGATCATATTTTCAGGACACCTGACGCCGAGGATGAGTTTCAACACCTGGCCGGTACGCGCGATGGCGCCATGTCTATTCTGATTGGTACAGCTGCCCGAAACAGTATCGAGTCGGGGAACCCGGTAAACATAGGAAGTTTAACTACGCTGCAACCACGAAGCAAGAGATTAACCTGACTTTTTTTCTACCAAAAATAAAAACGCAGTCAACGGTTTTGTTGCTGCGTTTTTTATGCTGTAAATTCTAATTTCGTTTTAAGCTTCTTTCGTCACCTCCGTTGGTTTTTCACCTTTTGCAAATCGCCTGATTTTGATGTTTAAATAAGCAAAAAGGACGGTCATAAACGGACTAATAATGTTAAAAAAGGCGTACGGCGCATAAGACCAGGTATCAACACCCAATACTCTTGATTGCGTTGCTCCGCAGGTATTCCACGGAATAAGTACAGATGTTATAGTTCCGCTGTCTTCCAGTGTCCGGCTCAGAACTTCTGGTTTAAGGCCTTTTTCTTCATAAGTTTTTCGGTACATTCTTCCCGGAACAACCAGCGCAATATATTGGTCGGAAGCGGTGGTGTTAAAAAAGATACATGTTCCAACTGTTGATGCCACCAAACTTCCGGTGCTTTTGGCATATTTAACAATCGGCTGTGTAATTCGTTTTAATAAACCTGCCGATTCCATTACGCCTCCAAAAACCATGGCAGAAAGTATCAGCCAAACAGTATCCAGCATTCCGCGCATTCCTGAAGTACTCAGCAATTCGTTCACATTGGCATTCGAAGTAGTCAGGCTAATATCGCCAAACATGGCTTGCATAACCGAATAATAGGAAGCTGTTCCATAACTGTCAACATTACCGGCAACAGTATTTATAATATCGGGTTGAAAAATAATCGCAAATAGTCCGCCCAATAGTGTCCCGATAAGCAATGATGGAAGAGGTGGTACTTTTAGGATGATAACTGTAAGTAGAGCCACCGGTACCAAAAACAATAAGGGATTGGTGTTAAAAGTAGCATCAATGGCCAATTTTACATCCGCTACGTTTATAGTGGCATTTGAAAAATCGTAGTTGAAACCCATAATCAGAAAAATAATCAGGGTGATGATCATCGTTGGCACCGTCGTGAATGTCATGTATTTTATGTGGGTAAACAAATCGGTACCGGCCATTGCAGGAGCAAGATTGGTGGTGTCGCTCAAAGGGCTCATTTTATCGCCAAAATAGGCACCGCTTATTATGGCGCCGGCAACAATTGCTTCGTCGATGCCTATGGCTTTGCCAATACCGAGCAGTGCAATGCCAATAGTTGCTATGGTCGACCACGAGCTTCCGGTGGCAACACTAACAATGGCACTAACTACTACTGCTGTAAAAAGGAACAGTTTTGGGCTGATAATATCTAATCCGTAATAAATCATTGCCGGCACAACACCGCTAATGAGCCACGTTCCGGCCAATGACCCAATAAGTAACAGGATCAAAATTGAGGGCATTGCCGAACCAATTGTCGAAACAATCTTTTTACTGATTCTGTCCCAGCTAAAACCTAAACGATAGGCAACAACTCCGGCAATAGCAGCTGCCAGCATCAGAGCAACCTGATTGGCTCCTCCCAATGTATCGTCAAAAAGTAAAACGTTAAGTGTTAAAAGTCCTATTAGAATTAGAATTGGCAGCAATGCCAGAAAAAGAGAAGCTTCGCGTTTTGTTGTCATATATCAGCTGATAAATAAAATGAAGCGCCAAAATAACATATTATAGTTGAAAATTGTAATAAAACCCGGCTGAAGTCGTACATTTTGTAAAAAACAAGCCAATAAATAAAAACACATCACATTTTATTTAATGGATAATTAATTGTTTTTATTTTCGTTCTTTGTTAATTAACAAATTGATATGAAGCAGGGGTTTACAACGATAATTACCATTTTTATTTTTGTTTTTTGTGTTGGTCAGTCAATGGCTCAACGCGCCAACGGTTTAGCTGTTGAAGGCACCATTACTGTTCAGGAAGGATCTCCCGAAGGTGCAATTGTTCAGATGTATCGCGATGGAAGGCGGCTGGATAATTATGGTGTTGGTGCCGATGGCAGATATAATGTTGAACTGAACTGGAACCACAAATGGGAATTGATCTTTCAGCATGAAGGAAATTTTAGCCAGAAGATTGTTGTTGAAACTGCTGTTCCGCGGGATGTTCTGAATGCCGATCCTAAATTTCCTCCTTTTCCGGTTGATATTAACTTGTTTACCGAAATTCCTGGAATTGATAATTCGTTTGCCGAGAATACAGTCCTCAAAATATTTTATAGTCCGAGTGTCGATAATTTTGTACAGGAACTGTATTACAACGATGCACAAATAGAACGACTAATAAACCAGGCAATCGCAACGGCGCAACAGGTAGATGAAAATGCTGATTTTATGGCCCGCTTAACTCGCGCAGAATTGGCAGAACTCCGAAAAGAGTACAATGAACTGCTGGAACAGGCCGGAGATGAATATAGCAACGAAGATTTTATAGAAGCGCTTGATGGCTACAAAGCTGCCAGTAAGATATTCCCCAGTGAGCAGTTTCCGAAAGACAGGATTGCAGAAATAAACGATCTACTGGGATTGATTATGGCCGCAGAAGAACTGGATGCGGCAATGCTTGCGAGGTTTAATAAGCTGGTTAAGGAAGGCGATTTGCACTTTTCAAATCGTCAGTTATCCGAAGCTAAAAAATCATACGACCGAGCATTGTCGATTAAACCTTTTGATCAATATGTAAACGATCAGCTTAAAAAGATTGCTGAATTACAGGAACAACAGCGTGTTGATGGCAACTATCAGAACCTGATTGCACAAGGCGACCAGGCGATAGATGAACTGTTATTTAATGAAGCTCTTGGTCTTTTTAATCGTGCGCTTGAGATAAAACCCAACGAACAATATCCGAAAGATAAAATTGCCGAAATTAATGGTTTGCTTGCTGAACAGCGCGAGAATCAGGAAGATCAGAAAAACTATGATGATGCAATGACAGAAGGAGAGCGCATGTTTAGCAAGCAGTTCTACGACCGTGCACTAACATCGTTCGAAAATGCATTATCGTATAAGCCTAACGATATACGAGCAACGCGCCGCATTGAGGAAACGAAAAAAGAAATGAAAGACATCCTTAACCGGATGGAATTTGACAAATTTATTGCAGCTGCTGATAAGGCGTACAAAAAGGAAGAGTTCCCAGAGGCTTTGTCAAATTATGAACAGGCCTTGGAGTTAATACCTGATGAACCAAGGACAAAAAAGAGGGTGGAGGAGATCAGCCAGATTCTTTATGCTCAAAATAGTTTTAATGAATTTGTAAGCCAGGCCGATAAACAGTTTGATGCGCAAAGTTATGCCAATGCAAAAACACTTTATGAAAAGGCAGATGAATTAAAGAGTGGAGATAAACATGTTGAGGATAGGTTGCAAGAAATTACTGAAATAATTGCGCAACAGGGAGTTGAAGAGCAGTATGCTCAAGTTATTGAACAGGCTGATAATATGCTGGCAATGAAAAGTTACGAGGATGCCAGGGGTAAATACAATGAAGCTCTTCAAATTAAACCACGGGAACAATACCCAAAAGATAAGCTGGATGAAATTGCTGCGACCTTAAATGAATTGGCTCGTTTGGAAAGAGAATATAAGGACTTGGTTGAAGAGGCTGATCGTTTATTCGAAAGACAAAATTATCCGGATGCTAAATCAATCTTCGCCAAAGCCGCTGAACTCAAACCCGAAGAAACGTACCCATTGGAAATGATGGGTAAGATTGATGGTTTAATTGCTGAACAGGAACTTCTGGCGCAAGAAGCTGCCGAAGCAGAAGCTGCCCGTTTAGCAGCTATCCAGGCAGAAAAAGATAAAAACTACAACGATGCCATTGCCCGTGCCGATGAACTGTTTACTGCTGAGAATTACGAAAACTCACGTAACGAATACCGTGCAGCATTAGACATCAAACCCGAAGAAGCCTACCCGCAACAACGTATTGATGAAATAGGAAATTTTCTTGCCCAACTTTCAGCAGCACAAAAAGCTTACGAAGAAGCCGTTGCAGAAGGAGATCGTGAATTCCGTAGTGAAGGTTGGGATGCTGCAATTGTTGCATACAACACCGCAAAACAAGCTAAAGCCGACGAAGTTTACCCTGATGAACAGCTGGCTAAAATCGATTCGATTGTTACCACAAGAGAACGATTAGCAAGGGAAGCTGCCGAAGCCGAAGCTGCTCGTTTAGCAGCCATCCAGGCAGAAAAAGATAAAAACTATAATGATGCGATTGCACGTGCCGATGAGCTGTTTACTGCAGAGAACTACGAAAACTCCCGCAACGAATACCGCGCAGCTATAGACATTAAACCGGAAGAAACTTATCCGCAGCAACGTATTGATGAAATCGGTAATCTTCTGGCACAACTTTCAGCAGCACAAAAAGCTTACGAAGAAGCTGTTGCCGAAGGCGACCGCGAATTCCGCCGCGAAGGTTGGGATGCTGCAATTGTTGCATACAACACCGCAAAACAAGCTAAAGCCGACGAAGTTTACCCTGATGAACAGCTGGCAAAAATTGATTCGATTGTAACTACAAGAGAACGTCTGGCTCGTGAAGCTGCCGAAGCCGAAGCTGCTCGTTTAGCAGCCATCCAGGCAGAAAAAGATAAAAACTATAATGATGCGATTGCACGTGCCGATGAGCTGTTTACTGCAGAGAACTACGAAAACTCCCGCAACGAATACCGCGCAGCTATAGACATTAAACCGGAAGAAACTTATCCGCAGCAACGTATTGATGAAATCGGTAATCTTCTGGCACAACTTTCAGCAGCACAAAAAGCTTACGAAGAAGCTGTTGCCGAAGGCGACCGCGAATTCCGCCGCGAAGGTTGGGATGCTGCAATTGTTGCATACAACACCGCAAAACAAGCTAAAGCCGACGAAGTTTACCCTGATGAACAGCTGGCAAAAATTGATTCGATTGTAACTACAAGAGAACGTCTGGCTCGTGAAGCTGCCGAAGCCGAAGCTGCCCGTTTAGCAGCCATTCAGGCAGAAAAAGATAAAAACTATAATGATGCGATTGCCCGTGCCGATGAATTGTTTACCGCCGAGAACTACGAAAACTCCCGCAACGAATACCGCGCCGCTTTAGACATTAAACCGGAAGAAACTTACCCACAGCAACGAATTGATGAAATCGGTAATCTTCTGGCACAACTTTCAGCAGCACAAAAAGCTTACGAAGAAGCCGTTGCAGAAGGAGATCGTGAATTCCGTAGTGAAGGTTGGGATGCTGCAATTGTTGCATACAACACCGCAAAACAAGCTAAAGCCGACGAAGTTTACCCTGATGAACAGTTGGCTAAAATTGATTCGATTGTAACTACAAGAGAACGTCTGGCTCGTGAAGCTGCCGAAGCCGAAGCTGCCCGTTTAGCAGCCATTCAGGCAGAAAAAGATAAAATCTATAATGATGCGATTGCCCGTGCCGATGAATTGTTTACCGCCGAGAACTACGAAAACTCCCGCAACGAATACCGCGCCGCTTTAGACATTAAACCGGACGAAACATATCCGCAACAACGTATTGATGAAATAGGAAATTTACTTGCCCAACTTTCAGCAGCACAAAAAGCTTACGAAGAAGCTGTTGCCGAAGGCGACCGCGAATTCCGCCGCGAAGGTTGGGATGCTGCAATTGTTGCATACAACACCGCAAAACAAGCTAAAGCCGACGAAGTTTACCCTGATGAACAGCTGGCAAAAATTGATTCGATTGTAACTACAAGAGAACGTCTGGCTCGTGAAGCTGCCGAAGCCGAAGCTGCCCGTTTAGCAGCCATTCAGGCAGAAAAAGATAAAAACTATAATGATGCGATTGCCCGTGCCGATGAATTGTTTACCGCCGAGAACTACGAAAACTCCCGCAACGAATACCGCGCTGCTTTAGATATTAAACCAGAAGAAACTTACCCACAGCAACGAATTGATGAAATCGGTAATCTTCTGGCACAACTTTCAGTAGCACAAAAAGCTTACGAAGAAGCCGTTGCAGAAGGAGATCGTGAATTCCGTAGTGAAGGTTGGGATGCTGCAATTGTTGCATACAACACCGCAAAACAAGCTAAAGCCGACGAAGTTTACCCTGATGAACAGCTGGCAAAAATTGATTCGATTGTAACTACAAGAGAACGTCTGGCTCGTGAAGCTGCCGAAGCCGAAGCTGCCCGTTTAGCAGCCATCCAGGCAGAAAAAGATAAAAACTATAATGATGCGATTGCACGTGCCGATGAGCTGTTTACTGCTGAGAATTACGAAAACTCACGAAACGAATACCGCGCCGCTTTAGACATTAAACCGGAAGAAACATATCCGCAACAACGTATTGATGAAATAGGAAATTTACTTGCCCAACTTTCAGCAGCACAAAAAGCTTACGAAGAAGCCGTTGCAGAAGGAGATCGTGAATTCCGTAGTGAAGGTTGGGATGCTGCAATTGTTGCATACAACACCGCAAAACAAGCTAAAGCCGACGAAACATATCCGAACGAACAGCTGGCAAAAATCGACTCAATTGTAACAACAAGAGCACGCCTGGCGCAAGAAGCTGCCGAAGCCGAAGCTGCTCGTTTAGCTGGCATCCAAGCTGAAAAAGATAAAAACTACAATGACGCGATTGCCCGCGCCGATGAATTGTTTACCGCAGAGAACTACGAAAACTCACGAAACGAATACCGTGCAGCGTTGGATATTAAACCGGAAGAAACTTATCCGCAGCAACGAATTGATGAAATAGATCGAATCGTGAGAGAATTAGCGGCTGAACAAGCTGCACAGGAAGAGCTGGATCGCAAATATGCGAATTTGATTGTACAGGCTGATCGTTTATTCTCGGCAAGTAGTTACACTGCATCGAGGGAGAACTATACGGAGGCTTCCACATTAAAGCCTGAAGAAACTTATCCGAAAGATAAAATTGTAGAGATAGATAAAATCCTTGAGCAACAAGCTATCGATGAGAAATATCGGAATGTAATTGTTGTAGCAGATGGCCATTTCAGAACGCAGGATTATGATGATGCCCGTTTACAATACGAGATTGCTTTGGGTGTAAAACCTGATGAAGAATATCCGAAAGAGCAGATAAGAAAAATTGATGAAATACGCGAAAACGAACGTCGGCGAATTGCACAAGAACAAGCTGCTGCCGAGGATATGGGTAGAAGAAGAGAGCAAATTGCACAGCTGGAAGAGGAACTTGATGAACAGCGAATTTTGGAAGAATCGGGCTTGAATGCACTTTACGATGAGATCATTAAAAAAGCAGATGGTTCGTTTGACATTGAGCAATATAACGTATCGAGAGCCTGGTATTACAAAGCGCAGGATCTGAAACCGGAAGAAGCTTATCCGCCGCAGCGCATTGCGGAAATAAACCGGATTTTAGGTGAAATGATGTTGAGCGAGCGGGATCGGGAGTATCAACGTTTTATCGATTTGGCAGATGAGAGTTTACGAAACAATGAACTGGCAGTGGCAAGAGGTTGGTACAATCAGGCCTTGTCGCAAAAGGATAATGAAAACTATCCGAGAGAACAGTTGCGTGAAATCGAGCGTCGTGTAGCCGAGCGTGTTGCCGGACAAAGTCAGCAACAGTTTGAGAACTTTAAAACCACGGCCAACAGTGCTTTCGAGGCGGGGAATTATAATGTGGCCCGTTTCTACTACCGAAAAGCCTTGGAGTTAAGATCGGATGATGCGGAGGTTAAAGAAAAATTACAGGAAATAGAATCTTTATAAGACTATAAAAGCCCGGTAATTAAATTCTTCCGGGCTTTTTTGTGAGATAATGTTGCACTAATACTTCGAAAATTCTCTGTTTAAACATTTTAACATATCCAGATTCAACGTTTCGGAAAATATACGAACGATATATGTTAGTTTCCCCTCGTTGAATATTGCTCCCTGCTCGGCATCGAAAAGTTTGCAAACGCCGTTGTACCTCATTTGTTCAATCGCACTGTCAAACTCTTCCTGGGTAAAATGTCTGTCTAAAACAAAATATCCTTTGTGTTCTTCCTTCTGATCCATATAAAAATCAGGTTCCAATTCTCTCAAAACAAACGGTTTGCTCACGATTGTTTTAACCTCTTTATCAAAATGAAGTTTGTCCGCAAATTTCACGTTTTTTTTACTCAGACACTCCTGCAGTTTTACCAACTGACTGTAATCAGGAAAATCTTTTATACGAATTGCCGCATA
Source organism: Draconibacterium halophilum (assembly GCF_010448835.1). Classification (NCBI taxonomy): domain Bacteria; kingdom Pseudomonadati; phylum Bacteroidota; class Bacteroidia; order Marinilabiliales; family Prolixibacteraceae; genus Draconibacterium; species Draconibacterium halophilum. Next base: position 2,636,540 of record NZ_CP048409.1, read on the forward strand.
TTGTTTTCCTTCTGATTCTATTATTGCACTGGCAATGTTAATGTGTTCCAGCAGGCATTTTTCTAAACTTGCAGAGTAGCACATTAACTCTTCAAGGAAATAGAAATGTTTGGTGAAAAGAAAGATCGAATTGGGTTTTGCCATTCGCGGTACATGTCCGTAATAATCCGCATACGGTGTTGAGGCTTCAGCTATATAGACATTGAACGGGGTGTTTAGCGGAATTTGAACGAGTTTTTCATATTTGTAGATTATTCCGGTTAAGTTTATATTGTTTTCCATAGTATTGATTTTAAAATGATTGAGTTAAAATTGAATCTTAAAACGTTATTGATCATTACGATTAAGGATGACTAAATGTTATACTTTTGTTCTAATTCATCTCCTGTAGAAACCGGAAATCGTAATTATAAATTTTCATCCGTGCGTGGAAATTCAATAGTTTTATCTTGTATATAGAAACATCGAACAAGACATAAAAAGAAAGCTTGTAATATGACAAATGTCTAATTCGGAAAGCTCATTATTTATTACTATTGTAATGACGAAATGTTATTTATTTATTGCTTAGGTTGTCAAATTGATCTTTGGTCAGGTTGAATTTATTTATTCTGTATATAATTTGCCATTGTAGGTATAAAATTAAAATTAGGAGTTGTGTAATTTTATGAGTGTTTAGTTACCTATAAAACTGAATTTGTTTGATGAAAAATATCAACATTGTAAAAAAACATAATTACAAATAATTTAAATCGTATGAAAAAATTCTCTTTATTCTTAATTCTTTTTATTTCAGGGCATTTGTTAGTTGCCCAAAATGAGGTTGAAAAAGGTTTGGAGGCCATTACCAAGGAGTCACTTAAAGGGCAATTGGAGTTTCTGGCATCCGACTGGACTGAAGGCCGCGCCGTAGGAACAAAAGGAGCTTATATAGCTGCTGATTACATTGCATCGATGTTTCAAACTTATGGAATTCAGCCTTTTGGTGACGAGGCTTACACGCGACCATCGCGAAGTGAACGAATGGCCGGCGCACGACCTGAAATGTACCGCACTTATTATCAGAGTTTTGGCCTTATAGAATATGAACCTGGTGATGAACAGGTATTTTCGGTTGTTACCAGCAAACCGGGAAGCGAAAGTTCTATGGATTTTGTCTATCGAACCGATTTTTATGTACAAACAGGAACGGTTGGACAGAAAGTTCAGGCTCCACTGGTTTTTGCAGGATATGGCTATTCCGATGAAAGCAAAACTTACGATGATCTGAAAAAAATTGATGTTGACGGAAAAATTGTTGTGATCTTGCAGGGCTATCCCGGACATGGAGACACTACTTCAGCCGGTTACGAAAAGTATAAGCCTGAAGGACGTTATGCCGCCTATTACCTTGAGCGCAATAAAATACAAGGATTACAAGATGCAGGAGCTTTGGCCGTAATTCGAATAAGTCCGGATGCCAACCCGATGAAGGGATGGGCCCAAAATGACATATACAGAGATAACGGAGGTTTTAACGAAAGCGATAAACGACCAAATCCGTATTACGGAAACAGAATGTCCTTACCCGGAAAAGAACTAGGCGGAAACTTATCAACTTTTACAGTTTCTGAACGGGTTGCTAACGAAATTCTTTCAGGGTCAGGTATTAATATTGAAAAATTTGAGGAGGAAGTGGCTAAAAGTTTGCAACCGGCCTCACAGGAATTGGCAGGTAAATCGGCAGCCTTTAAAACATCGGTAAACTCGAAAGTAGTTAACGCCAGAAATGTAGTTGGTTATATTGAAGGCGAAAATAAAGATGAATTTATTGTTGTTGGCGGACATTACGATCATTTGGGGAAATGGGATGGTGTGATATACAACGGAGCCGATGATAACGCTTCGGGAACAGTTGGTGTGATGGAGATTGCCAAAGCTTTTATGGCTACGGGTAAAAAGCCGGAGAAATCGGTAGTTTTTGCGGCATGGACCGGTGAGGAAAAAGGATTGTTTGGTTCTACCTATTTTGTTCGCGAGGCCAAAGAGAAGAATGAAAATGTGGTGTTGAATTTGAATTACGACATGATTGCACGTAATCCTGAAAATGACAGTTTAGGTAATCAGGCACATATGGTTTACACTGAAGCAAACACTGTAATTGGCGAAACTACCAAAAAGAATATTGAAGATTACGATATTAATTTGGACCTTGAATTACGCCCTTCGGAACGTCCGGGAGGTGGAAGCGACCATGCTCCGTTTGCACAAGAAGATATTCCGATTTTCTATTTTATGGCTGCCATGCATCCCGATTATCATCAGCCATCAGACGAGTTGAGCAAAATTAACTGGGAAAAAATGCAGAATATTATAAAAGTTGGTTTTCTGAATACCTGGAAATTTGCAAACAGCGATGATTGGAAAAAAACTACAGTAAAACCTGAAGCTGAAGTAGAAACTGAATAATATTTAACAACAACTAATAAAAGTGAAAGGCTGCCATTTTTGGTGGCCTTTATTATTTCTAAATGTTGGAAACTATTTTCTCAGAATTCAGTCTTAGCTTTTTACCAACCACAAACACTGGTAAGGCTTTAGTTTACCTGAGTCAACTGTTGAATCTGAAATCAGATCAAACTTAAATCCATCAGGGATTTGGACTTCCTTTACTTCGTGGCAGAGATTAATAATCACCAGAATGTTTTGATTCCCGGCCGATCTTTTAAGAACAAACAAATCCGTTCCAAAATCCAGTATTTCCTGGCCGGCATTAGGATGAAAAGCAGCTTGTTCTTTCCGAATTTTTATCAGATGTTGTAAAGATTGAAATACCTTCTTTTGTGGCGTATCACTGTTTAGCACTTTTTGCAATTCATCGACTTGCCATTTACGGCGATTTATAGTACGGTTGTGCTTCGTCTTCTCAACGCCCTCGTAGTAATTTGGTGTTGCTGTTAGACTGTGAATATAAAATGCAGGAACGCCTGCCAAACTCATCATACATATCTGCGAAGCCAGAAATCTGTCCGTCTGAAACTGATCTTCGCCTTTGTGTGTGCCTTTAAGTGCATCAAAATAGGTAATATTCAGTTCGTAGGGGCTTTGGCTGCCATCAGGATTGGATTTGTAGTTTACCATGCCGCCAAAACCTTTCATATTTTCCACCAAAGTGTTTTTCTCGTCTTCAGGTAAAAGTCCTTCTAACGGACGAACGCCTATTCCATCGTGCGAAGATGTAAAATTGAAAAATGTTTTATCTCCATCGAGTTGAGGTAAGCTTTTTGCCCAGGTTGTCAAATAACTCGAATTACCTGTATGTAATGCATGCAGTAGCAGGGGAGGAAGGCTGAATTGATAAACCATATGTGCTTCGTCGCCTTCGCCAAAATAGCTCAGATTTTCCTTATTTGGTACATTGGTTTCGGTAAGAATAATAGTATTCGGATTGATAAATTCGGCAACATCGCGCATCAGTTTTACCACTTCGTGTGTTTCCGGTAAGTGTAAACAGGTTGTTCCAACTACTTTCCACAAAAACGCTATCGCATCAAGGCGAATAATTCGTGCGCCTTTGTCGATATAACCAAGCAGGATGTCCATCATTTCAACCAACAGATCGGGGTTGGAAAAATTCAGATCTACCTGATCGGCACTAAAAGTTGTCCAAACATGTTTGGTGCCATTTGCGGTTTCGTACGGCGTTAAAAGTGGTGTATTACGCGGACGAGTTACCTGTGAAAGATCTGTTTCCGGATCTTCAGTAATAAAATAATCTTTACCCTTTCCGTGCTGCTTTAAAAAGTTTTTAAACCACTGGCTTTTGCTCGATGCATGATTAATCACCAAATCGGCCATCAGGTCGTAATCTTTTGTCAGATCTTCAATGTCGCACCAGTCGCCCAGTTCGGGATTCACCTTTCTGAAATCGATCACCGAAAAACCATCGTCGCTGCTGTATGGGAAAAAAGGTAAAATATGTACGACGGTTAGCTGTTCATTCAAATTTTCATTTAAGAATGAGCGTAGTGTTTGTAGCGGAGCTTCATCATCCGTTTTTATACTATCGCCATATGTTATCAAAACCACATCATCTTCATTCCATTTCTGGCCTTTCGAAGAGTTAATTCCGTAGGATGAAATTACGTTTATAAGGTCGGTAAGAATTGCTTCATCGTACTTTTCTTTGTAGATAAACTTTAGCCGGCTTTCAATATTTTTGATGAAAGAAGTATCGGGATTAATCATATTTCTTCGATTTTAGATGATATTGTTATCTGCTTCTACGATCTCACGAAATTCTTCCAAAATTCCTGGAAAGGCACTTTGCACCCTTTTCCAGCTGGGCATTAATGGTACGTTGTCAGGATTATCAAGAAAGGAAATGCCCGATTGATAAACATTTTTCACAAACAGGTCGATTACTTCCTCTTCTTTATGAAAATCGTATGTTAGACCATTCATTGCGGCATCTGCTTTATAAAGTTCAACAAATTCAAGTGCTATGCGGTAATAAGTTGCTTTCAGCGTTCTGAAAAATGCCGGAGTTAGGGTAATACCATCAGAAGCCAGTTTGGCAAAAATTGCCCTTGAAACATCGCGACTCATTTTTGATAATCCTTGCTCGGCATCCTCTATGGAAAGCGATTGGTGTTTATGGTCGTAGCGATCGGCAATTTCAACCTGGCAAATTCGGTTAAAAGAGTTGTTGCGTTCCACCTCGTTTAAAATACCAATTTCAAGTCCCCAGTCATAAGGTATACGAATGGTTTTAATTACGTCGGCACGCATTGAAAACTCACCTGCAAGCGGGTAACGAAAGCTATCAAGATACTCCAGGTATGTGTGGTGTCCCAGCAGTTTTTTTAATGTACGTAGCAACGGTGTAACCAAAAGTCGTACAGCCCGGCCATGCAGTTTCTCGTCATCGGTTCTGAAATAGTAACCTTTACAATATTTAAAATTGAACGATGGATCGGCAACCGGGTAAATCAAACGTGCAAGCATTTCACGGTTATAGGTAATAATATCAGCATCGTGCAGCGCAATAGCTTCCGATCGGGCAGATGCAATCATATAACCAAAACAAAACCAAACGTTTCGTCCTTTCCCAGGAACGGTAGTAACGATGTTTTTCGACGCAAGCTTTTTCTTGAAATCCTGCATGCGTGGTCCGTCGTTCCATAAAACCCGGTGGTGTTGTGGTAGCTCTGCAAAAAATTCCAAAGCATTTTTATATTGATAATCGTCGGCACGATCCAGTCCAATTACAATCTCATCAATGTATGGTATCCCTTTTAAAATAGATACAATGTCTTTCAGTGCCTGACGCGATAGTTCTGAATATAAAGAGGGTATAATTAATCCAATGGGTCTTTTTTTACTAAATTTTTCCAATTTTTGTTCCAGCTCTTCATAAGGCCGGGCACGTAAATTATGCAGTGTTGCTACAAATCCATTCTGATAAAAATCTCCCATTTTCTACTATTTTAATTGTCAAATAACTGATGTTTGTTGCTTTGCCGTCAGCAACCTTTTAAATATAAATAAAAAGTTGTTTTAAACGGTACTCATATATTTTGAATTGCTGAGTTTAACAACATTATTAACACACGTACTTTTTTACAATTCGCGCATATACATACTTTTTATTATTGGCTCGAGTTTTTCGGCAATAATTTTATGATCGAGTTTTTCTTTTAGAACCTTAAGGTTATGCATTACAACCTTGTTTCGGTATGGAATATCGTTAAGTAAGCGGTAAGCCGAATCAACCAGTTCATTTGTTACACCACCGCCATCGATTGCCGGAAGATCAAACCCGTATTGTTCAATTTCCTCCTTATACACTTCGTATTTATTGATTACCGCCGGCAATCCGTACGACATCATTTCCAGTAGATTATTTCCAAAGCCTTCCACATCGCTAAAATAGGTTCCAATTCCGCCGTGGGCAGCTATTATCGAAGGAATTTCAGCAAATTTGTAAAACTTTCTGTCCACAATAATATCGCGGTGCGAAAGGATGTTGTGCTCGCCAAATATCAGTACCACATTACTGTCGGGATTAGTTTTGCAAAGTTCGGTGTAATGCACGTAAAGATTATTCAGGTACTGGTTCTGTTCATCGCCCGAATGACCACTAACAATTACTGCAACACATTTATTTTCTTTGTTTTTGGTGAATTTCTTTTCCAGTTCAAAAGCCAGATCGATGGCTAACTCAATTTTCTTTCGCGGAACAACGCGGGTGTGTTGTAATAAAAGAACGGTATCGTCCATGGTAAAACCACGGCTTTCAACTTGTTGTACAAGACCGATATCTTTCATGAAAGAGTCGTTGTAATTGTCTTGCACCGGACAAATTAATTCTTCTGTTTGCGGGTCTATTTCTTCCCAATCCCAAGGAATTTCGCAGGTATTTGGGACAACCGTTGTACGCAGTTTAAAGAATTTCTCCAGTTTGCTGGCGTTGAGCTGTTCAAAAAGCCTTTTTCCCAAATCGATTTGCTGCCTGTTAATAAATGCAATGGAGTTTACAAAAGTTACTCCTGGCAAGTATTTTAGGTATTTTTGAATCACCTCGTTGGGATTCGAAAAAATATCGCGCTCGAAATACGAGTCGTGCCACCAAACCATTAATTTGGGCCAGATAATTCCTTCGGCACGCAACTCTTCAATGTAATAACCTAAACCTACTGCTGTAATAAAATTATACGGATGCGAGGTGTTGTGCGCAATAATAAGGTCGATATCGTTTTCGTCAACCCACTCCTGAATAACTTCTTTTGCGTACAAAGCGTTTTCATGAATCAGCTCATCCAGCCCTTCTGTATCCGGATTATTGAAATTATTCAAAATGGTTTTGTGCGCTTCACTTTTATGCCAGAATACATCGTTTGTTTGCGCATTAAATCGCGGCGAAGAGTGTGCAGCTAAAAAGAAAAAGTTACCAATGTTAATCCCCATATGTTCCGACATGGCTTCAACTGTTTGGTCGATAACAATGGAAACACCGTCGTTTTTGCCAATTAAGGAATGAATAATTCCTACTCGTAATTCGTTTAACTTCATTCGTTTGTATTTTAATATTCAGCGGTAACTCATGTAACTCGCATAATCTTGTTCCTGTTTATAAAGAAACTTTTTTCATGCTCGTTTCATCCTATAATTTTCGCAAGTTGTTTTAAATCGTTGATAATAAAATCTGGGAACATCCCTTTTACCCGTTGGTCGTCTTCGCGTAAGCGCAGGGAGCGTTCGTCGCCGGCAAAAAGTACTGTTCGCACTCCTGCTTTTGTGGCTGTGTAAACGTCTTTCAGCATATCGTTGCCTACAAAAATGGTTTCTGATGGTTCAATATTATACTTGTTACTGAGCACAGGAATAATCTTGTCAAACAAAGCAGTATCAGGTTTTGCCCGTAGTTCTTTGTACGAGAATACCGAAAGGTCTTCATCAAAAAGGGTAATATGTTGATCGGTTGAAAATTTACCTGTCAGAAAATAATTCATGATAATGGGCGTATAGAACTGTGCGTTGGAAACGATACCGATGGGTAGGCCCATATTCTTTATTTCAAGCAGCACTTCTTTCATTCCCGGCATGGGATAAACGCGGTTACTCAGCAGCTCGAAAACCATAATAATATCGGCCCACGATTCGCTACCGCTCAGTTTTAGTAGACCTTTGTTTTCAGCCGCTTCAAACATTCCCTGCCAAACCTCAAAAATATCGACATCGGGAAAAGGAATTCCTTTACTTTTTAGCGCTTCATGTTGCTTTTTAACTTGCTCCTGTAACTGCTCAAGCAAATGGCTACATGTTTCTTCTTTACAGTTTGACAGGTCGAATCCACCGGCTTCCATGGCAGCGCGCATGTTGTCTTTATTCAACGATGCCTGATCGATATCGCCTGACGAAGAAATAAGCAGCGTTCCGTAAATATCGAATATAACCGCTTTAATTTTTTCTTTCGAATCAGTTTTTAAGTTGGGGCAAAAAGTAGTAGGGACGGGTTGCAGTTTTTCTGAACTATCCAACCATTTTTTTATATCGTTTCTGAAGTTTAATTCCATATCCTTGCAAAGAATAGTTGTTTTTGATAATTGTCTTGTTTTTTTCTGTAATATATGACTTTACGTCACTAAACAAAGTGTTTAGTATGGGGTTTTGTTCAAATAGTTTGTGTTTTTCTATCTTTCCGCTAACAACTCCCTGAATGATCTCCATCTGCATTTTTAAGTTCAGATCTTTGAAATCAGTTTTAATTCCGGGAATATTCAATTTATAATACAGCGTAGGGAAGCTAAAACCATCGTTTTTAAAATCGCGGGTAATAAAATCAATATCGCGGCCAACAACCGGTGTATCGAGTAACCAGGGTTCCAGGTATACCATTCCAAATCCTTCTTTGTAGCTTGTTGTGATGCAGAAGTCAGTTCCACGCAATAACTTTTCGAAGTTTACTTTTTTACCGGCTTCAAATACAATATCAATTTCATTATCGTTGCAGAACTTAATCCACTGGTTATACATTTCAATTTCAACCGGATTTTGTGGTGGTTGTGTTACCGCAAAATTTGCACGGTGCCGGAACAGTATCGAGAGCAGAATAAACTCACCAATATTTTTTCGCTGAATTACCCGCACCGGGTAAGTTACCAATAGCTTGTTGGCATCAATATTTAACTCTTCGCAAATGGCTTTTTTTGCGTCTGTTTTTTCTGGTAGATCGCCCGATGCATTAAAAGTTACCGGATTGGGTAGCCACTCAATACGGTCGTCGGTTACTCCCAGCCCTTGCAATCGCTCAAAATCAAACGAATTCAACACTCCAAAATGGTAGTTGGGTAGCTTTGGATAAAGCACTTCGTTAATATTTTGCGAAAAATTACCATAGATAATTTCTTCCAGAAATGCATAATTACTGGGGCGGTCTTCAGCAAAATCATGCGCATGGTTAAACACTTTAACGCCTTCTTTTGCCAGCAAATAAACGGCATAAGTTACAATAGGGTTTTTCCCCAGGTTGAGATTATGAAAATGCAAAACCGTGTCGGGAGTAATATAGTCCCGAATTTCGCTATGTATTTTGTGCAGCATTTCCATCGCCTCTTGGTCGGTGTATTTGCGGCGCTCGAGATAGTCCAGTTCCGGAATAATATGAAGCTCCGCATTTGGCGATGTTATTTTTCCGGCATCGGGGCAGGCGCCCACCAATACTTTTATTTCTTCGCCTTCAAGGCTGTCTATCTGCGATTGGATTATCCGGGTAACACCACCGGGATTTAAATGACTATGTATAATTACTACTGGCATCTTGTAAGTTTATGGATAAAAATAGAAAATCGTTGCTAATTAATTTCTAAGAGTCTATTTTTATGAAAATATTAACTAAAACCTAAGACCTATGAGAAAAGTTGCAACAGTATTGCTTTTAACCATCACTACGTTTGTTTATGCACAGGATTTATCATACCGCCTGGAAGAATTAACCGCTCCCGATTTTATTCAAGCCGTTGAAAAGAGTTCAAAAACCTGTATTATTCCTATTGGTGTAATGGAAAAGCACGGCCCTCAATTGCCTTTGGGTACCGATTTGTACCTATCGCGAGAATATTCGCTTCGGGCCGCAGAACAGGAATATACAGTGGTTTTTCCGTGGTATTATTTTAGCCAGATAAACGAAGCCCGTCATCAGCCAGGAACTATTTCATATTCGCCTGAACTGATTTGGCAAATGTTACAGGAAACACTGGATGAATTGCACCGCAATGGTTTTGAAAAGATCATAATTGTAAACGGTCATGGTGGCAACAATGCTTTCTTGAACTATTTTGGAATGGCGCAACTCTCCGAACCACGCGGTTATTCGTTGTACTGGTTTCGTCCTGAAAGTGATCCAGAGGTGAAGAAAAAAGCAGAAGCCTTAACACGGCATGATCCGTTCGATGCTCATGCCGGAAATAGCGAAACTTCGGCGATGGCTGCAACAAAACCTGATGTGGTGCATGTTGACCGTGCAAAACAACAGACGGGAGTTAATCAGAATCGGATGAATAAACTAAAATATGTTTACACCGGAATTTGGTGGTACGCCAGTTACCCAAATCATTATGGTGGCGAAGCCTGGGAGGCCAATGCAGAAGCTGGGGAGTTGCTTATAAATGAAAAGGTAGAACAACTGGTAGAAATGATTAAACTGGTAAAAGCTGATACGGTGGTTCGTGAATTGCAGAATCAGTTTTTTAATGAAGCAGCTGATCCGTTGAAAACTAAACAATAGTTTGAGTAATCAGCACTTTTTACAAATGTTACATTTCTGATTGTCATTCCGAACGTAGAGAGGAATCTGTTTCTGTTTAAGCGCTGCGGTAACAGATTTCTCCTCATCCTTTGTCGAAATGACAAGGTAATCTTACATTGACTTCATCATGAATAATTTATGAGTGTAAGAATTATTCCTCCACATATTCCAGCAAATCACCAGGCTGACAGTCCAGAGCCTCACAAATGGCTTCGAGCGTGCTAAAACGAACAGCTTTGGCTTTGCCAGTTTTAAGAATCGAAAGGTTGGCCAGTGTGATGTTTACTTTCTCTGACAGTTCGTTGAGCGACATTTTCCGCCGCGCCATCATTACATCAAGATTTACGATAATTGGCATAGCTTATACGGTTAAATCATTTTCAGACTGTAACTCAACTCCACGCTTAAATATTTGCGAAATGATAAATACCAGGCCGGCCATAAACAAATAAGGACCATGATCCCATGAATCATTTAATTCGCCGGCCTTTTCTCCAAGCCATGCAAAAAATCCTCCTGCAGAAATTGATAAAATCCAAATTGAAAAAAGAAGATAGCTGATTCGTTCTAATCTTTCGATAACTTCTTTGGTGAATGGATTAGACAATTGTATTCTTTTTAATAATCTTAATACCATAATCCAAATCGAGATATTTAATAGACTTCTTGATATTACTAATACAATTATGAGTGTATAATATTCCGGATTTGTTTCTAATAAATTGAACCAATCTTGCATAAAAAACAAATCTGTAAGTGGTTTTCCTTGAGCAAGAAAGGCTAGACTCATAAACACAATACCTCCCATTTTAAGAAAATACCAGGTAATTGACAGGTACACCAAAAATTTCATTACAGCCAGCACTTGTTGGGTTCGGGTTAGTTCTTTGTTTTTCATTGTGAGCTATTTTATTTTTAAACGAAAATAAATAAAAAATTATTGAAAAACAATAAATAAAAGTCTTAAATCAATAAATATTTGTTGATTGGTACTGTTTGGATGATAAATACACTATTATTAGTGTGTGTTATATTTCAATAGTTAGTAGCTCATACTTTCTTAATTCAGACAAATTTATCTTTACTTTGCAGCCGGAAAAGAAAGAAGAAAAGTTATGGCGAAGAAAAGGGTAAATGTGGTAACCATGGGATGTTCGAAAAACCTGGTTGATTCGGAGGTTTTACTGAACCAGTTGCAGAAGGGGAAGTTTGAAGTGTTGCACGATTCGAACGAAACCAATTTTGATGCAGTATTTGTAAATACCTGTGGTTTTATTCACGATGCCAAGCAGGAATCGATTGATATGATCCTGGATTATGCGGAGGCTAAAAAACGTGGCGAAATCGACAAACTTTACGTTATGGGATGTCTCTCGGAACGTTACCACAACGATCTGCAAGCAGAATTACCCGAAGTAGACAAATACTTTGGTAAGTTTGATATGAAAGCCATGGTGGAAGAGCTAAAAGTTACCTACGCGCCCGAATACATATACGAGCGTAAAATTACCACGCCATCGCATTTTGCGTACCTGAAAATTTCGGAAGGTTGTAACCGTTCATGTTCGTTTTGTGCTATCCCCAAAATGACTGGCCGACACCAATCGCGCACCATCGAAAGCCTTGTGATGGAAGCCCGTTACCTGGCAAAAAAAGGAGTAAAGGAACTGTTGCTGATTGCTCAGGATCTTTCGTATTACGGAATCGATTTGTACGGTAAAAACCAACTGGCAGAATTGATCAACAAAGTTTCGGAAGTGGAAGGAATTGAGTGGATTCGTTTGCATTATTTGTATCCGACCAAATTCCCGATGGAGATTTTGCCGGTAATGCGCGAAAACCCGAAAGTGTGCAAATACCTTGATATGCCGTTGCAGCACATTTCAAACCGCGTGCTGAAAAATATGTTGCGCCATGTTACCCGCGAGGAAACCGAGGCGTTGATCGCCAAAATAAAAGAAGAAGTACCTGGAGTCGTAATCAGAACTACGATGCTTGTTGGATTCCCGGGTGAAACGGAGGAAGACTTTGAAGAGTTGAAAGAGTTCGTTCAGGAGCAGAAATTTGGCCGACTGGGTGTATTTCCGTATTCGAATGAAGATGGCACATACGCCGCCAATAAATTCGAAGACAATTTGCCCGACGAAGTGAAACAGGCTCGTGCCGATGAGATCATGGAAGTGCAGCAATATATTTCTGCCGAACTCAACCAGCAGAAAATAGGGAAGGATTTCGATGTGATTATCGACCGAAATGAAAGCGATTACTACGTTGGACGTACCGAATTTGATTCGCCTGAAGTAGACGGAGAAGTTTATATTACAACCGACAAGGAAATAAAAAACGGCACCATTGTTAAAGCGAAAATAACAGGTGCCGAAGATTATGACTTGTATGGAGAACTTGTTTAGAGCCCGGTTATAGTTTCTGCATCTCCATTTCATTTATTTCTTTTCCCCAGTTCGGATGAAGCGGTGATTTTGGTTCGAATCTGTCGAATTTCTCTTTTGCGGTTTCAAAATGTGGGCGGGCTGCATCAGCTCCGCCGCCAAATTGCTCGGGCATATTAAAAAGTGTAATGGCACGCAAATAGTAGCTTCTCGGATTTTCCGGATTAAGGGCGATCGCCTTGTCAATTGCGGCATTCATTTTAGGCATGTATTCCATTCCCCGGCCCATCGGGTCAACGGTAATTCGTGATGGATAAAGAAATGCCTGAAGCGAATACAATTCCGATTCGTCGGGTGCAATTTTAAATGCTTTGTCCAAAAATTGCTGCGCTTTATCCAGGTAAGCATCTTTCTTGTTTACATCCTGATCGAAGTAACTTATCACGATCATTGAATACGATGCATAATATAAAGGCAACCATTCTTTAGTTTCAGTTATACTGATTCGTTCAAAAGTATTTGCTGCCTGCTGAAAGTTGGCTACTGTTTCCGAGCTTTTCATTTTTTCGAGGGCGGCTGTCATTGCTGCCTCGTAATTTTTTCCCTGTGCTACTGCAGTAATAACTGCCAGACTGAAAATTAGCGTTAATAAAGTTTTCATGTGATTAATTTTAAAGTTTATAATTGAAATGATAGTAGAAATACAATGAGTCGTTTTTGTCCCGGAACGATGGGTTGCGATTGGTAAACTCCGTTGTTGTCGGGTGTTTGAGCGTAGTTGTAGCCAAATACATTGTTAAAACCCAAGGCATTGTTTACAATTACGTGTGCAACGGTTTGTGTGTTGAAAAGGTAAAATATATGTGTAAATCCTAAACTCACATCGTTGTAGGTTTTAGTTTTTCCAGCCATAAATTCGGGAGTGTTGGGATTATTGTATGGTCGTCCGCTGGCAAAAGTGTAGGACCCCGATATAAATGAATTGATCTTCGTAAAAAACTGCTTGTAAACCACCGATAGGTTATGCTCCGAAACATAGTGCGGTGTTACTTTTTGTGGAAAATCGCGGTAATTTCTTTTTGAATCGATCCAGGAATAGGAAACCCAGTAATCGCTTTTGCCAAACTCCTTTTTATCGCGCCAGAAAATGTCAATTCCTCGTGAATATCCGCTGCCCATGTTGTTGTAATTTCCGGGTTCAGCAGAGAACTCTTCATCAAATTTCACAAGGTCTGAATAGTTTTTATTATAGGCTTCAATACGCAAAGTGCGGCTGTCTTTTTTATACTGCCAGGTTAATATTGAGTGGGTTGAGGTTTCAGGACTTAACTCATCGGTGAATTTCAGGTAGTCGTCATTTGGGTTCTGAAAGAATTTACCGAAAGCTGTCGAAAGCTGGCTGTTCTTGCTGGTTTTTACCGCAGCTGAAAGTCGTGGCGTAACATTTAATTCATTGATTAGTGAATTGTATTGGGTTCGGACACCGCCTTTTACAGCCAGGTTTTTGGTAACTTTCCATTCCGACTCAGCAAATCCGGCAAAAAGGTTATTGCTGAATGAAAGATTAAAATTTCCATCCATATCAATTTCCTGGTCGTACTTATAAATCAATGCCTCTGCTCCAAAGCTTGTGGTAACATCTTTTATGGAATAGTTGGCAAGTTTAAGTTTTAACTGGCTGCTGTTTCGCGAAGTTGTGATATTATTCGAGTCGATGTCTATGTTTTCCCGGTCGATGTTAGCAGCAACGCCGGTCTGTATCATCCAGTCGTCATTCAGCATTTCGTTATACGTTGTGTTTGAGTACAAATTTTTATTACCCAATGAAACTTCCTGAAAAGCGGACTGTTCAAAATTGTCGTAGAGTAAACTGCTGGTGTCGTAGTTAAAACTGGCAAAAGATTTAATCATCCCTGTTTCACTGGTTTTATGCCGGAATAGCATGGTTGAGCCAACAATAACCGGAACTTTCAGCCATTCAATATTTTGCTTAAAAATTTTATTACTTAAAGCCGTATTCAGGTATTCGGCACTGATTGACAACGACGTATTTTCCCATCTTTTTGAATGTGATCCCTGTAGACCAACCGAAAGAACTGAGATGCTCGATTTGGTTTCCGGTTCAAGCGCAACCGTATTTAAAGCCACAATCGACGAAAGTGCCTGTCCGTATTCGGCTGAGTAACCTCCGGTGCTAAATACCGATCCATTAAAAAGGAGAGGGGAGAAGCGGCCGCGGGTTGGCAGATCGGGCATTTTTGAATAGTATGGAGTGTTTACCAACATCCCATCCATGAAGGTTTTGGTTTCGTAGCTTTCGCCACCACGAACAAAAAGACGACCTTCTTCGCCAACAGTATGCGAACCGGGTAATTTGCCAAAAGCACCAAAAATGTCCCCATTGGCACCTGCAGTTAAGGCCACATCAAGCGGTTTTAAAACCACCGATTTCTTCTTGTCACTGGCCTCAAAAGTACCTGCGTTGATAATAACTTCGTCGAGTTCGCTTATCTCCTCAATTAGCACAATTTCTAAATCAGAGATATTTCCGGTTAGGTTTAATGATTGTCCATAAGTTTCAAATCCAACGCAACTGGCAATAAGTGTCTGTTCTCCGCTTGTTTCGGTTTTAAACAAGAATACACCGAGGCTATCGCTTGTTGCACCGTCGTAAGTTCCCTGAATAAAAATATTCACCCCGGTAATTGGGCTTCCTGATTCTGATAAAACTACTCCTGAGATTTTGACCTGTGCATGAGCAAACAGAATCAGAAATTGAAAGAGTATTATTAAACGAATTTTCATGGCTTTTTTCTGTTTTATTGTTTTTGTACTTCAAATATCCTTCAGAAAAAGGTGAGGGAGAAATAAAAGAATACGGTCGGTTAGCTTTAAGCTACGAACGGGAATAAAACCATGATGAATCGGAAAGGAGATTTACGAATTTGCCACAAAAAAATGATTTATAATTGTTGGGGTGAAACGCTTATTTATTCGCTGCATTTTAAATTTTTTGAATTAACATAAAAAATTGAAAATGAGAATATTATTGCGTTTGGAGTAAATAGTTCGTAAATTGAGAAATAAATATCTTAAAATGCTTATATGGTTTTGCCTTTCACCCACACGAAAAGAAATTTCGACACAATTTTGCTTCATTTTTTATCATTCTGGCAGAGCTATGTTTTTGGGGTAATTGTAAGACGTCAAAAGTCGATCATCGCACACGCATTTCAACATACTTTATTGACATTCCCAAACACCAATCAAAGATTAAGTTTGGAATAAGTGCGCATAGTATTAACAATAAAAGCTAGCAGTTATGATTAAAACAGATCACGGAAACAAAACGGAGCGTATTCATGCGCTGGATTCATTGCGTGCAATAATGATGTTACTTGGCTTGGTACTTCACGCGGCATTAACCTATGGAACTTTGGATTATGGAAATGCCTGGACAATGAAAGATGACGCAAGCACAAGTGTTGTCATGGATTATATTGTAAGCGTCATTCATAATTTCAGGATGCCGATATTTTTCGTAGTTGCAGGATTTTTTGGAGCCTTACTATTTTTCGAACGCAGCCCCAGAAGGATGCTTTGGAACCGAACTGCCCGTATATTCTTCCCATTCATTGTTTTTATTGTGCTCTTAAGTCCGACAATAATTTTTGCGTTTACTTACTCAAAAAGTGTGTTTGCAGGTGTTGAAAATCCGCTTGCTTCTTCTTTAGCGATCTTTTCAAATCCTCTGCTCTTTATTCCACCCCGAACTTTTCATCTCTGGTTTTTATATTACCTGTTTTTTATCTCCATCTTTTCGTTTGGATTAGGATATTTGTTTGAAAGTATCCCCCGGTTTACCAATTGGAGCACACAGGTTTTTAACCGGATACTGAATCAGCCAATTTTAAGAGTAGGGGTGTTTTCTGCCCTTACCGTTGTTTTACTTTTTATAATGAATTCAACCTGGGTGACAACTTCAACAAGTTGGGTGCCCGATTGGAGAACATTTCTATTCTACTTTTTCTTTTACGGTTTCGGGTGGATTTTATTTAAATCAAAAACTCATCTCGATACTTTTAAAAAATACGACTGGACTTTTACAATACTGGCGCTGGTTGTTATTTCTACCCAATTTTTTCTTTACAGTTCATTGGGCTTTGCATTAACAATCGTTTTTAAATCCGTTGCAGTGTGGTTATTTGTTTTTGGAATTACCGGTCTGTTTATTCGTTACGGAAGCCAGCATTCGCATTTAATGCGTTACAATTCTGATTCATCGTATTGGATCTATTTATTGCATTTGTCAATAGTTGCCACAATCCCCGGATTAATTGCTCACTGGCATGTTTCAGCGCTATTTAAATTCTTATTTGTGTTTCTGCTTACTTCGCTGATTTGTGTGATTACTTATCACTATTTCGTTAGGGCAACATTTATTGGTAAGTTTTTAAACGGAAGAAAGTACTCGCGGAACCTGCATCCGAAACGTGAGCCGATACAAGTGCCATTGGAAAAGAAAGCCACTGTTGCTTAATTCTGAAGTTGACAATCAACTTTCAATAACATATATGTTGAATTCAAAAGAAAATAGCCGCTCTTAGTGAACGGCTATTTTTATTTAGGTCTTTCTCTATTCGTAAACGCGAATGATCTCTCCGGTTCGCAAACCTTCCACACTTCGCTCGTAGCCTTTTGCTACTTTTTGCATCGAAACAGGTGTGTGCCCCGGGAAAGCGTTGCCCAGTCGTTCTGCTGAGTCTTCAACCAGTTCGGGAGAAACCACATTTAATCGGAACTCGTGCAGATGCTCCTGCGAAACGGCAAGCACAAAACCATGGATGGCATTATTGGCCATGGCCGAGTTGGTTGCTCCAAATACCGGATCGTCGGCTAAAACACCGGTTGTTAACGTGATGGAGCCGCCTTTATTTAAGTAGTCTTTACCAATTCGAACAATGTTTACCTGACCCATTAGCTTGCCTCTTAAACCAACATAAAAGTCCTCCTCAGAAAGTTCGGCAAAAGGCCCCCATTTTGTAGCTCCGGCGCAATTTACAATGGCATCAACTTTACCGATCTGTTCAAACATGCTTTTTATCGATTCTGAACTTTCCATATTAATCTGCACATCGCCACTATTTCGGCTGGCAGTAATTACTTCGTGTTTTTTCATTAAATGCTTGGCAACAGCGCTGCCGATCGTTCCATGTCCTCCAATAACTACTATCTTCATAAATTCAAAATTTATCAATGTTTTCTATAACTAATTTAACCGTTTAACAGCTTAGTTTCGCGGTTGTTTAATTCAACTCATTTTTTGAGAATACTATAAAAGAGAAAAGTCAGACTATGAAAGCCTGACTTATAAATTGGAATATAGGAAATTTAATGAAGATCAAAATCGTTTTCAATTACATGCTTACTTTTCATGTAAATACAATGATGAACCTCAATTGGAATATAAATTAATGCAACTGTTTTATGGGTTGATGATTAAAGCAGTATCAACGGCCTGGAAAAAGGAATTTGGCTTTCCGTCTTTATTAAATGTCCAGGTATGTGTAGCATTGGCTTTAAAACGTTTACCGGTTGCTTTCCATACTCCCGTGTAGTATCCAACCATTACAATTTTATCACCTCCATCAACAAAATCGTGGATCTCAATATTAAAATCATCATAGTGTGTCGGTATTTTGGATAAGACACCCTCTACAATTGCCTGCCCCCTACAAAGATTCCCTCGTCTTCAACAAATGGGAAGCCCGGACACTCGTGCCATACAATTTTTTCGTCCCAAAGTTCCAGAACAGCTTCAATGTTTCCATCAGCAAATAACTGATAGCCTTCTTTTAATACATCTAAATTACTCATGATATTTTTATCTTATTTGCATTACCAGGCGGGCCATTTCAACACCCCGCATGTCTCTTGTTTTTAATCCTTTTTGAACTGCCAGCGATGTGGTCATATCCATTTCTCCGCCATTGCTTTCCCAATGATTGGCAAGTTGACTGTAGTCTTTATACATGCTGTAAGTTATATGTGAACCAGCTGCCTCACTGCCCGCAGGAAGTATTACGCGTAATAGGCCCCATGCTCCTTTTTGTCCGTTATCCACCAATTGCTGATGCCACGGCTTAAAAATTTCATTTTCTACTTTTTCGTAGCTGTCATGTTCCTGCTTCATAATGTCCATAACCACTACGGTACCAAGTTCCATATTAAAATCGCCACTTGTGGTATTAATCTCTTTACAAAAGACCTGATGAGCCATATCGCGCGATTTTACTGTCTTTGTCATCATCTCGTTTCGTTCATCTTCACTTAAATCGGGATAAGCACTTTGCAGATATCCTTCAAACTTATCACCCGGAATACCTTCGAACATGGCTGCCATGCTTGAGAATAGTGTAACAGTGAAATACTGTGATCCCTGTTCAGTGCCGGCGGGATTCATTGCCCAAAGGTCCCAACCCAGAATGTTATTATCTGCAATTCGTTGTTGGTGAATTTTCGACCAAAACTCTTCTACCTCCCAGTAATTGTCATTCATTTCATCCGAAACAGACATAAATTCCAAAAGAATGTAAAGAGGTTGATCTTCTTCCTGTGCAAAGAGGGTAACTGTGCTTACGAGTAAAATAACAACTAAAAAAATAGACTTTTTCATAATGTTTAATTTTAGAAAATTAGAATTATTGCGATGTTTTGTAAAAGCACAGTAAATATTCCGAAAGTAAATTTACCGGAACTATTGTTTTGCATTTTGTAAATTGTGGAGATCAAACAATTCGGTAGGATTCTTTTAATGAATCTTGGGTCTTTCATATTCTGATTGTTGATAAGCATTGGCAAGTTAGTGCATTTTGAAAATAGAATACAAATAACTCCTTTAATATTTTTCGAATAAATATATTTGTTTACATAATCCGAATTCAATAGTTAACGTTATGATGGTGTTTTGAGGAAATTCAAGTTGTCATTCAACCTTTGTTATATTCTTATTAGAGTTCAGTCTTTTAAAGGATTTTAGAACTTTAAAACGATGCCTTATGAAATTTTTTTATGTGTTTTAGGATAAAGCCAGTTTAATATAAAAATGAATCGAATAAATGACTGTTTTGTTCGAATGCCGATTCTGAATCAATCAATAAAAATTTTGTCTCAAACAAAATGAAGAAATCATATGCTTTTAAACTGAGTAAAAAACGAAACCTGCAGAGTGTAATTGGTGTAAAATATACCGAAAAGAAAGCTATCGTACTTAAAAAAAATCGTACAATTTTAAGATTAAAAGCGTTAAACTAAATTGTTATGCCAGTAAAAAAACTAAAAGCATTTCTAGATGAAAACAATGTAAAGTACATTGTAATCCGGCATTCAAGTGCCTTTACTGCTCAGGAAATTGCAGCAAAAAGTCACACTTCGGGTAAAGAGTTTGCAAAAACTGTAATTGTAAATGTTGATGGGAAAATGGCAATGACGGTACTTCCTGCTTCATATCAGGTTGATTTTGAACTGTTGAAAGATATCTTCGGAACGCCGCATGTTAGCCTGGCGAATGAAGCTGAATTTCAACGCTTCTTCCCTGACTGCGAAATAGGAGCGATGCCACCTTTTGGCAACCTTTACGATATGGAGGTTTTTGTTGCCGAAACGCTTGCTGAAGATGAAGAAATTGCATTTAACGCAGGCACCCACACCGAGATGATTAAAATGAGTTATGCAGATTTTGAACGTCTGGTTGAACCACGGGTATTTAAATTTTCGTGGAAAACAGTTTCTATGCCAGGCGATTCGAGTGAGCGTTGGGCAGTTGAATGAGCATAAAAAAAGGATTTCTAAAACAGAAATCCTTTTTTTATATATCAGGTTGAATTTTTCTTACATTAAGAAACTCAATAAAATACCTGCTGCTACTGCCGAGCCAATAACACCCGATACGTTCGGTGCCATGGCGTGCATTAGCAAGTGGTTGGTAGGATCTTCTTTTAATCCCATTTGTTGAACAACCCTTGCACTATCAGGTACTGCAGATACACCAGATGCTCCAATCATTGGGTTAATCTTGTTCTCTTTTTTCAGGAACAGGTTCATGATTTTAGCACCGGCAACACCACCAGCCGTTGCAATAACGAACGAACCGGCACCCAATGCGAAGATCTTGATTGATGAAGGAGTAAGGAATACATCGGCCTGAGTTGAAGCTCCCACAGTAATACCCAACAAAATTGTAATGGTATCGATAAGTGGGTTGGCTGCTGTATTTGCCAAACGTTTAGTTACCCCCGATTCTTTTAGCAAATTACCAAAGAATAACATACCAATAAGTGGTAATGCCGATGGTGCAATATATGCTGTCAGAATCAAACCAATAATTGGGAAAAGTATTTTCTCGGTTTTTGAAACCGCGCGTGGTGGTTTCATACGAATCTTACGTTCCTTTTTCGAAGTCATCAGCCGGATAACCGGTGGTTGAATAACCGGAACTAGTGCCATGTACGAATAAGCCGCAATTGCAATCGGGCCAATCAGGTTTTTCACCGTTGTTCCGTCGGCCAGTACATTTAATCCATTCGCCAGTTTGGATGAAATGAAAATCGCAGTAGGACCGTCGGCCCCACCAATAATACCAATTGCTCCGGCTTCAGGCGCTGCAAATCCCAGGTAAATTGCTCCAAGGAATGTTAGGAAAATACCAATTTGTGCGGCAGCTCCCAGTAACATCAATTTTGGATTGGAGATCAGCGACGAGAAGTCGGTCATTGCACCAATTCCAAGGAAAATAATAGGTGGATACCACCCCTGAACAACTCCTTGATAGAGAATATTCATCACCGATCCTGGCTCGTAAACACCTAGTTTCAGGTTAAAATCAACTACCTGAAACATTGGAATATTACCAATGAGGATACCAAAACCAATTGGTATAAGCAACATCGGTTCAAAGTCGTATTTAATAGCCAGGAACAGGAAAACAAATCCGATCAGCATCATGATTACGTTACCCCATGCAATGTTGGCAAAACCGGAGAATTCGTAAAAGTTAAACAAGCCCGACATGGCTCCGCTGTAATTCTTGTATTCATGTCCGTCGCCGGTAAGTTTTCCGTTATCAGTAAGGTGCAACTCTCTTTGAGGGAGTTTTACCATTTCCGTTTCGGTATCGTAACCGGTCGATTTATTAGGATCGGTATTCGCACTTAAATGCGTAACTGGAATTCTTTTAAAATTCAGAATTGCTTTATCGCCAGAGATTGTGTAATGCCCTGTATAACGTGTTTTGGCAGAGTCTAAAATAAAAGCTCCGTCTTCTTCAAAAGTAAAGGTCTTAAAACGTTTTACAGTTCGTGGCTTTTCCGTTTGTGTTCCATCCTCTTTATAGGTAGGAATAGGAACATATCCATCGGAATAGTTAACCCATTTCCCTTGTGCCAATACTTCGCTGATTTTTTCTGATTGCTCAGCACCGAATACTGACGGTGTAATAAAAATCAGCAGTAATAATAGTTGAAATAATTTTCTCATTGTTACAAAAGCTTAACCGATTTCAATCAAAACATCATCCTGTAACACACTGTCGCCTGCACCAACTTTAATTGCTGTAACTTCGCCGGCTTTTGTTGTTTGTATTTGATTCTCCATTTTCATGGCTTCCATAACCATTACGTTTTGGCCTTCGGTTACAACATCGCCAACAGTTACATTAATTTTAAGAATAGTGCCCGGTAGTGGTGCAGTTACTTTGTGTTTTCCGGTTGTTTCCGATTTTTTAATCTGACCTTCGCCCGGCATCTTTTCAACCGGTTTCCGAATCAGTTTCGGTGTTTTTGAAGTTTTTACTTCTCCGTGAATTTCAACCTCGTAAATGGTTCCGTTTACATCCACTTCAGCAACATTGTCTTCAATGTCTTTTAAGTGAACGTCGTAATTGTTACCGTGTATTGTGAATTTATATTTTTTCATTGTCTTCTCTTTTTACTCTTTCTACTCCGAATTATTTATCGCGGCCAGTTGTTTTGTACACTGTAGATTTTTGAACTCCATGGAGAATAAGATTTCTTTACCTTTTTAATGGTAACAACGTTACTCTCTTCATCGTGCAGTTCGTTAAAGTACATGTGCAATGCTAAACTGATAGCTGCTGTTACGTTACCTTCAACGTAATCGTCGTCTTTTGTAACTTCTGCCTGCCCTTTGTTTTTCTTTCTTTTTAGTTTCTCCTTGTTGAATTTCATGTTTATCAACTTTGGAGTATTACTAAATACAATAACCAAACAAGTTAATGCCGTAAAAACAATGCAGAATCCAACAATTGCAACGGTTAAACCAAACTGAACAGAACTGGCTAATAGAATTGATAATGGTTCCATAATTTGTTCTGTTTTTAAAGTGGAATATTTGAATGCTTCTTAGGTGGATTAACCAGCTTTTTAGTAGCAAGGCTTTGTAATCCGCGAATAATTCTGAATCGGGTATTACGTGGCTCAATTACATCGTCGATATAGCCAAAAGATGCGGCCTCATACGGATTTGCGAATTTCTCTTTGTATTCTTCCTCGTGGTCGGTAATAAATTTAGCACGCTCTTCGGCATCCTCAATATCGCGCAATTTTCTTCCGTGAAGTACTTCAACAGCACCCGCTGCACCCATTACTGCAATTTCGGCAGTTGGCCACGCGTAGTTTAGGTCGCCACGTAATTGTTTACTCGACATTACATCGTGGGCTCCACCGTATGATTTACGTAATGTGATAGTAATTTTTGGAACAGTAGCTTCGCCATAAGCAAACATCAGTTTTGCTCCGTGTGTGATAATACCACCATATTCCTGACGACTTCCAGGTAAGAAACCCGGTACATCAACAAGTGTAATGATTGGAATATTAAACGAGTCGCAAAAACGTACAAAACGAGCTGCTTTTACTGATGCATCAATATCAAGTACACCAGCTAAGTAGTTTGGTTGGTTAGCCACAATACCTACAGGTTGTCCGTCGAATTTAGCAAAACCAACAACGATGTTTTTTGCGTAGTTACGGTGAATTTCAAGGAACTCGCCATAATCAACAATGGTATGGATAACATCTTTTACCTCGTATGGCTGGTTAGGGTTATCCGGAATAATCTCATTTAACACGTCATCTAAACGATCGATTGGATCAGTGCTGTCAGTAGCTATCGGATCTTCAAGGTTGTTTTGTGGAAGATAGCTGATCAGTTTACGCAAGATGGAAATGCCTTCCTGTTCGTTTTCAACAAGGAACTGTGCAACACCTGATTTTGATGCATGAACTTTACCTCCACCAAGGTCTTCAACAGAAATGTCTTCACCGGTTACTGTTTTTACAACTTTAGGTCCGGTTACAAACATGTACGAGTTTTGCTCGGTCATCATAATAAAGTCGGTTAGGGCAGGAGAGTAAACTGCTCCACCCGCGCAAGGCCCAAAAATGGCAGAGATCTGTGGAATAACTCCTGACGCCAAAATGTTACGCTCGAAAATTTCGGCATAACCGGCCAGCGAGTTAACACCCTCCTGAATCCGTGCACCACCCGAGTCGTTGATACCAATTAAAGGTGCTCCGGCTTTCATAGCCATATCCATTACCTTGCAAATTTTCTGTGCAAAGCTTTCTGATAACGATCCTCCAAAAACGGTAAAGTCTTGTGAGAAAACGTAAACTACACGTCCATCGATTGTTCCGTGACCGGTAACAACTCCGTCGCCTAAAAACTTGGTTTTTTCTAATCCGAAGTTTGTACAGCGGTGTGTAACAAACATGTCAAATTCTTCGAAACTTCCTTCATCTAAAAGGAGTTCGATTCTTTCGCGAGCAGTAAATTTGCCTTTTTTGTGCTGTGCTTCAATTCTTTTCAATCCGCCACCCAGCTTTGCTTCTGCTCTTAGGTCGATTAACTTTTTAATTTTATCCTGGTTGCTCATAAAATCGGTTATTATAAGTGTCTTTTATTCTTTTCCACAAATTTCGGTTAATACACCCATTGTTGCTTTTGGATGAAGGAATCCAATGTTTAATCCTTCGGCTCCTTTTCGCGAAGTTTTGTCGATTAGCTGAACGCCTTTTTCTCCCAACTCGTTCAACGAATCGTTTACATTATCAACTGCAAAAGCAAGGTGGTGTACGCCCTGGCCTTTCTTTTCAAGGAATTTACCAATAGGTCCGTCCGGACTTGTTGATTCCAATAACTCGATTTTAGTGTCGCCAACCTTAAAAAAGGCGGTTTTTACTTTTTGGTCTGCCACTTCTTCAACGGCATAGCATTTTAGACCCAACATCTCTTCGTAGTAAGGAATAGCTTCTTCTAAACTATTTACCGCGATCCCGATGTGTTCTATATGTGAAATGTTCATATTGTAAATAAATGTATTCTTAAAAATAAGCCGATTTTGAAGCAGATCTTACCGTTTTTCCCGGCACTAATCGTTTCGTTTTCTGCTTATTTAGAATGGTTATAAAATATTAATACTCAAATTTTTAAACTCCAACAAAGTTATGGTTCTTATGCTTCCCCATTCGTGAAAACCAAAAAACCTGATTTTTTGGTATCATGAATTCAGAATTACTTAATATTCGGCTGTTAAATAAAAATTGTTGGTGATAATAGTCATAAAAAAAAGCAGACATGAAGTCTGCTTTTTCTAAACATATGTCTTATTCTTCATCCCATACATAATGGAAGTGAGGACCAAAACGTTCAAATGCTGCTTTGTCCAAACTTTCCTGATGATCAGGGTGAGCTATAGATGTCAATAGTTTTGCCCTGTCTTGCATTGATCTACCGTATAAATTAACGGCACCATATTCAGTAACTACCCAGTGAATATTCGCTCGCGTACTTACTACACCGGCACCCAACAGTAGGGTTGGCGCAATTTTACTAACACCTTTAGCTGTAACAGAAGGTATTGCAATAATTGGTTTACCACCTTTACTTAAAGAGGCACCGCGAAGGAAGTCAATCTGACCACCTACACCCGAATAGTGTGTTGTTCCGATAGAGTCGGCACAAACCTGACCGGTAATATCAATTTGAAGAGCAGAGTTAATAGCGGTAACTTTTGGGTTTTTTGCAATAATGCTAACACGGTTTGTGTATTTAACATCCTGCATTAATACGCCCGGGTTATCGTCAATAAAATCGTAAAGTCCGGTAGATCCCATCAGGAAAGTTGCTACCATTTTACCTTTGTCGATCTTTTTGTTTCTTCCGTTTACCACACCTTTATCTACTAAGGGAAGAATTCCATCGGCAAACATTTCAGAGTGAACGCCAAGGTCTTTGTGGTTACCCAACATGCTTAATACCGCATTCGGAATAGCACCAATCCCCATTTGCAGTGTTGCTCCGTCTTCTACCAACTCGGCAACGTAACGACCAATTTTACGATCTATTTCGCTAATTGATCCAGGCGCCGGAGCATATAATGGACTATCATCTTCAACAAATAAGTCGATGTCGTTTATATGAACCATTGCATCGCCAAAAGCACGTGGTACGTTTGGGTTTACAATAGCAATTACAGTATCAGATTTTTCGATTGCAGCCAGTGTGGCATCAACCGAAGTACCTAACGATACATATCCGTGCTTGTCGGGAGGACAAACCTGAATCATGGTAACATTTACTTTTAAATAGCCTTCACGAATCAGTCGTTGCGTTTCTTGCAGGAAAACAGGAATGTAGTCGGCATAACCGGCTTGGGTTTGTTTTCTTACGTTTCCGCCAACAAAAAATGATTCTAACTGAAAAATTCCTTCCAACTCAGGATCGGCATAAGGAGCCGGTCCTTCGGTGTGAATGTGTTGAACACGTACATTTCGGAATTCTTTGTTTTTTCCTCTTTCAACCATTGCATTAATAAGAGGGTGTGGTGTAACGGCCACACTGTGAAGGTGAATGCGGTCGTTCGATTTGATAACTTTTACTGCATCAGCAGCTGAAATGAATTTTATATTCTTCATGCTTTATCGGATTTAAAATCGGCTAATAATTTCAGGTGCGCAAAGATAAAAATTAAATGACCTCCTCTATAATTCGAATATTATTTAGAAAGGTTCGATTGGATTTGTAAAGTTTGTGTTAAAGAAGACATGGTGGTATTATTTAAAAGAGTTAACTGTTGAAGCGGAATTAAACTATTAATTATTTTGAACATGTTGTCCAAATATGAGAAAAAATAATAACTAGATGTTCTAAAATAGGATTTAGCAATATACTCCATTTGTTTTATAAATTTTTTGTTCATAAATTTAACCTCAGTGTTATCTGTTTAAAGGTGTTATCCTTAAGAACCTAAATTGTTTACCTCTATTATGAAGAATCATTCAAAGAACCTCATCATTTTTCACGCAGAAATGCAAGATAGCTGTATTGATTTACTATTAAAAGATAAAGGTTTTACTATTATTCGCGTTTCGCAAATTGATGTTATAATTAAAAAGATTATTGATGAAGATGCAGACTTAGTAATCTGTCCGTATAAAATAAATGGCGAATCAGGTTTCAGCATTTTTAATCGTATAAAACCATTTTTGCTAAAAAATGCAATTCCTTTTTTTTTATTAATGGAAAAGTACGATGAGCATGGAATAAAGATTGGGCTGGAAATAGGTATCGATAATTTTATTTTTAAACCGTATCATAATAGTTCTATTGTTCAAAAAATTAATCAAGCATTAAATAAAAGAACAGAAGTTAATGTTTTTGCTTTGAAACATTTTAAAAAGTACTTCGCGTCATCAGAGGTAGCAATGTTTTACCTCGAAAAAGATGAAGTTATTTGTGTAAACGAGGCTTTTTGTAAACTTTCAAAAAGAAAAAAAGAAGATTTTGAAAATCAACATTTTGATTGGCTTTTTTCTTTTACTGGAAATACCGAGAATGAATATAACTATCGGAGATTTACCGAAGGGGGAGCAGATGTTTGTAAATTGAAAAATGTGACTTGTTGCAATACAAATGGTTTTGCGTATACTATAAGTTTGCATCGTGGAAACCAATATAATATTAATTCCGTTTTTGGGGAAGTAGTACCCATTGGTGAAATTCCGGAAAATCATAATAATCCAAATATTCAGCCAAACACGAAGAGCCGCCTTGAATGGGCAAAAGAAATGTTTGGTCTTACCAGAAGGGAGCTGGAAGTTTTTCAATTATCCGCAAAGGGATTGCCAGTAAAGCAGATTGCTGCTGATTTGGGTATTGCGGAACGCACAATTGAGAAACACCGGGCAAATATCATGAGAAAATCGGAAACAAGAAGTATGCTGGAGGCAATTCTAGCTGTTGATAATAAATATACTACGGTGTACAACTAGTTATTTTGTTGCAGCCCAGTATCATGTTTTTTTATAGTAGTGCCCAGTAAGGCTTAAACATTGCTTAGCGATGCTGCCACTAACAGATTTTTTGTAAGTCCCCGAAACAAGTTGCTAATGACGTTGGAATAATGGTAATAAATTTCAGACTTTAGTTCTTAACAAGAATTACAATTATTGCCAAAAACGTCATACTGAACATTCTGCCCGGAAAGGTCAGCCTCGGTCTCAGTATCTTAAATATTTACTAACCAGCTGCTTAAGAAAAAGACCCTGAAGCATGTTCTGGTTGACGTCTTGGAGGTGACTAATTACAAACATTCAATTTCATAATTCTTTATCAGCTTTTTATCAGCCAATTTTTCCTGAAAATAAAACCAGTTCGTATTTTAATACATAGTGCTTTTGTTTTAACCGTATTGTTGATGGTTTTCGTGAGCATGTTTTAGTGGTATATAGTAGGTGAAAATACGTATCTTTTTTTAGTACCTACGGAAATTACGTATTTCATTTAATACTTAGCCAACGTAAATTAGCTATCGGAAAAATGGGAATTGCCCCCTAAGCAATCCTCTGATCTTCGATGATAAAAATTAAGGGTTTATCTCCAGATCATTTCCACAGACATATTTTTAAAGCCCCAGCTATTAAATCAAAAGTAGACAATTATGCTTTGGCGTAACCGCCTGGCATTGTATGTAATTGAATAAATGTGGTTATGTTAATACTTAGTCTCGGATTATTTTTATTATTGAAGGGACCGATATTGGTTCCCGAAATCATTTCTTCTTCAGACACCCTGGAAGTTGCGACTTCTGGTTTGAACAATAGAGTACTGGTCAATTCAATTTCGGTTGATTCCCATACTTTATTTACGGACTCTATAAATGTTACTGGCACAATTACCCAAAAAGGGTTAAACAATCATGTGGAAATATTTTCCAATGTTGACTCCATTGTTAAAAAACAGCAAACACCAATTCAAAAACATAAAATAAAAATTACCCAAAGCGGAAAAAACAACAGCGTAAAAATCAATTCACGATAATTTTTAGAACAAACAATTATGAAAAACAAAAATCTAAAATCGAATTCTGATCCCTAGATCGAAAATGTAGCTGCAATCACAAAAGCGACGTAGTATGCGGCATCCCCCGATTGTTCCGGCCAACTATCAGGCTACGCTGGTAAACACACCGGAAACTAATCCTGTCTCCTCGGGATTATTAAAATGAAATATCCTTTTTATTAACAATTAAATTTAAAAACAAAATGAAAAAAGTAAGTTTTTTATTCGCAATGCTATTTGCCGTAAGTATGGCAATGGGACAAACAAACAACACTTCGGAAATTGACCAAAGCGATGCTAGTCAAGAAGCGACAGTTGATCAACAGGGGGCTGGTGACAATACGTCGTATGTGACGCAACAAAATGCGAACAACGTTGCAACAGTAACACAAATTAATCCAGTTTTTGAAGGTTCGGTAGAAGATGATGATAACTTATCTACTGTTCTTCAAACAGGAGCTGGAAACGGAGCAATGGTAAGTCAAACAAATGATCATGGCTCAGGTGAATATGCTGGACCTGGTGGTGTTTTAGAAGCTGAAATTGAGCAGACAGGCAATAACAATGATGCTGAACAAATACAGGGTGGAGCAAATCAAATGGGTGAATCCATGGCTTCAATTCTACAGTCAGGAAATGGAAATGATGCATTTCAACACCAACTGAAATATTACAACGACGCTTTTATTGTGCAAACTGGAAATAATAACTCTGCCATGCAAGCACAAGATACTGAATTGCCTGAAGTTGGTAGCTCGAACTACGCTTCAATAACCCAGGGCGGTAATAATAATACTTCTGAACAAGAGCAAAATGGTTGGGATAATGATGTTATTGCAGTACAATCAGGGAATGGAAATACTGCATCACAGACTCAACTTAATAATTCATGGGTTAGTAGCTCATCCGTAATGCAATCAGGTAACAATAATTCAGCTTATCAAGTTTCATTGGGTAATTTAAATAATGCTTTGATTGAACAATATTCCAATGGGAACAGTGCAAGCCAAAGACAACTTTCAGGAGATGCAACTCCGGCTGGATATCCTGCATTAAATGATGCTGAAATATATCAGTGGGGAGGAAATGGTAATGTAGCTATTCAAAATCAGATAAATGAAGCAGGTAATGTTTCAAACCATGCTATTATTTGGCAAAATGGTGCAAACAATGATGCTTCCCAAAATCAGTGGGGTGGATTTAACAGCAGTACAATTTCTCAAACTGGGAATGGTCATGTTGCCAATTTGACTCAGAATCAAAGTGTAACTCAATAATATTAATTGAGAGAATCGAAGAAACCTGGCCATCAAGTTAGGTGACTCCTCGATCGTAATGTGATGGTTAGCTTCCGGGGAAATTCCCCGGAAGCTTTTAACCATTTTTACTTTCTGCTTTTTCAGGAAGGATTTGAAAAAAGAGCTAACTTCAAACCATACTGAAGGGGCTTTTAAAAATACTCGCAACAAAGGATAAATTTGTTACCAAATTTTATAACGCAATGAAACGATACCTTATATTTTTATCCGTTTTTGTTCTGGCAGCTTTTAGCGTCTCAGCTCAAAAAGATGCATCGGAAGATGTGAAAGAATTGAAAAGCGGACAGGTGGAGGTTGAAAACGAACTGTTGTATCCCAACCAGGCAATGATTAACCAGAGCGGTTTTTCCAATACCATAAAAACGGTGCAAGAGCAACAGGGCGTATTGCAAAATTCGCTTAATGCCATTCAGCGCGATGGTAACCAGCAAGCATACATTGAACAAACCGGAACCGGTTTGCAAACAACGTTGCTCCAGGCAAATGAAAATTTTGAATACGCCAATGGAGGACGCGTCCCTGAGGAGAATGTGGGTAACATCGCCAACATCTGGTCGGTAGGTCACAACATCATTCAAACCGTTACCCAGTTGGGCAGCGGAAACGAAATAAACAGTCTGATTGAAAATTCTACTCTCAATGTGCGTGAAGCGCAATTATACCAGGAAGGAATGAATAACTCCATAAATTTGGCTGTAAAAGGTCCATGGAACGGAGCTGGTGCCGAACCCGATATGATTTCAGTAAAACAGGAAGGAATCGGATTTTCTGTTTCGGCTTTAATGGAACCTTATTCAAAACCTGTAATTGTGCATCAGTACAATGGATGGAGTGGCGGAATGGATGTTCAGATACACACCACCACAAATTTTACAGGATTTCCTGCTAAAAAATAGCATGATGAAGCAATTGCCAGTCATATTGTTTTTACTCACCATCGCCCTAACCGGCAGCGCGCAGCAGGACACATTGCTGCAGCGGGGTAACCTTCAAACGGATACCCTTTTAATGAATTCAATACAACCAAAAGAAGCACCGCCCAGCCTGCAAAAGCTGATCGAGGAAGTTACAGCACAAACTGAAACAGAGCAGGAAAGCGAAGATGCTGATATTGAAATTGATGGCTTGCTTTTCGACCAGACAAAGACGAAAAGCGGAAGAGATTTTTACGATTTTTTTTATAACCAGTGGCAGGCACCGCCTGATACAAAAAACTATTCAATATTTATTGAAGAGAAACCATTCAGGCTGCGCACCACATTAATTGAAGTAAAGATAAATGAAACCCTGGTTTTCCAGTCTTACCTAATGCCACGAACTTCTTATGTTGAGCAGGTTGCCCAACAGGCAGTGGCGCAAACCCAGCTTTACCTGGCCAATTACGAGGAGATCATGCGCCAGCTTGAAGGAGAAGACCAGTCGGGAAACGGGATATTTTAAGGAAGCCCCCTGTAATCCCCCAAAGGGGATGGTTTCCCTCCCATGTGGGGGTCAGGAGGGGGCAGAAGAAGCGTTCATTTTTTTTGCATTATTGATTAAAAACGAGGAATTTATAAACACGGCCTTATAATCCCCTGAAAGGGGATGTTTTCCTTCCGCCAGTCGGCGGAGAGGCTAGGAGGGGCTTTAAACCACACATTATGAACAAATTTTTAATAATATTATTTGGAACATTTCTACTGTTTTCGATACATTCTAAAGCACAGGATTTTGTTTATCAACCCAAAAACCCGGCTTTTGGCGGAAATCCTTACAACTACAGTTGGATGCTAAGTTCGGCCCAGGCGCAGGATACTTATAAGGCGCCTGAAATGGAAGATGACAGAGCCAGTTATTGGGATCGTGATCCGCTGGAAGATTTTGCCGATGACTTGAATCGTCAGATTCTCAGTCAGCTTTCCCGAGAAATAATTACCCGCCAGTTTGGTGAAAATGCCCTGGAGGAAGGTATCTATGTTCTGGGAGATTACCAGATTGATGTCGGAAGTAATGACGGGGGCATCAATGTTACTATTGTAGATAATACCAACGGTGCCACTACCACTGTTTCGGTTCCCTATTTTTAACCAACGAAAAATTTAATTACGATGCTGAAAAAAATGAATTTCAGGAGTGTTGTGTTTTTTTTGTTGATTTTGGTAGTTGGATCATGCAGTCCTGTATTTCACCAACCCTTGGGCACTTCTCGCGAAGCCGAACTTGGGCCTGAAACACGCATGAAAAAGGAATTACTCGATTTACCGGAACCGCAGGAACAGATTGTTGTAGCGGTGTACAAATTCCGCGACCAGACCGGCCAGTATAAACCTTCAGAAACCGGTGCCAGCTGGTCCACAGCAGTTACACAGGGCGCCACAAATATCCTGATGCGGGCACTCGAGGAATCGGGGTGGTTTATACCCATCGAACGTGAAAACATCAGCAACCTGCTGAACGAACGAAAAATTATCCGCTCAAGTCGCGAGCAGTACGAAGGAGGAGGAAACATGCTGCTTCCGCCGCTGCTTTTTGCCGGTGTGCTTATCGAGGGCGGAATTGTTTCCTATGAATCAAATGTATTTACCGGCGGGGCAGGAGTGCGTTACTTTGGCGCCGATGCCTCAGCACAATACCGCGAAGACCGGGTAAGTATATACCTGCGTGCGGTTTCAACCAGTAACGGGAAAGTGCTGAAAACAGTTTATACTACCAAGTCCATCCTTTCGCAGGAAGTGTCGATGGGCGTATTCCGCTATGTAAAATTTAAACGCTTGTTGGAAGCCGAAACCGGATTTACCTACAACGAGCCTACTGAAATGGCCGTTACCGAAGCCATTGAAAAAGGCATACAAAGTTTAATTATCGAAGGTGTAATCGACAATCTTTGGGCGTTAAAAGATACTGCTCAACAGAATTCTCAGGTTTTTGAAGCGTACTTAAAGGAAAAAGAGGATAACCTGGAAGAGGATTTAATGGGCCGACATTACGAAAAAGAGTACCGCGACAATCACTATATGTCTGTTTCCGGTGCGGTGCAAATGTACAACGGCGATTATTCAAAAAGTAGTCCCCGGCCGGGTGGCTCACTCAATTTTGGAGTGGGACTCAATAAATCGTTTTTCCTGGAAGCCGGTTTTGGTCCATCGGTAATTCATGTAAACAATATTTACGGATCAATGGAGTACAGTGGTCATCTCAATTTAATGTTCCTGGCCAATACCCGCGATAAATATTCGCCCTATCTGAAAACAGGAATTGGTACGCTGTACGATTTTGGCGGAACAATTGGTGTGTCAGACAAAGAACTCATTCCTTTTCTCTCCTTTGGGGGTGGAATGGAATACCTGTTTACCCGCCGTTTTGGTGTTACAGGAGGCGCGTTTTTTAATCAGTTTCTTTCCGATTCGTTCGACGGATCGATGTCGGGAACGTTTAACGACAGTTTCTGGGGATTTGATTTGGGATTACGGATGTATTTTTAAAAAAAGAAAAAAATCAACATAGATGAAAACAAAATTATGGATACCGGCAATTTTTCTTTTGCTCATTTTTGTGGGGTGCGAAGAAGAAAAAATTGATATTGAAAAGTTTGGAAGCGTAAGCGGCGTTGTCCTCGATGGCGAAGATTATACCCCTCTCGAAGGGGTGCTAGTCTCAACCAGTCCTGCCAGCTCTACAACCTTAACAAATGCAGAGGGTGTGTTTGAATTTAATAAAGTAAAAGAAGGCGAAGTTGCTGTAACAGCCCGTAAAAAGGACTTCCTGAGCGGAAGTGTAAGTGTGGCTGTATATGAAAGTGAATCAACTGCCCTTACTTTTTTTATGCTGAAAGATGATAAGGATGTGGGATGGGTAAGTATTTACGATCCGGTTCCCGGTAACGGCGCTATCGATCAGCAAACATCGTTTACCTTTCAGTGGAACGTGGATCAGCAAAACAGAAGTAAAGAACTGGATTATACAGTCTATTATTTTGAATCAGGTTCTACAGTTCAGAAAATTGCCGGCGAAAACCTTACGGCTTCCGAAGTGATTGTCGACGGACTTAATTATTCCACAACTTACTATTGGTATGTGGTTGCCAAATACGAAGGCGATAAAGTGGCCAACAGCCCAACCTGGTCGTTTAAAACGGATGATAATAACGAGTAAAATCAGCTGTAGCTAATTTTCGAAATGATATTTAATAAATGTTCTTTGTAGAATCGTAATTCATTGAAAAATGAAACAAATGGAATAATTATCTAAATTTTCTCTTACAACAATCAGTTTTTAATTCGTTAAGAAAGATCCAAAAATGGGTCTTTCTTTTTTATTATCTGTCTGCTTTTCGCTATTTTTAACCCAAACAAATAAAAACAAGTAAATCATGTTGAAAGAAAAAATGCTAAATGCGTTAAACGAGCAAATTAACGCGGAACAATATTCGTCATTATTATACCTCTCAATGTCAGCCTATTTTAACGATAAAGGGCTGCCTGGTTTTGCAAACTGGATGTACGTTCAGTATCAGGAAGAGTTGACGCATGCCAATAAATTTTTCGATTATATTGTGGAAAGAAGTGGCAAAGTTGAATTAAAAGCAATTGCTCAAATGCCAACGACCTGGGATGGTGTAATTGATGTGTATGAAAAAACATTGGAACACGAACAACACGTTACCAGTTTAATTAACGACTTGGTTGATATTGCCGTTGAAGAAAGAGACCATGCAACACAAAGTTTTTTGCGTTGGTTTGTTGATGAGCAAGTTGAAGAAGAAGCCAACGTTACTGAAATACTTGATACCTTGAAGCTTATTGATGGGCAGGGTAATGGTATTTTTATGCTGGATCGTGAAATGCGTAATCGTTCTTTTGTTGATACTACTGCTGCAGCTGAATAGAAATAAAATCACTATAAAGGATTAAAAGGCTGCTAAAAGAGCAGCCTTTTTTATTTTTACACCATGGAACCCAGAGAACAAATATATACCAGGTATGATCACTTAAAGGAATTTTGCCAGTTAACCTGGGATGACGCTTCTTTTCTAAAACTAGAGAATGCATTTGATTTTACCAAACAAGTACTTGGGGAAACCCGTTTTTCTCACGGCGAAGTAATTTTGAGCCATTCCATTGAAGTAGCCTCTATAATTGCAATGGAGATTGGTCTTGAGCCCGACTCTGTAATTACCGGGTTGTTGCACAATGTTATGTATGCCGGCTTAAAAGAAAAGGTAACCGAAAAAGAAATTGGTGAGAAATTTGGTACGCACATCAGTTTAATTCTGGAAGGCATGGCCAAGATTAATGCGTTGGGAACCGATACCATTGATCTTCATTCGGAAAATTACAGAAAACTAATGCTTGCAATGGCTGGCGATGTTCGTGTTATTCTGGTGAAAATTGCCGACCGTTTGCAGGTTATGCGCAACCTGGAAGTATACAATGAGGCGAATCAGCAAAAACTGGCCCACGAAACACAATATTTATACGCTCCACTGGCACACAGGCTTGGTTTATACAATATAACCTCCGAGATGCAGGATATATGTCTAAAAATTCAAAAGCCTGACGAGTATCATTACGTAGTAAACCGTTTGAAAGAAACGGAACGTGAACGAGCCAGTTTTGTAGCCGAGTTTGTTAAGCCCATTGAGAAAAAATTACAGCAGCGCGGGTTGAAATTTTCGATGAAAGCACGTACGAAATCTATTTCGTCGATAAATACCAAAATGCGTAAAAAAAATGTTTCTTTCGACGAGGTGATGGACCTGTTTGCTATTCGGGTAATTCTCGATTCGGAACCTGAAAATGAAAAAGCCGACTGCTGGACAGCCTATTCGTTTGTTACCGAAGAGTATCAAACCAACCCGAACCGATTGCGCGATTGGATTACGATTCCAAAATCAAATGGTTACGAGTCGCTGCATACAACGGTAATGGGGCCACATAAAAAATGGGTTGAAATTCAGATCCGTACCAAACGAATGGACGAGGTTGCCGAAAAAGGATTAGCTGCACACTGGAAATATAAAGGAGGCAAAGAATCGGGTTTTGATTCGTGGTTGGCCGGAATTCGCGATATTCTTGAAAATCCCGGATTAAATGCGGTTGATTTTATCGATCACTTTAATACGGATATTTACAGTGATGAAATATTTATTTTCACGCCAAAAGGAGATTTGAAGAAAATGCCATTGGGATCAACCGTGTTGGATTTTGCTTATGAAATTCACTCGCGTATTGGCGATACTTGTGTTGGCGGAAAAATAAATGGTAAAAAGGTTACTTTAAAACACCAGCTTAAAAACGGTGATCAAATTGAAATTGATACTTCGAATAACCAGAAACCCAAGTTGGACTGGCTCGATTTTGTAGTAACATCAAAAGCTAAAAACCGGGTTAAGGCGAGTTTAAACGAAGATAGAAACCGCCAGGCAATCGATGGGAGGGAGATGTTATTACGCAAATTTAAAAACTGGAAACTGGATTTAAATGACGATGCGATAAGAAAAATTCTGAAACACTTTGGATTTAAACTTGCCGTTGATTTTTACTATGAAATAGCAATTGGTAAAATTGATACGCTGGAAGTAAAATCGCTGTTTCTTGAAAAAGAAGAAGAAGATTCAACTAAAAAAGCTGTTGAAGAACTGTTGCCAACCAGTGAGGCTAAAAACCTGACGTACGATGGTGGCGACGATTTTCTAATCATTGACAATAATCTGAAAAATGTAAACTACAAGCTTTCCAAATGCTGTAATCCTGTTTTTGGCGACCGGATTTTTGGGTTTGTTACCATTAACGATGGAATAAAAATTCATCGTGCCAATTGTCCGAATGCACCACAAATGAGAGCGCGCTTTCCGTACCGTATCATCAAAACAGTATGGAAAGATAATACCAGTAGTAGTTCGTTTTTAACATCGCTGCATATTTCCGGAACCGACGAAGTTGGTATCGTTTCTGAAATTACGCATATCATTTCAAAAGATATAGGCACTCAAATGCGATCGATAAATATTTCAAGCGATAAAGGCAATTTTGAAGGAATATTGCAGATATCGGTTTATAATCTCGATCACCTTGAATTTCTTATTCATAAACTAAAAAAGGTAAAAGGTGTTATTTCTGTAACAAGGGGAGAGAAATAGGAATGAAACGAGTATTACAAAGTTTTTGAAACGTACGATGATTGCTGAAATCAGGCGAGTTCTATCTTTGCCTTAATGAATAAGTGATTTTAATAACTTGAAAATATGGAGACCAAAAATAACCTGGAAGTAATTGACGATTTGTTAAAATCTGAAAAGGCCGAACAAGCCAGAAGTCTTTTCGAAAATCTTGAAGAACAAAATACTGCAGATTATTTTTTGCTTCAAGGAAAAATCGAACAAAAATACCAGAATTGGGGAAAAGCAATTAATGCTTTTAACCGGGTGTTGGAAATAGATCCTCAGAATGCCGAAGCCACAAATAATCTTCACATAATTAAAAATATTCTGAATTTCTGGAATCCTGATTTACTTAACCCGTAAGCAGCTAAATACTGTATTGTCATTTTAAATGGTATTGTATTTGTATATAAAGAAGAGTAAAGTGTCGATACTCTTAATTGGTGTATTTTAGGTTTTTAATTCATTATTACTATTTTTGGGCTCATCGACGAAATTCAAGCGAAAATTAAATTGAGTTATAAAATATTAAAAGTAGTTGAAAAATGAAAAGAGTAGTATTGTTAGTAGTAGCGGTTTTTATTTCTGTAATGACATTTGCTCAGGATCAATCTCCTAGTGAATTAATGAACGAAGCAAATACAGCCGTACAAAACAAAAATTTTGAAAAGGCCATTGAACTATTTGAATCTGTACTGGCGATTCCTGATCACGGACAGAATGAAGAAAATATTAATGGTGTTCTTAATCAGTTGCGACCAGCTGTTGCAAAGAGTAAAGCATCAGATGCTTTGGATAACAAAGAGTATGATAAAGCAATAGAGCTTTATAAAGCTGCTATCGCTGATTATCCTGAAGCAGGTATTGAGGAACAGGCAGGAAAAATGTTTTATAACGAAGGAATTAAAAGCTATAAAGGAGAAGAATTTGTTGACGCAGCCAATTTCTTTGCAATTTCGCAAAATGATTTTGGGTATGCAAAAGCTGAAAAATATAAAGATGCTTCCTTAAAAAAGGCTGCGGAGGCTTTGGTAGCTGAAGGAAAGTCTTCTGTTGATGGCGTAAATATTAGTGCGGAAAATAAAACCGGGTTATTAGAAAACCTTGCAAAAGTTTATTTTTCTCAAGGATATGAAAAATATCAAGAAGGAGCTGCTACAATTAAGCAAGCAACAGAGGAGGTTAATTCCGGAAGTTATACGACTTTGGATGACCAATATAAAAATGCAGTAGCAAAGGGAAAGAAAAGCTTCGAACAAGCTATTCCATTACTGAAAAAAGCTCTGGAGCTTGATCCAAATCATGCAAATGCCAAAAAGGTATTAGATGCATGTGAACAAAGTTTATAATATTTTGCGATATACAAATAAAAAAACCGGGAGTTATCCCGGTTTTTTTATTTTAAGAGATGTGCTATTGAACAATTAGCTGTTTAGTCGTAAGAAAGTTCTGGTCACTAATTCGAATAATGTAAATCCCTTTGGCAAACCCACTAATGTCTATCTCACCCGTTGTAAATTCTTTTATTTGCCTCATTTGTTTTCCATCAATATCCACTATTTTTAGTAGCACCGGATTATCTTTTCCCGTTTCAATAAATACTTTATCTCTGGCAGGATTCGGATATATTTTTAGTTCATACAACTCTAAATTTTCGATACCAACCGGAGTTGAAAAAGAAAGCGATATCGTCTTAGTTTCAAGGATAAGTTCGGTAATAAGAGAATTTGTAATTCTACAATTGTAATTCCCTTCATCGGTATATTCAGTAACATCTAGAGTAAACGTTTCAGATATTGCTCCAGATATTGGAGTTGCGTCCTTGTACCATTGGTATTGGTCGAATTTACCTGGAATATAACCTTCAATCAGCATCGTATAATTTTCACCTTTTTCGATTGTTGTATCAATGGCTGTTCCAACTATTGCTTGTGGTGCGTAAATAAATTCCGGTATGTGCAACAGGTTTTCCCAAACTGCTTCGAGATCGCTAAATACAAATCTATTATTTGAAATGTTAAGGTAGTCCAAAACCAGTTTGTTTTCGAGCAAAGCATCTTTTAATCCCTCATCAATAATTGCAAAAATATCAGGTAGAAGTCCTGAAAGGTTATTGTTTGAGAGATCGAGATAACGCAGGGAATTTAGTTGCGATACTATTTGAGGAAAGTTTCCATCAAGGTTTAGTCCCGATAAATTGAGGCTCACAATATGATCTTCAATAATTGAAATGTATTTTGCCAAACTGTCATCAGGTAAATTAAGTTCTTCAAATAAGCCTGATAATTCGTTTACTATAAGCGAGTCGCTGCTGTTTATCATAGGTAGGTTGTATACGCTAACGGTCCATGTTTTTGTGGTTATTTCGTCTTCTGCAGTTAGTAAATATTCTACAGGCTCAGTAAAATCTGTGGCAATTCCCGATAAGGGTGAAATTGAAGCATTTTCTGAAATTTCGATTGTAGGGATGAGTGCCGTTTTATCGGTGTTATATGGCATTGTTATCACAATTGTTGAATCGCCTATTTCAGTTGGTGCAGCTTGTCCCGGCAGCTCAAAACTCACTATGTCAGCTTCGCTACTCAGTGGCGGAATGTAAGCACTTTGTACAATAGTAAATGTCTTTCCTTCAACAGTTAATGTACATGTTCTTTCACTGTCAGAGGTGTTGGCCTCAACGGAATAAGAAACGGTGCCCGATCCCGATCCCGAATTACCGGCATTTATATTTACCCAATTGCACGATACGCTAGTTGTCCATTCGCAATCGTAAATTGTATTTACATCGAAGGTGCTATTTCCTCCATCCGAAGTAAATTTCATTTCTGAAGGACTTAGAGAGTAACTGCAGTTCTCTCCAAGTTGTGTTATTGTAAATGTTTTATCCTCAACTGTTATTGTGCAATTTCGTTCGTATATCGAATTATTTGATTGTAGTGAAAACTGAACCGAACCGTTTCCTGAGCCTGAATTTCCAGATGTGATTGTTACCCAGTTGCAGCTGGCTACAGCAGTCCAGTTACAACCCATTGCTGCAATTACATTAAAAGAACTATTCTGTTTATTGGATGTAAAGCTTTCGTTGGCTTTCGATAGTGAATAATTGCAATACAGGGCTTCAACCGTAACTTTCGAAATTGTGCTGTCAGTATTTCCCGATGCATCCGTTATGGTTAGTACAACATTTTGGGTGGTAGATGTATCAGAACAGGTAAACTCTGTTTTTGAAAGAACTTCAGAAACAATACCGCAATTATCGCTGCTACTTGTTTTTATATCATCAACCGAAAGGCTTGTGTTACATTCTTCTGAATTTACATAAATTGTTATATCCTGGCCTTGTACCTGAGGGGCGAGAGTATCGGATATTGTTACCGTGGAAGTACACTGCGCTGTATTCTTACTGGAGTCAGAAACGGTTAGTGTTACTGTATTTTGCCCTAAATTATCGCATGTAAAATTTTCAGTATCAATTGTTTTGGAAATAGAAATACAATTGTCAAAACTTCCATTATCAATTTCATCTTCGGTTATGGAAACCGTTCCGTTCTCGTCAAGGTAAACATCAATGTCTTTGCAAATGGCTTTTGGCGAAATGGTATCGGCAACAGTTACAGTTGTTTGGCACGAATCTTTATTGCCAGTATCATCACTGGCGGTTAGTACTACTATGTTATCTCCAATGTTACTGCAATTAAAAGTGGTAGCCGATGCTATTAAATGTACCTCCGATAGGTTGTCGGTACTCCCCCGTCAATATAACTTGGCATCAAAGTGGCTGAGCCTGTTTCGTCTAAATAAATAGTGGTTGGCTGACACAAAACAGTGGGAGGAATGGTGTCTGTTAAGGCCTTAATAGTAACCGAGGAAATGGCTTTCCCAATATTTCCACTTGAATCGGTAACCCAAAGTTCAACAGTTTGTACAGTGCCTGTGTCGGCGCAGGTAAAACTTGATTTTGTAATTGTTTCATCAACGATACTGCAGTTGTCTGAACTACTCATTTTAATATCAGAAACAGAAATTGTATTCAGGCATTCGCTTGTGTCGATATAAATGGTTAAGTTTTGAGCACTTACGATTGGAGAAAGCGTGTCGATTACCGTTACCATTGATGTGCAGCTTGCTGTTTTTTGGTTGTTGGCTTCAAGGGTTAAAATAACTGTATTTGTACCCAGCTTACTGCAGTTAAACTCATTGGTGTTTATACTTTTGGAAATCTCTTCGCAGTTTGCAAAACTACCGTTGTTAATGCTGTCTGCTGTAATTGTGGCTGTGCCATTTGCATCTAAATAAACATCAATGTCTTTACAAATGGCTGTTGGCGAAATGGTATCGAGAACTGTAATGTTTGCAGAACATGTTGCAGAGTTGTTAGATGAATCGGTAACGGTTAATAGTACCAAATTAGTTCCAATATCATCGCATGTAAAATCT
Organism: Draconibacterium halophilum; assembly: GCF_010448835.1. Taxonomy (NCBI): domain Bacteria; kingdom Pseudomonadati; phylum Bacteroidota; class Bacteroidia; order Marinilabiliales; family Prolixibacteraceae; genus Draconibacterium; species Draconibacterium halophilum. The sequence goes on from NZ_CP048409.1 coordinate 2,678,531, forward strand.
GTATTGTTTAAATTCATGATAGGATTTCCACAATTATCGGTACTGCCGTTATTTATATCGTTTGGCGAAACCTGAGCCGCCCCGGAATCATCTAACCAAACATCAATATTTTTACAAACAGCTTCAGGAGCGATGGTGTCTTCAACGGTAACAACTGCTGTGCATGTATCGCTTAAATTAACATTGTCGGTAACAATCAGCTGTACATTGTTTGTTCCAATATCAGAACATGTAAAAGAATTGCGTGAAACTTCAAAAACCAATTCATTCAGGTTGTCGCTGCTACCTCCGTCGATTAAATCGGCTGTTAACGTGGCACTTCCTGTTTCGTCAAGATAAATTGTAGTTGTTTGGCAAACAGCAGAGGGAGCAATACTATCAACAGTTAAATTAAGCGTAATTGTGCTGTCGCAATTAAACTGGTTGGTTAATGTATTTACATACATTCCGCTGGTAGAATAGGCCGTGTTGCCAACGATAATTTCTTCACCCATGCCAATAACTTCATTTAATTCAACTGTATGTGCAGGAAGAACGTTCAGGAAAAGTGTTACAATACTGTCGCATCCGGCCACGTTGGTGAGTGTAGTTATATAGGTTCCCGATTCTGCATATGTTGAGTCTCCAATATTAATTGTTTCATTTCCACAAATTTCTTCATTAATTGTAACACTATCGGCGCAGAATTGCAGCGTAACTTGTTCAGAATTAATTGAATCGTTTGACCAAACGCTATCGCTTACTGTCATGTAATTTGTGGCAGATATAGCATAGAAGATCGAATCGGAAGGTGTTACTGCAAAAGAGGCAATTCCTTCATTATCAGAAATTTTATCGTCGTATCCATCAAGGCTTACAAGTGCATTTGCAACCGGGTTTGCGCCATCAGTAATCGTAAAAGTAACCTTATTCCCTTCGAATAGTACGGCGGTGTATGTTAGCGTTATGTCAGAAACCTGTGTATTTCCTGCATATTGAATGCCATTGTTATCTTCCCAATAATCGAATACTTTATTGGGGATATTGGGCGTTGGAAGCGTAAACGTATTTCCTCCTGATTTATAAAAAGCATATCGACCAATGTAAACGAGGGAGGTACATTTAGATAAATCAGGATTGGAAAAAGAACTATTCCTGAATGCATAGTCGCCAATTGATTCAAGTGCTGTACATGAGGTTAAATCCAGATATGATATGGAATTATATGCAAACGAACTGTTATCTATTGTTGTAAGTGAAGAGCAATTTGTTAGGTTCAATGATTGAATAGAATTATATTGAAATGCGGAGAATCCAATAAATTTAATGTTCGGACACCCGGATAAATCTAAATTTGAAATGTTATTTGATTGAAATGCATAAGATTCAATCGTATCAAGTAATGAGCAATTTTCGAGATCAATATTTTCGATTTTATTACTTTTAAAGGCACCATACTCAATTTTAGTAAGATTATTACAGTTTGAAAGATCTAGATTGGCTAAATTGTTTTCATTAAAAGCTTCTTCTCCAACTGATACAAGTGCACTGCATTCGGCAATATTAATACTATTGATGCTATTATTTTTAAAAGCCCTTTTTCCTATTAATTCAATAGTGGTTGGAAGCTCAACTGAAGTAAGCCCTTTTTCTTCAAATATCCCTTCGGTTTGAGAAGCGATTTCTGTTACAGTTTGGCCATCAAGAGTATTGGGAATTATTATGTCTTTTGACGCAAAATTATAGGAGCAGCTAACGATAGCATTATTTTCAACCACTACATCTTCGTCGGTAAGAGTGTATGGCACTGTCAGACGATAGGAAAGGTAAAGATTATTTGTTGAATCGCCGCCTGAATATTCCGTGCCATTTTCATCAATCCATTTAATGGTATCGTTTGCCGTGTAAACGGGCAGTTTAAATCCGGTAAGATTGTTTGAGGCAAAAGCAGAACTTCCGATAAAGATTAGTGTATTGCAATCATCTAAATTTAGGTTTGTAATCCTATTGTTGTTAAAAGAATATTTTCCTAAATATTCAATTGTAGTCGGAAGCTGAATAGAAAAAAGATCCTTACGATTAAATATTTCTTCACGTTCATAATCAGCTATACCTTTAATCGTTTGGCCATCAAGCGTATTTGGGATTATGATGTCTTTTGACGCAAAGTTGTACGAACAACTTGTTATTGTGCTATTTTCAACAACCACGTCGTCATCAGTTATGGTGTAATATTTTGGGAAGCTATAAAAGGTGCTAAAATCAGAAACAATTTCGTTGCCGGCAAATGTATTTCCGTTATTGTCTCTCCACTTTTCATTTTCGTATCCGGTAATCACTGGCAATTGGAAGTTGGTAAGACTATTGGAAGAAAAGGCATCGCTGCCTATAAAAATGAGTTTATTACAATTTGTTAAATCGAGTGAACTGATTGAATTTTCTTCAAATGCATATTCTCCAATATATTCCAATAGCGAACAATTTGAAAAATCGATGCTTGGAATACTGCTATAAGCAAAAGCATTATCACCTATTGTGGTAAGTTGTGGGCAGTCTGAAAGGTCAAGATTACTTGTAATAGCATTGTCGTAAAAAGCATCATCTTCGATATGGCTTAAAGCAACACAATTGGTAAGATTAAGTGTGCTTATTTGGTTCCCATAAAAAGCATCATTGCGAATATGGGTTAGATTATTACAATCCTCAAGGCTTAATTTTTTTATGTAATTATCTTCAAAAGCTTCTGTTCCAATTTTTTCTATTGATGTTGGTAGAGAAACATAATCAAGCGTTTTATTTTCGAATACCCCTTCGTAATCTATTGCATTACCAATTTCCTTTACGGTTTGATTGTCTAATTCAGACGGGATAAGAATAGCACGGCTACCACCAACACTTGAACAGCTAACTATTACATTATTAGTAACCACAACATCGGCATCGGTAAGTACATAAACCGGAACATACATGTTGTAATAAATATTGTCTTGTACCGTAACCTCTGAACCACCCGGTACTGTGCGATATCCAACATACCATCCAAGAGGTTCCAGACGATTAACAACAGGTAAATTAAAACTGGTAAAACCATTCGATCTAAAAGCATCTTTTGCAATATATCTTAATTCGTTACAAACGCTTAAATCAATAGCAGCCAAGTTGTTTTGGGCAAAAGCCCATTCACCTATTTTTTCAAGAGTTGTTGGTAGCTCAACGGCTATTATTCCTTTATCATTAAATACTGCATTGCCAATTTCTTTAACATATTGCCCATCAAGGTAGCGGGGTATAATTATTTCTTTCGATTGGAAGCCATACGAACAAGTGGTAAGAACACCTTCAACTACCTCTACATCGGCACTGGTAAGCGTATAAGGCGCAGGTAGCCGGTATGTGGCAGTTAGGTCGGTTATTGTAGCTCCGTGGTCGTATTCGGTATCGTTTTGGTCTACCCATTTGTCGCTTTCGAAACCAACTACCGTTGGTAGTTTAAAGCTGTTGGCAACATTGCCCGAAAATGCTCCCAATCCGATAAATGTAAGGCTTGTGCAGGTGTCGAGATCTATTGTTTCAATCGAATTATCGGAAAATGCCGAATTGCCAATCATTTTTAATGTAGGAGGGAAAAATACGGCTGTAATGCCTTCGTCTTTAAAGATTCCATCGCCAATACCTGTAACGGTTTCGCCTTTAAGTTCATCGGGTATTATAATTTCTTTTGATTTATAGTCGTAAAAACAGTAGGTAATAATCCCATCGGTAATATAAACATCGGCATCGGTTAATGTATGGCGGGTAGGGGCGTAATAGGAGGTTTCTGTGTCGGTAACCAAATCGCCTCCATTGTATGTGTTCCCATTTCCGTCGTACCATCCATATTTTTCAAACCCTACTACGGTTGGAAGATAGAACCCAAAATTCTGATCGGCAAAAGCCATTTCTCCAATAGTGCTAAGTGCAGTACAGGGAGTTAATATAGAAGCGCTACTCATATTATTGCTGTAAAACGCATAGCCACTTATGGTTGTTAAAGATGTGCAGCCTGTGAAAATTAATACATTAACTTGATTGTAATGCGGAAATCCTTGATTGGCACCAGAAAATGCCAACCTGCCAATAGATTTTAGCGAAGTACAATTGGTGAAATCAACGGTTACCAGAGCATTAAACTCAAAGGCTGCTTCTCCAATGGTTTCTAAAGCCGTACACGGACTAAAATTAACACTTGGCAAGGCATTGTTGTAAAAGGCACCTTCCCCTATCGATTTTAAGGAAGTGCAATTTGTTAAATCGAGTAGACTTATATTGTTTACGCAAAATGCAAAATTGCCAATAAACTCTATTGTTGATGGAAGGGTGACAGCCATAAGATTCTTATTGTAAAACACACCTTGATTGTACCCGGATCTATTTGCAATGCCGGTAACGGTTTGTCCATCTATGGTTTCAGGAATTATAATGGCATTAATACCCGCTGGTAGAGAGCAACTGGTAATAACACCGTTACTTATTGTTACATCGCTGCTTGTTAACGTGTAAGTTGCCCGCGATACATTTACCAGAATGAAAAGAAATGTTGAGAGAAGTAAAAGTTTTTTCATGACGCTTTGGTTTTTTATTGTTATTTGAGCTGATAGTCTTTTAATATTGATGAAGCTATGGAGATTGCTTTTTATTGTAAATAATTAGTCCTTTCGTTGATAGCCATAATTATTATCTAACAGAAAATTTCTATTGATAGAGAGTGAATGCAGGGAAATATGATGTGGAGATCATAAATCAGCTGATTTTTAGTGTTTTTATTACTTGTATAACAAAGTTATGTCAGCTGAATTAGAGAGAAAATACCTACTTGTAGGTATAAATAAAAAACAGTGATGTCCGGTAAACATTATACAGATTTCTCGCTTCGCTCGAAATGACAAGGCATTGGTGGTGAACCCCTGCAACTGAAAAGACCTGTCATTCAGAGCGAAATAAAATGAAGCGAATAATCTATTCATATTAGGATTATTTAACCGGACATTAGTGATTAAAAAAATAAAAGAGGGAAGAGGTTACAGGCTTTGCCCAAGATTTTTTAGGGCATAGTTGACCAAGCCCATATTACTTTTTGTGCCTACTTTTTTATGTATGTTTTTCCGGTGTGTGTCGATGGTAAATTTGCTGAGTTTTAATTCCTGAGCAATCTCCAGCGTGGTTCTTCCTTTTATAATAAGTTGAAGAATTTCCTTTTCGCGGCGGGTTAATTCTATGATATTCTCGGTTAATTTTGCTTTAACCCAGGCAGCATAATTTACAGGGAGGTTTTTGCTGAAATAATTTTTGCCCGATACAATGGCATGGATGGCTTGTGTAAGCTCTTTTCTATCCACCTCTTTTGTAATGTAACCTTTGGCTCCTGCTTCCAACATCTCGTACACATCGGCATTCTGATCAAACATAGTTAGCGCCAAAATTGGTATTTTGGGGTGGTTTTTTGAAATTATTTTTGTTGCTGAAATACCATCCATAACTGGCATTCGTATGTCGGTAATAATAATGTCGGGGTGTTTTCCTGAGTCTAATAGGTTAATAAGTTCTAATCCGTTTGATGCTTCAGCAATTATAGAAATATCCAGTTCGTTGGCCAGAATTGATTTTATTCCGTCAATAAAAAGTTGGTGATCATCTGCTATTATAATTCGAATGTTCATAAGGGAATAGTTAAAATTACGGTTGTACCATTGTGTTCAGATGAATCGATGACCAAATTGCCATTTAAAATATCAATTCTTTTCTCAATATTAGTAAGCCCAAATCCAAAGTTGGTTTGTTTGGTTTCAAAGCCTTTCCCGTTATCTTCAATCATTACATTCAAGATATTGTCGTCTTCCGAAAACTGAATAATTGCCTCGCTGGCTTTAGCATGTTTTATAATGTTGGTAAGTAACTCTTGTATAATTCGAAATACCTGAATTTCGATGCTATTTTTTATTCGTTGTTTAACATTAATGTTTACCACCTTTATATTTAGCTGTTTTGTGCTTGAAAGCTGGTTGGCAATAACAACCATGGCCGGAATGAGTCCCTGGCTGATTAACGTGCCTGAATATTTGTTGTGAGCTATTTTACGAACTTCTCCATAGGTTTTTTCTGAGATTGTTTTAAGTTTCTCGATAAGTTCTGTTTTTTCCTTCTCCGGTGAGGTGTCAAGCTCGTTGATATACATCTTAATTGTTGCAATTCTACTTCCCAAATTGTCGTGCAAATCATCGGCAATTCTTGATCGTTCTTTTTCCTGAGCTTCAATAATAGCATCGATACCATTTAATTCCTGATTTTTTAACTTGTTGAGTAGTTTATTTTGTGCAATTTTTTGTTTCTGGCGTGCACGTTTTGTGAAAAAATAAACCAACAAATAGGTCAGCAGTAAAATAACCAACGACGCAAAGAGTAAATTCTGGTTTTGAATTCGTTTGTTGTCAACTTCCAGATTTTTTGATTGCAATTCCAGAATCTCTTTTTCTTTTTTTTCTGTTTCGTATTTGGTTTTTATTTCAGTAAATACTTTTTGGTTTTCGGAGTTTAAAATGCTGTCGTTTAAAATCCTTGATTTTTCGGAATAATAGAGTGCCGTTTGGTATTGTCTTAACCCGTTGTAGCATTTTTGCAACTGGTTGTATGTAAAAACAAGCTGTTTCCCGTTTACTTGCGGCTCAACTAATTTGTAGTATTCAAGTGCCGTTTTGTAGTCTTTCTTCTTTAAATACAGGTAACCTAAATTGCCCAGGGCTATTTCCGTTCCGTTTTTTAAATTTAGTTCTTTCTTCAGGGCAATTGTTTTTTGAAGATAATCTTTTGCTTTTTCCTCGTCAATGTCCAGGTAAGCGCTTCCCAGGTTGTTGTAAATTATTGATAGCGAACGTTTATTACCCATCGAAAGGGCTAGTTTTTCGGCATCGAGGCCATAATTTATAGCTTTTAATGTATCTCCATTTTTTAAGTGCTGGGCAGCCAGGTTGGGCAGTGTAATTACTTGAAATTGTTTCAGCTTTTGTTGTTTGAAAATTTGAAGAGCTTTTTCGTTGTATTCAATGGCGCTGGTGTAATCACCTAATTCGGCAAAAGCTGCCGACATATTGCTGTAACATTTAGCGGTATTTAAATCATCTCCGGTTTTTTCAAAATAGCTAACACTTTCAGTCAATGTTCTAATGGTTTTGTTGTAATCTCCTTGTCTAAGTTGAATCGCCCCAATTCCAATATTGATTATAGCTACTCGCTTTTCGTCGTGTATTTTTGTTAAATATTTTTTTGCTCTTTCAAAGTACAGTTCAGCCGAATCCAATTGTGCAGTGTAAAAGTATAGTCGTCCTAATTGATTGCTGGCTTCTGCCATAAGTGAGTCGCTATCAGTGATAAGGGCGTTTTTTGCGAATCTTTTCCCTTTTTCAAAATCAATCCTTTCGTGTAGTTTGGCTAATTGCAGGTTTATAGTTGCTGCTTCGTATTTGTTCTGTTCAGAATCAAGTAATAGGAGTAAACTGTCAATTTCATTTGGCTGTGCAATTACATGTGTTATGTATAGAAATAGAAATATAAAGGTGCTATTTTTCACGGTAAGGTTACTGAAGGTTTTGATATTTGCAATATGCTCTATTCAAATGTAATAAATATTTATCGTTTTTGTTGTTAACTAATAGTAAGAATAGATTCTATTTTAATCAAAATTAAGGTCTTACGCTCGCAATGAAAATACCTACTGATAGGTATATTCTTGAATCGTTTTGCAGCTATATAGTTAAAACTTTACCATTTTTTGGAGCTACTTTTTTCTTAAATTTAAATCTGCAAACACGAAAGTCCATATTCATTCGTTCAAAATGAATTTTCGTAATGGAAATCTGGCTTTATCCCTATCTTCGAACTTAAAGACTTAAGCCGGCAAATGTTTCGTTTTTAAAATACTATTCAATATCTTAAAGAGCACTAATAATTAGTGAAAGTGGTTTTGTTCTATTATTTTAAATATATTTGTGGCCATTGGAGGTGGGAATAGGTTTAGAATAGAGAAATTAACAATTAAATGTTAATTGTTTTTGTAAAAACATCCTCAACCCCTTGATAATTTTCCAAAAAAGTATTTTCTTTGCACTCCGTTTTTAGTAATGTGTTTATTTTGAACATCAAGAAATTATAAAGAAATGTCACGAGTTTGTCAAATAACAGGTAAGAAAGCAATGGTGGGGAACAATGTTTCTCACTCGAAAAGAAGAACAAAAAGAAAGTTCAATGTAAACCTGTTTAAAAAGAAATTTTATATGCCCCACGAAGATCGTTGGGTGCAACTAACAGTATCTGCTGCCGGTATGCGTACCATTAACAAGAAAGGCATTAAAATTGCTTTAGCCGAGGCACAGGGAAAAGGTTTTATTGATAAATTTTAAAACATCTTAAGCTATGGCAAAAAAAGGTAACAGAGTGCAGGTGATATTAGAATGCACAGAGCATAAAGATAGTGGTGTGCCAGGTACTTCAAGGTATATTACTACAAAAAACAGAAAAAATACTCCGGAACGTATGGAATTGAAAAAATTCAATCCTGTTCTGAAGAAAGTAACAGTACATAAAGAAATTAAATAATTAAGATATGGCAAAGAAAGCAGTAGCATCACTACAAAAAGGTGCCGGTAAAGGTTATGCCAAGGTAATCAAAATGACTAAGTCTGATAAAACCGGAGCATACGCTTTTAAAGAAGAAATGGTGCCAAACGACGAAGTAAAAACTTATTTTAAAAAATAAGAAAATATAAATGTATAACAGGAAAAGCTTTCATATAAAATGGAAGCTTTTTTTGTTTGTATGAACGATTTGGTATTTTTTATACCACTTATATATTGTAACCAAATTTTGTGCTATTTTAGGACCTGCAAATCATATTTATATGGCCATATTCGGAAGTTTTAGCAGAAAGAAGAAAGAGAATCTTGATGAGGGATTGTCGAAAACCAAAGAGAGCGTTTTTAAGAAACTTAGTCGGGCAGTAGCCGGAAAATCAAAAGTCGACGAAGAAGTTTTAGATAACCTGGAAGAGATTCTTATCACATCGGACGTTGGTGTAGATACGACGCTTAAAATTATTGAGCGTATAGAAGAACGAGTTTCCCGCGATAAATACATGGGGGTTAGTGAGTTGAATAACATGCTTAAAGAAGAAATCTCTGATTTATTGGAGGAGAATAACACCACTGATGTTTCAGACTTTGATCTTCCGAAAAAAGACGAGCCTTATGTAATTATGGTTGTTGGTGTGAATGGAGTAGGTAAAACCACTACTATCGGGAAATTGGCCTACAACTTTAAACAAGCCGGAAAGTCGGTTGTACTGGGAGCTGCCGATACTTTTAGGGCAGCAGCAATTGAGCAACTTGAGGTTTGGGCCGAAAGGGTAGATGTTCCGATTGTAAAACAAAAGATGGGATCCGACCCGGCATCGGTTGCTTACGATACTTTGGCGTCGGCAAAAGCCAGTAACGCCGATGTGGTAATTATTGATACTGCCGGACGACTGCATAATAAAGTTAATTTAATGAACGAATTGAGCAAGATTAAAAAGGTGATGCAGAAGATCGTTCCCGGTGCACCTGATGAAGTTTTGCTTATTCTTGACGGTTCTACCGGGCAAAATGCATTTGAGCAGGCAAAACAGTTTACAAAAGCTACCGAAGTTACAGCACTGGCGTTAACCAAACTTGACGGAACAGCCAAGGGGGGCGTAGTAATCGGTATTTCCGACCAGTTTAAAATTCCGGTAAAATACATTGGAATTGGCGAGAAAATGGAACATTTACAGATCTTTCGCCGTCGCGAATTTGTCGATTCGCTGTTTTCATAAAAGAAATTTGTTGCCATGGAAAAACTCAATAAGGTCGAAATAAAAGCTCAAATTAATTCTGAAATTGAAAAAACCCAAAAGCTTATTCAGGAATACACGGAGCTTACGAAGCCTATTGAGCCGGAAAATGCCATTGGAAGGATATCCAGAATGGATGCCATTAATAACAAAAGTGTTACTGAAGCAGCTTTACGAAAAGCAAAAGACAAACTGGAGAACTTAAAATTTGCAGTGTCGAAAGTGGATGACGATGATTTTGGCCTTTGTGTAAAGTGTAAAAAACCAATACCGTTAGGCCGGGTTCTTATCATGCCGCAAGCGCGAACCTGTGTAAATTGCTCACAATAAAAAATAGGAAATTCATTTCAGACCAGTTGTTTCAGGTTTGAAAGAATCTTTTTAAGTTGGTTCTTATCAATAGGTTTCACGATAAAATCATTACATCCTGCAGCGATTGCTTCTTGTTTATATTTTTCCTGTGCGTAAGCAGTTTGTGCAATAATGTAAACATCCTTGTTAAATGTCCTTATCCTTTTCGTCGCTTCAAATCCATTAATCTCAGGTAGTTTTATATCCATTAATACAACGTCTGTATCCGGATTATCCTGAACAAGTTGAGCCACTTCAGTGCCATTTTTAGCCCTCTTCAAACTGTTTGATACATCGGAAAGTATATGGCATAGGAAATTGTAAGATATTTCATCGTCTTCAGCTATGATAATATTTAAATTGTTATTGCTATTATCTTCAAGTTGTTCTGCCGTATTTTCTTTTACTGTTAATTCCTCTTTCGTGTTTTCCGTTTTTAGATTGGGTAATACAAAGGTAAATGAGGTGCCTTTTAAGGGCGTAGAAGAAACACTAATCTCGCCATTTAGTAATTTTACATAACCACGCGTAATTGATAGCCCAAGACCGGATCCTTCGTATCCACTTGAATGCGAGTGATTTGCCTGAACAAAGTAATCAAATATTTCTTTTTGCTTTTCGGGGGCAATCCCGATGCCGGTGTCACTAACTGTAATTTTTAAATTGTCGCCACTTAGCGCGTATACAATTTTCACATGACCCTCGTGGGTAAATTTAATGGCATTTTTAATCAGGTTTGTTAATATTGATGTTAGCTTGTATTTATCGCTATAAAAGTTAGAAGTTGCTTCGTTTGTATCTGCCTCAATGATGAGCTCGATACCTTTTTCTTTTGTTTCAGCCATGAAAAAGTCGCCAAGATCGCATATAATTTGGGAGATATCTACTCTTCTGATCTGTGCCTCTTCATTTCCCGATTCAATCTTCGATATGTCAATAATATTATTTATAGTGCTAAGCATTCTGTCGCCACTTTGCTGAATAATGCTTATAAATTGAAGGTCTTCTTCTTCTGAAAATTCCTGCGTTTTTAGTAATTCTGCAAAGCCAAGTATACCATTCATCGGAGTTCGTATTTCGTGGCTCATATTTGCCAGAAAGGCCGATTTCATTCTGTCACTTTGTTCTGCTTTGTTTTTTTGCCGCGAAAGCTCTTCCAGCATTTCTGAATTCAGGTGGAGTTGATGTTGAAGGTCTTTGGTTTTCTTTTGAACTCTGGACTGAAGTATTCGGTTAATCACAATAAGTAAAAGAATAATAGTGATGACAATGGCACTAAGAAAGATAATGTATCGCCAGTAATCACTTAATTGGTTGCTTTCCTTATCGTACGCTGCAAGCCATTTGTCGTAAATTCGCTGGTATTCTCCATTTGAAAGCAATACTTCGGTTGCATTATTAATCATTGCAGCAAGCTCAACTGAATTGGCCGACAACATAAAACCCATGTTGCGTTCCAATATGCGATGATTCGTGGTTTTTATGTATTCCTTTTCATGTTGAATTACATCATACTTTCCTCCTATTCGCTGAGCAATAGCACATGTTGTATTATCATCGTCGAGAAGCTGTATTAGACTGTTGTAGTTATTGGCATAAACAAATTTTGTTGATGGATTAATACTAAGCATATACCGAACAAGAACTTCATTGTTCCATAAAGCAACAACAGGTTCTTTCATCGTTCGCAGCATTTCTATAGTAATTTTATTGTGAAAGTTGCTGTTGTAAAAGAAACAATGTGAGGTATTGATTACCGATCTGGTGTATAGATGCTTATTGTCGGGATAGCCCGGATAATGTGCTCCGGCAATGCCGTCTATCAGGTCTTCTTCCAGCATTTTATTAACGGTTTGCCAATTTGTTCCGGATATTTCAATCTGGTTATTGTAAAGCTTGTTAATAGCCTTTACCATGTCAATGTTAAATCCTACCAATTCGCCATTGTCATCGATATAATTAAACGGAGGATAATTGTTGCTGGCTCCAATTTTGTATTGAGCATTTAGGTAATAGCAATTAGTAAATACTATTACGCAAATTAAAATAATTCGCATATTGGGTTATTTTCAAACAAATCTAAAAAGTTTTTTTTGAAATTTTAATTCTTGTTAAATTTAAACATATTAACGAATGTTGAAAATTAAGTTTACAAAATGATTGAAAAAAGTATAAAAATTATTCAGAAAGAGGTTGAGGATCGATTAACGGAGGTATTTGGCGAAAATGTAAACATTGCTTCAGCTACATCTTTATCGGGTGGATGTATTAATCATGCTTCGAAAATAGATACAAATTGCGGCAGCTTCTTTCTAAAATGGAACTCGGATTGCGAAAGCGATTTATTTACCCGTGAGGCAGAAAGTTTAAATGAACTTAGTAAGGCGACAGACGGTACAGTATGTGTTCCAAAAGTATTTTGTACAAAAGAGATCGATGAAACCCCTGCTTTTTTAGTAATGGAATATATGGTGCCGGGAGCTACAGATCAATCCGAACGGTTGGGAAGAGGATTAGCGCTCGTTCATAAGTATCAGCAAAACGAATATGGATTTTATTCAGATAATTACTGTGGGGCAACTACCCAGAATAATACGCGGGAAAAAAGCTGGGTGAAATTTTATCGGGATAATAGATTATACTTTTTATTGAAAATGATTCAGGAAGCCAGAGGAATAGATAGTTCTCAAATGAGATTGTTTGAATCGTTACTGGATCGGTTAGAGGTGTTGATTCCGAATGAAGAAAAAGCTTCGTTAATTCATGGCGATTTATGGTCGGGAAATTATATGTTAACGAATAACGGGCCGGTGTTAATCGATCCGGCAGCCAGTTATTCTCATCGCGAAATGGAGTTTGGAATTGTTACTATGTTTGGCGGTTTCTCTTCGCAATTTTTTGCTGCCTACAACGAAGTTTTTCCTCTCGATTCAGACTGGAGAGAAAGAAACCAGCTGTATCAATTGTACCATGTGCTTAATCATTATTATTTATTTGGAGGCGCTTATTTGTCACAGGCAGTTGCCATTGCAAAACGGTATTTATAAACTTCTTTTCGCGCAATTACTTGTATTTGTAAGGTTTGTTTTTGTAACTTATAAGTTATAATACAAAAGGTTACAGCAATGAAAGATGAAGTTTTTGAGATACCGTACAGAGCTGAGCTTTGTTATAAGAAGAACAAAGGATTGATATTGCCGGAGGATGTACCTTATATTGGTATGGGAGCTTCGCATATTGCAACACAAGCTTTTCGTTATATGGGAATAAACTTTTTCCCTGAAAAAGCAGCGGAATATTTTAATTACCTGTTAAAGTACAAAGAGCCGGATAAAGGCGTACTTATTTCTCAATCGGGACAAAGTTCTGAAACGATATGGTGTGCCGATTATTTTAAGTCATTTATAGCTGTTGTAAACAACGAAAAAAGTGCTTTGGGAAATCACCCGAATTGCTCGAAAAAAGTATTGTTGTATTCGGGAGTAGAAAATCATATAGCCACAAAAACTTACATTAATACATTATTGGTTTTGTATTTAGGCTTTGGTTTTGATCCGGCTGAAGCAGTAGAGGCATTAAAAAAATATCAGACAGGTTTTGAAGAGGTAGGAACAGAGATTGGTGCAAAAATATATTCGCGCACAAAACGAAAAAAACGTTGTTGTGTATATATTCTTGGTAACGGTCCAAATGTTGCTACGGCAAAGGTTGCCGCTCTTGTACTTAGCCAGGTTATGCGTAGGCCGGTTTTAAGCATGTCGGTTTCGCAATACGAACATGGTTTTATTGAAACGGCCAAAGACTCAATGGTTATTGCCATTAACCATGAAGGGCGCGAGCATAACCGTACAAAAAAGCTACTAAAAAAAGTAAATAGCGCAGGTGCCGAAACATACGAACTATGTAATAAATATGTTGAAAGCATATTTAGTCCGCTTACCTTACCCATCCCATTTTATTTTGCTGCTGAATACTTATCGCAGAAACTAAAAGTTAAAACACTCTTTCAGGTAGGCGATAAAGTGGTAAGTAAAGTTACTATTGATAAAAATTATGAGTAAAGCCATTGTTGCCACTTTGCTTATACCAAATTGAACACAATATGCCACATATAAATTTGTTCTTTTCCGTTTCTACTGCGTTGAAAAATAATAACGTAGCTAAGGCTATGCTATAATTTTCCGCCTTGTACAATCGAAAAATAACCAGAATATCCAATACGGCATTTTATCATCAAATTGGTATTATTGTTTAAATTAGCCCCAAAACCAAATTCCGATTTTAATGATCGCACAAAAGGCTAAGGAAATTACCCCGTTTATTGTAATGGAGGTTCTTGAGAAGGCTGCCGAAATGGAGCAGCAGGGAATAAATGTTATTCATCTTGAAGTTGGAGAACCCGATTTTGATGTTCCTAAATGTGTGTTGGAGGCTGAACAAAAAGCTTTTGATGAAGGCCGGACGCATTATACACACAGTCTTGGCGATCCTGAACTGCGCAAACAAATTGCTGAAAAATACAAGGATGAGTATAACGTTTCTGTTTCGCCCGAGCAGATAATTGTAACGTCGGGAAGTTCGCCAGCTATTTTATTAACCCTGGGTGTGCTTTGCGAAAACGATGATGAAGTAATTATTTCTGACCCCGGTTATGCTTGTTATGCCAATTTTATCCGGTTTATTGGGGCTAAACCAATAAATGTCCCGGTTTATGAGGAGGATGGTTTTCAATATCGTTACGAGGAAATTAAAAAGCGCATTACCAACAGAACCCGCGCAATAATGATAAACAGCCCTATGAATCCGACAGGAAACCTATTGTCGGTTGATTTGATGAGAGAGCTGGTAACTTTTGATATCCCAATAATTTCTGACGAGATATACCACGGTCTGGTTTACGAAGATCGTGCCCATTCCATTTTGGAAGTTACAGATAAAGCCTTTGTGTTAAACGGATTCTCGAAACGTTATGCCATGACCGGTCTTCGCCTGGGTTATGTAATTGCTCCAAAAGAATATGTAAGATGTATGCAAAAAATTCAGCAGAACCTGTTTATTTGTGCCGGTTCTACCACACAGCGTGCCGGAATTGAAGCGTTAAAAAATGCAGGTGATGAAATAGAAGAGATGCGCTTAATCTATGATAAAAGGCGTAAGTATTTGATTAAACGACTAACCGAATTGGGATTCGACATTAAAGTAAAACCTACGGGAGCCTTTTATGTAATGGTAAATGCAAAACATATTTCAAACGATAGTTACAAGCTGGCTTTTGATATACTAGAGAAAGCCCATGTTGGAGTTACTCCCGGCATCGATTTTGGGGCTAATGGTGAAGGATTTCTGCGCTTCTCGTATGCCAATTCAATCGAGAATATTAAAGAAGGTATGGACCGATTACAAAACTACCTGGCCAAATTTCACAATAAAGCTAAGGATTAAATCGGTCGAAATGAACGATCTCTTCAATGGGTTTGCGCTTTTTATCCGGTCTGCTGCTGTTGGGATAGCCCACAGGAATCAATGCAATAGGCTCGATGTTATTCGGAAGTTGCAGCAGCTCGGAACAACTGTTTACATCAAAATTACATACCCAGCAGGTTCCCAAGCCCAGTTCAGTGGCTTTTAAGGTAATATGGTCGATGGCGATTGCCAGGTCGATATCTGCTGAGTCTTTTCCATCTGAAGCCCGTTTCCACGACTGAGAAAGATCGGCACAAGCTACAATAATTACCGGTGCTGAGCGAAACCAACTGCGGTCGTAACAATCATAGATTTGCGTTAAAACCTCTTTGTCTTGCACTACAACAAATTGCCAGGGCTGAAAATTAACGGCCGAAGGAGCCATCCTGCCGGCTTCTATTAGGTCTAAAATGAGTGTCTTTTCTACTTTGATGTCTTTATAATCCCTTACGGAGTATCTGTTTTTAATGATTTCTGACAAATTCATATATAAAGATAAAATTTTTCTTGTTTTAAAAGTGTAAGCAAAATACGGCTTTTCTATCAATTTTTTATCCGTTTTTCAAATTTAAAAAATCAGAGTGTAAGAGAAAAATGATTTGTACTTAATGTCTTTTATTTTCAATGTTTTAGTGGCGATTAAAATGTGTTTTAGAGCATCGATATTTCCGATTGCAGCATTGAAAATAA
The DNA here is from genome assembly GCF_010448835.1 of Draconibacterium halophilum. Lineage (NCBI taxonomy): Bacteria > Pseudomonadati > Bacteroidota > Bacteroidia > Marinilabiliales > Prolixibacteraceae > Draconibacterium > Draconibacterium halophilum. The sequence continues at coordinate 2,694,910 of NZ_CP048409.1, forward strand.
TACGTCATTTGCACGGAAATTAAACAATAAGAAAAATTAAAGTTGAACCTTAAATTTTAATGTCATGAGAAAAGTAAATTTTATAATCGCAATTATTACAGTTATTGTAATGGCAAGCTCGGTTGCCAACGCCACCGGAATACGTACCGAATTTAATGAATTTGAATTTACCCTTGTTGACGATTTGTACATGGGCAAAAAAGTTGATGCAATTTGGACCTTAAGTTACGACAAATCGGAAAAACCGGTTACCGTTGTTAAAAGAAACACTATTGAGGGAACTGAATATGTGGTAAGTTCAGAGTTCTTTGCTGTTCGTTATGTGGCTTCGGCATCGGGTTTTGGTGCAAAACAAGTTCGCAAATCATGGTGTAATGTAGATAACAAAATAAACCATGCAGTTATTAATCAGGATCAATTAAAGAATCAGGAGATCATTTCGCCAAACAAGGTTGATGATAAAATGGCTTTGGGCTTAATTGCAAGCTATCTTCCTGATTTGTTAAATGATGGATATACGCACTTACTCAATTAATAGCAATACATAGAATAGAAGTAATTTTAATTCGAAAGCCATCCGTATTACGGGTGGCTTTTTTTATTGACATTCATCGATGAGAGGTGGCTATAAATTTGTTTCATCCCTTCATTGCTTGGTGATGTTTATCAGGGAAGTTGATTTTGAAGTTCACCAAACGATGGTGGATTATTGTAACTGTTTTTTTATTCTCGTGAAGTTGCGACATCATGTTTGAAGTTGTTTTCAAGCCGACACGAGGCCGCGAAAAGCTGCATGAAGCTGAATTTTAGCAATCGAAAACCTAAAAAAGCACAAAAATTTTGTCGATAAAATCAGCCGTTGACTGATAGTGTGAAATTGCATGAAACGCCGGTTGTTTTGCTTACCTTCAATGGGGATTTTTATTTAAAGGATATGCATGTCTTTTAATTGCAGATTGAAAGTAAATTATCGAAATAAATATTAAAATGAAAAAAGCAACATTATTCTGTGAACGGAATCTGTTTTATAGCAAGGCTTTTGCATGTCACCAAAATGTAATTCGTGCGTCACTACAGTACAAATAATAATGAAAACAATTACAGTCAGAAAACAAAAATTTAGAGTCATGAAAAAATTAAATTTATTATCCGTATTGGTTTTAGCATTCGTGCTAGTTTCAGTTAGTGCATCAGCAACAGGCGTACGTACTCAATTTAAATCGTTCGAGATTGAAGAAGTTGATAATCTATACATGGGAAAAACAGTAAAGGCACTTTGGACAGTAAGTTACAGTAACGAAGAAGAGCCGGTAACAGTTGTAAAACGTAAAACTCTTGAGGGCGTTGAGTATGTTGTACATTCAAAACATTTCCAGGTAAGCTACGCTTCAACCAACGAAGGATTTGGTGCGAAAGAAACCAGAAGAGCTTGGAGCGAAGTTCCTAAACGAATCTCACGCGCAGTAATCAGCAAAGAAGAACTGCAGCGTCAGCGAATCATTACACCTAATAAAGTAGATGATGAAAAAGCATTGGGATTAATTGCAAGTTATTTGCCCGACCTTATTAACGATGGTTATACACATCTTTTAAACTAAACAGCAAATTTTATTTCATAGAGTAATTTTGAAGGAACCGCGAGCGATCGCGGTTTTTTTATATGCAGCCACATACAAATCCGTCGGCCAAACTGTCTAGCACCTCTTTCTCTTCTTTTTTCTCCGCATCAGTACCTTTACAATTAAAACAAACCGGCATGTTAATAACCGGGTTCAGTTCTGAATTGCCAGAAGTGATTGCTTTCTTACACAAAAAACAGGTATTTTTTAAATCTCTCATCCGAAATGTTTGTGTCAAAAATATTAAAAATGCCTAAAAAACTGTTCTTACACCTGTCTGAAAGTCAAAAGTGCGTATGCGCATATGACAGTGATATTGTCAGATAATAGGCCTCAAAACTGTTAATGTGTCTGGAAAAATGAGCTAAAACTATTTGGCATAATTATTAGTAATAAGTAAATCGAATGTTTTTTTAGCCTGTACAATTAATTACATTTGCACAGGTTTTATATAATTTAAAGATAAGTTGCACAGATGGCATTTGTAAATAAGATCCTGGGGAAACTTCTGGGAAACAAATCGGAGCGGGATATTAAGGAAATAACTCCTATCATCGATAAAATAAAAGCGGAATACGATAGAATCACCAAATTATCAAATGATGATCTTAGGGCCGAGTCGGCGAAATTAAAGCAGGCAATTGCTGATCGTATTAAACCTGAAGAGGATGAAATTGCTGCATTAAAAATAGAAGTTGAAGAGGTTGAAATTCAGGAAAGCGAAAAGATATACGAGCGCATTGATAAGCTGGAAGAAAAGATAGTTGAGAAAATCGAAGAAGTACTCAATGAAATACTTCCAACAGCTTTTGCAGTTGTAAAAGATACAGCTCGCCGGTTTTTCGAAAATGAGAGCATTGAGGTTACAGCCAACGATTTTGACCGCGATCTTTCAGCAACCCGCGACAGCATAAAAATTAATGGCGATAAAGCCATCTGGGAGAATAGTTGGATAGCCGGTGGAACCAGGGTAACCTGGAACATGATTCACTACGATGTTCAGCTGATTGGTGGAGTAGTTCTTCATCGTGGTAATATTGCAGAGATGGCAACCGGTGAAGGGAAAACACTTGTGGCTACATTACCGGTATTCTTGAATGCGCTCACCGGAAAAGGGGTGCATATTGTTACGGTTAACGACTACCTGTCGAAACGTGATGCCGAGTGGATGGGGCCAATGTACGAGTTCCACGGTTTATCGGTTGATTGTGTTGATAAACACCAACCAAACTCTGAAGCCCGAAGAAAAGCATACAACGCCGATATCACTTTTGGTACAAATAACGAATTTGGTTTCGATTATCTGCGCGATAACATGGCCATTAATCCGGAAGATTTGGTGCAGCGCAAACATCATTATGCCATTGTCGACGAGGTTGACTCGGTTTTGGTTGATGATGCACGTACGCCGCTTATTATTTCCGGGCCGGTGCCAAAAGGCGATAATCAGCAGTTTGAAGAACTTAAAGGATATGTAGAGAAATTATACAAGGCGCAACGCGAATTGACAAATAAGATATTTATCGATGCCAAACGCCTGCTAACAAAGCCCGATGCTACTTCCGAAGAGAAAAAAGAAGGAGGTTTGCTTTTACTGCGCGCCCACAAGGGGATGCCTAAAAATAAATCCATCATTAAGTTTCTGAGTGAGGAAGGCATAAAAGCTGTTATGCAAAAAACAGAGAATCTGTACATGCAGGAGAACAGCAAAAATATGCATATTGTTACCGACCCGCTTTATTTTGTCATCGAGGAAAAACAAAATTCAGTTGAGCTAACCGATAAAGGTATCGACTTGGTATCGAAAGGTTTTGAGGATGCTGAATTCTTCGTTCTCCCTGATATGGGAGGAATAATGGCAGAGCTGGAAAACAGCGAAATGTCGCCCGACGAGTTAGTGGTTGAAAAAGATAAGCTATTACAGGACTACGCTGTTAAGTCGGAACGTGTTCATACCATAAACCAGTTGTTAAAAGCATATACCATGTTTGAAAAAGATGTGGAATATGTGGTTATGGACAACAAGGTGAAAATTGTAGACGAGCAGACCGGACGTATTATGGAAGGTCGTCGTTATTCCGATGGTTTACACCAGGCAATTGAAGCCAAAGAACAGGTGAAAGTTGAAGCGGCAACGCAAACTTTTGCAACCATTACGCTTCAGAACTATTTCAGAATGTATCACAAGCTGGCCGGTATGACCGGTACTGCGGAAACAGAAGCAGGAGAATTCTGGGATATTTACGAATTGGAAGTAGTGGTAATTCCTACCAACCGTCCGATTGTTCGCGACGATAGGGAAGACCTGGTTTTCAAAACGAAACGGGAAAAATACAATGCCGTTAGCGACGAGATTGTTGAACTAAACAAAAAAGGTCGTCCGGTATTGGTGGGTACTACCTCTGTTGAAATTTCGGAGTTGCTTAGCCGAATGCTGAAAATAAAAGGAATTAAGCACAACGTTTTGAACGCGAAGTTGCATGCTCGCGAAGCAGATATTGTTGCTGAAGCCGGTCAGGCCGGAGGAGTAACAATTGCAACAAACATGGCTGGTCGTGGTACTGATATTAAGCTGTCAGATGAGGTGAAAAAGGCCGGAGGTTTGGCAATTATTGGTACCGAGCGTCATGATTCGAGACGTGTTGACAGACAGCTGCGAGGACGAGCAGGACGACAAGGAGATCCGGGGTCTTCGCAATTCTATGTGTCGCTTGAAGATAATCTGATGCGTTTATTTGGCTCCGATCGTATTTCCGGAGTTATGGACAAACTCGGGTTGGAAGACGGGGAGGTGATTCAGCATTCAATGATCTCTAAATCGATCGAAAGAGCACAACGAAAAGTCGAGGAGAATAACTTCGGAATTCGTAAACGATTGTTGGAATACGATGATGTGATGAACTCGCAGCGTGAAGTGATCTACAAAAAACGTCGTCATGCATTATACGGAGAACGTTTGGAAGTTGATGTGCTGAATATGATGTACGATTCGGTTGAAGAGCTGGTAAATGAATACCACGGTTCTGATATGTTCGAAGATTTCAACATGGAACTATTGCGATTGCTTTCGTTGGAATCGCCTGTTAATCAGGATGAATTTAAGAGTATGGCCGCCGCGGATATATCCCAACGTATTTATGAAAAGATGATCAACAATTACAACCGTAAAGTTGATACTATTGCGCAGCAGGCTTTTCCGGTTATAAAAAATGTATACGAAACAAAAAAAGAGGTTTATAAAAATATTGTTGTTCCTATTACCGATGGTAAACGCGTATTCCAGATTATTTGTAACCTTGAAAAAGCTTACGATAATAAGGGTAAAGAGTTGGTGAAATCGTACCAGAAACAGATTGTGTTAAATACAATTGATGAATCATGGAAAGAACAACTCCGCGAGATGGACGATTTGAAACAATCGGTGCAAAATGCTACTTACGAGCAAAAAGACCCGTTGTTGATCTACAAGTTTGAGTCGTTTAACCTGTTTAAAATAATGGTTGCCAAGGTGAATAAAGATGTTGTTTCTACCTTAATGAAAGGACAGATTCCTATTCAGAATCCCGATCAGGTGCGTGAGGCAGAAACACGAAGAAAGACGGACATGAGCCGTTATAAAACCCAAAAATCGGAACTCCCTTCGGCTGAAAATGCCATGGAAGGTGCCAATACAAATACGGGCGAAAAGGCAAAACCTCAGCCTGTTAAAGTTGAAAAACGTGTTGGACGTAACGATCCGTGTCCTTGCGGAAGCGGTAAAAAATACAAACAATGCCACGGAAGAGGTGGTGCTTAATAATCAAACTACATGATGAATATGATCAGTTTGCTGAACTTCATTCACTGGAATGTTGATCCTGAAATATTTAGCCTCGGGCCCCTGTCGATACGTTGGTATGGTTTATTGTTTGCCACAGGATTTTTAATTGGCTACTACATTGGCGAGAAAATGTTAAAGTCGGAAAATGTAAGTCAGAAATGGATCGACAGTCTGTTTTTTTACATTATAATTGCAACCGTTGTGGGCGCCCGACTTGGCCACGTTATCTTTTATGGCTGGGATTATTATTCGCAAAATCCGGGTGAAATAATAAAGGTGTGGCACGGAGGATTGGCCAGTCACGGTGGTGCGCTTGGTATTTTAATTGCCATGTATCTGCACTCAAAGTTTGTAACCAAACGAACCATGTTATGGACACTGGACCGGATTGTTGTCCCAACTGCATTAGTAGCAGCTTTTATTCGTACCGGCAACCTCATGAATTCTGAAATTTATGGTATTCAAACAACATTGCCCTGGGGGATAATATTCGAAAGAAATGGCGAAACCGTTGCTAAACATCCTACACAGATATACGAAGCGCTAGCTTATCTTATTTCATTTGGTGTGTTAATGTTTTTGTATTGGAAAACAAGTGCAAAAAATCGTCCGGGATTGTTAATGGGAGCATTTTTTGTATTCATCTTTTTAGCGCGTTTCTTTATCGAGTTTATAAAAGAAGACCAGGAAGCATTTGAAGCCGGCATGGCATTGAACATGGGGCAGTGGTTAAGTGTTCCATTTGTATTAATTGGTGCATTTTTGGTTTTCCGGGCAATAAAGAAACCCGAGGTGGTTTTTAAGAATAGTAAAAATTAATGTTAAAACTAAATAGAGGAGTAGCAAGTATTTTGTTAGAGTTTTGAAAAAGACTTATTTTGCAGCTCATTAAGAATTAAAGAAGTATGTTAGAGATAGGAAAATATAAAATGGTGAAGTTGACGTACGACCTACGTATCGACGACGAGCAGGGAGAATTGGTTGAGCAGGCAAATACAGAGCAACCTTTAGAGTTCCTTTACGGAGCAGGAATGATGCTACCAAAGTTCGAATCTGAATTGATCGGTTTGAAACAAGACGATCCTTTCAATATTAAAATTGCCAGCACTGATGCATATGGCGCAGTAAACAACGAAGCAGTTGTTGAGTTGCCTAAAAATGTATTTTTAGTGAATGGTGAATTCGACGCAGAATTGATTAAAGTTGGTAATACTGTGCCAATGATGAGTAGTAACGGCCAGCGATTAAACGGGTTAGTTTTAGAAATTAACGACGAAATCGTAAAAATGGACTTTAATCATCCGTTAGCGGGCGAAGACCTTTTCTTTGCCGGAAAAGTTATTGATGTTCGCGAAGCATCAGACGAAGAAGTTGCGCAGATCCTTTCAGGAGGTGGCGGCTGTGGTTGTGGAAGCAGCGATGGTGGTTGTAACGACGGTGGTTGTAACGACGGATCATGCGGAACAGAAAGCGAAGGCGGCTGCGGTTGTGGCTAATAATAAATTTTGATAATAAGTTCAATTTAATTATTTTAACCCTGTTTTCATAATGTTATGAAAATGGGGTTTTCACATTTATAGCATTTACAGTATGAAAAATCTATTACTTTTAGCCGAAGTTGAATTTCATACGAGATCTACTTGTTACAGGATGTAACAAACAATATTTAACAGATGAACACTTTTGGAAAGATATTTCGCTTAACTTCTTTTGGAGAGTCTCATGGACGAGGAATCGGTGGTATAATCGATGGTTGTCCGGCCGGGGTTGAGCTCGATATAGAATTAATTCAAAAAGACCTGGCCAGAAGAAAACCGGGACAGTCGAAAATTACAACGCAACGAAAAGAACCCGACCAGGTGGAGTTTCTTTCCGGAGTATTTGAAGGAAAAACGCAGGGAACACCAATTGCTTTTGCCATTTGGAACAAAGATCAACACTCGAATGATTACAACGATCTTAAAAATGTTTACCGCCCTTCTCATGCCGATTTTACTTACACCAAAAAATACGGAACACGCGACCATCGTGGAGGTGGCAGATCTTCTGCACGCGAAACTATTGCCCGTGTTGTTGCCGGAGCAATTGCGAAACAAATTCTGGCAAAAGCAGGTGTTTCTATACAGGCATTTGTTTCTCAGGTTGGAGAAATAAAGTTGAAGAAACACTACAAAGAATTAGATCTGTCAGCTACTGAGAATACCATTGTACGCTGCCCTGATAAAGAAGTTGCCGATGAAATGATTGCCCGAATTGAAAAAGCAGGACGTGAGCATGATACTGTTGGTGGTGTTATTACCGGAGTTGCCAGCGGTGTGCCAGCCGGCTGGGGAGAGCCTGTTTTTAATAAACTGCATGCCGATATGGGCTTTGCAATGCTCGGAATTAATGCGGTAAAGGGATTTGAATACGGTTCTGGTTTTGACGGAACAAAACTGAGTGGTTCTGAACACAACGATATTTTTATAAAAACAAACCAAGGTGTTCGCACAAAAACGAATAACTCCGGTGGTATTCAAGGAGGTATCTCCAATGGCGAAGACATTTATTTTAACGTTGCATTTAAACCCATCGCCACTCTGCTGAAAGAACAACAAACACTTGATAAAGATGAGCAAATTATAAAGATTAATCCAAAAGGAAGACACGATCCATGTGTGCTTCCACGTGCTGTTCCAATAGTTGAGGCAATGGCTGCACTGGTTTTAGTTGACCACTTTTTACTTAATAAACTTAACTCGATTTAATATGCCAAGAAGAAAAAGAAACAGAAGGATCCAGGTACCTCCGGTAATTAAGGGGATGTCGGTTTATGGTGTTCGTGGACGAAAAACAAACGAAGTTATTCTACACCTCGAAGAATATGAAGCAATTCGTTTATTAGATTACCAAAACCTTACACAGGAAGAAGCCGCTGTATTTATGGATGTTTCCCGGCCAACATTAACCCGTATTTACGAAGAAGCACGAAATAAAGTGGCAACCGCATTTGTTGAAGGAAGGGACCTTATTTTCAGAGGAGGTGATATTTATTTTGATAAAAACTGGTTCAAATGTAACAGTTGTAAAGCTAGTTTTAGTGATTACTCTGAGAATAAAGAGAAATGTCCGGTTTGTAACTCAGAAGACCTGATTTCGCTAAACGACTACTATATGGATAAATAATAGCTTCTTAGCTGTTTATTTTCACAGAAAAGACATAAAAAAACCTCCGGCTCAATAGCCGGAGGTACCCAATTAAGTTGTGATAAAACCAGAGCCCTAGTACACTAGGATTGTTGCAAGATACGACTATAATCGTTTCATGTCAATACTTGATTTCACTTATAAAGACAAAAATATCTTATTTTAACACGCTAACGCTAATTGTCATGCGGTTTTTACTGATTATCAATGTCTTTCAAGAATGTTAATATTTAATATTTTTTGTTAAACTTCTAATAGGCTCATTTATCATATATTTACTCTCAAAATAATTTATTTATGAAAATTCGGAAACTTCTACGCATTCTACATCGCGATTTAGGATACTTTATTGTTGCTATGACAATTGTATATGCCGTGTCGGGAATTTATTTGAATCATCGCCACGATTTCAATCCGGATTATAAAATAACAATCACGGATTTCACTCACGATTTGCAGCCACAGCAATCTTATGCTGATGATGAAATTCAACAAATAGTGGAATCAGTTCGATCCGATGTGGTTTATAAAAAGCATTATATAGATAAAGATGGCGATATAAAAGTATTTATTGCTAATGGAGAGGTAATAATCTTTCCTGGCTCCGGAGAAGGAAGGATGCGTTATTTGCAGCGTCGCCCATTGGTGTTTAGTATGAATAAATTGCACCGGGCAACCTTGGGAACTGCATGGAAATGGGTTAGTGATATAATGGCTGTAATTCTTTTATTTGTGGCTGTTTCAGGCCTTTTTCTATTAAAAGGGAAAAGAGGTTTACGGCGTTGGGGCTGGTGGTTGACAGTTGCCGGGTTTATTGTACCTTTAATCTTTGTAATTTTATATCTTTAAACATCATTAAAATCCAAAACATCAAAAAATGAAAAAAATTGCATTAATTAGTTTGTTCGCTGTTATTTTGTTTGCCTGTGGTCAACAAACAAAAAAGCAGGAGGCAACAGTTGAGCCTGAAAAATCAGCAGAGGTATTAAGCGTTGATGAACTTCTTGAAAATGCCCCTGAACTAGCAGATAATGAAGTGGTTGTAAAAGGAACTGTTTTCCATGTATGCCAGCAAGGAGGAGAACGTTGTTTTATAATGGGAAGCACTGAAGATCTCTCAATTCGGATAGAAGCGGGTGAAAAAATCGGAGCTTTTACCCAGGAACAAATGGGAAGTGAAGTGGTAATTACAGGTATTCTGAAGGAAGTAAAAACCGAAGCAGATGCGCATAACCCGGGGCGTGAACATGGTGACGAAGAAGGCGAAGTTGAAGACGCTGAAACGGAAACTGCACATGAAATTATTGCCGAAAATGAGGAGGCAGCAGAACGTATATTTTTTATTGAGGGACTTGAAGTAAAAGAAATAACAGAATAGTCAATTATTACTATCGATACAAAAAAAGGAAAACAATTATTGTTTTCCTTTTTTTGTATCCTCAGTTGCCGGAATAAATTCGAGCGAAACAGAGTTTACACAATGTCTCGTATCTTTGTCGGTAAAGCCTTCACCAAAAAATACGTGCCCCAGGTGGCCGCCACAATTGGTACAGGTAATTTCGGTTCGGCGACCATCGGCATCAACTGTTCTGTGCACCGCACCGTCAATTTCGTCATCAAAACTTGGCCAGCCACAGTGCGAGTCAAATTTATCAGTCGAATTGTACAAGGCAGCTCCGCACTGTTTACATACATAAGTACCGTTTCCCTTATGGTCAGTGTACTTCCCGGTATACGGGCGTTCGGTTCCTTTTTCTAAGATTACGTACTTCTCAAAATCATTTAATTTGTTGTATTCCATCTTTTTTGCATCTTGATCGTGTTTTTCGTTTTGGGCATTACTTCCAAAACTCAAACACAGAATAAATAATAATACAATTGTTTTCATATCTATTATAACAACCGGGCCGTGCAGTGGTTTAACATCACTCGTTAAGAAATGTAAAGAACAAAACTAAAACTTCGCAGGTAATATTACCTTTGAGAATTTAAATTCAACATGAATATTCCAGTATTATACCAAGACGAATCGATCATTGTTGTTGAGAAACCAATCGATCTTCCGGTTCATAAAAATGATTTTATGCCCAACGATGCCCCTTATTTAACCAAACTTATTGGTGACGAAACGGGGAAGTGGATTTATAATGTACACCGTTTAGACTCAAAGACTTCAGGGGTGATTGTTCTGACGTTTTCTCCTGAGGCGGCCAATATTTTAACCAAACAGTTTGAGCTGAAAGAGGTGCAAAAGACCTATTACGCAATAGTTCAGGGAAACCCGGGAGAAGGAACATTTGATTCGAAAGTGTTGGTGAAGAAAAAGTCGAAGTTTAAAAAAGCAGCGGTAACACATTATAAAACCTTACGAACGGTTCAAACCCAACTGGTTTCGAAAGACAAAACTGATATTCAGTTGAGTTTGGTGGAAATTAATCCGGAAACAGGACGCTGGCACCAGTTGCGGCAACATTTTGCCAAAAACCGCTTTGATATGATTGGCGATACGCACCACGGTGATTTTACATTGAATAAGATTATTTTAGCAGATACCAATATTCGCCGGCTATTTCTGCACGCTGGGAAACTGGAGTTTAAACACCCAGTAAGTGCCGAACCGGTTTCTTTTGAATCTGCTATTCCTGCAGAATTTGATAAACTGCTTAATTTTTATGATTCCTGATCTATTGAGTTTTAGCTTCTAAGAAGCCCAATAATACTTGCCGTTTCCTTTTTACACAATAAGTTTTGCTTTTCATGTAACGATATTTAAAGCTTTACGTCTTATTCAAAAATAGTGTCATGAAACGTATAGCTTTTATTTTGTTGGCAGGTCTTTTTCTTACGACCTCTTGTGTTTACGAATCGGGGGTGTCAGAAGCCTATTCCAAATATCGTTTTAAAGATGGTGTAACCACTGTTTCGGTGCCGGGCTGGGTAATTCATTTGGCGGCCGGAATTGGCGACCTGGAAGATAGTGAAAGGGATTTACTGGAGAGTATTGACCGGGTGAAGGTAATTGCAGTAGATGATGACAATTTGAATGCCCGAATTGATTTGCATGAAGAATTTTACAAGAAGATTAGTGAGAAAAAGAACTATGAAGAACTATTGGTGGTTCGCGAGGGAAATGAGAATGTGACCATTTTCGGGCGCATGAATGAATCAGTAATTGAAGAAATGGTTATTCTTGTTGGTGGCGACGACAATGCATTGATTTTTGTTAAAGGCGAAATCAGTCCGCAAATATTAAACGATAATATTGATTTGTCGAAACCTGACCGGTTTTTAAGTCTTGGGCGCTAATTTTTTATCAATCTGTACAAACTATTATTGTTCTTTAGTTTTCGCTAAAGAACTTTTTCTTATGTATTTCGGCATAGCCCAGTAAATCTTCTGCAATTTCAGTATGCTCAAGTATTACGTTTGTTGTTTCATACGGATCATTTTCCATATCAAATAACGAAAGCTCAATTTTAGCTGAATAATCATATTTGCCGGGCATTCCATCTTTTCCTTTAATATCAGTCATTGTGCGGTAGTTATGTGGGAGGTGTAACTTCCATTTTCCATCGCCCGACATTATTGCCTGAAATTCCCTGTCGTTGGTAAAAGCATAATAATCGTGTGGGTTTGCAGCATTTGGTTTTCCAGCAATGATGTCCCATACATTTTTCCCATCAATTCCCGTTTCAGGAAGTGGAATATTCGCCACCTCACAAAGTGTTGGCAGCAGATCAATAGTCATTAAAGCCTGGCTGGATTGCTGATTGCCTTTCAATTTTGCCGGATATTTTATTATCGTTGCCGAGCGGGTTCCGCCATCAAATGTTGTTCCTTTTGCCTCACGAAACGGTGTAGTTCCGGCATGGTTGCCATAAGCAATCCAGGGGCCGTTATCTGACGAAAAGATGACAATCGTGTTGTCTTCAATTCCATTGTCTTTTAAAGCTTTGTTTATTTGTCCTACCGACCAATCAAGCTCAGCAATTACATCGCCGTATAATCCAGCTCCCGATTTGCCTTCAAACTCCGGGCTGCAAAACAACGGAACGTGCGACATGGCATGAGGAACGTAAAGCAAAAACGGCTCATCTTTGTGTTTCGATATAAAATCAACCGCATGTTCGGTATACCATTTGGTAAGCATTTTCTGGTCTGTCGAGTCCACATTTTCAATGGTTACTTCGCCGTTTTCCCAATATTTTAGCGGCCACTGTCCCCAGTATTCAGGACTTTCAGGATGATGTTTCCACATATCGTTCGAATACATCAGTCCACAGGTTTCTTCAAAACCACGGTTATGGGGGCGTGTTTCCGGTTGATCGCCACAGTGCCATTTGCCAAAAAGTGCAGTTTTGTATCCCGCATTTTTAAATACCTCTCCAATAGTTGGGAAAGTGGTTTCGAGGCCGCGATCGCCTGGGCCATGAGCACTAAATACTTTTGTTCGCCCGGGGTAGCAACCTGAAATTAAGGCTGACCGCGATGCCGAGCAAACAGCCTGGGGGACATAAAAATTCTTGAACATTATTCCTTCTTCTGCCAGCTTTTTTACGTTGGGTGTTTCAAAACTGGTTTGTCCAAAAGGGGCAAAATCTGAATATCCCGAATCATCAAGAAAGATAATTACAACATTGGGGCGTTTTGTTTCTTGATTAGTGTTGGTGCATGAGTTTACAAACAGTGCCAATACTAGTAAGCTAAGAAGTTGATGTAAGTTCATTTTATTGAATTTTAATGTTTGCTAAAATAGTATTAATCTGACAGTCGCAAAATGACTGAACAAAGAGTTGAGTAAGTTTTTTAAATTAGTAAAAAGTTTTTGAATGAATTTTACTGCACTGATTATACTCTTGTTGGGTGGACTTGCATTATTCCTGCACGGAATGAATGTAATGACGGACGGTTTAAAAGCCGCTGCCGGAAGTAAAATGAAGTCGTTTTTAAAAGGAATGACACGTAACCGATGGACGTCGCTGGTGGCAGGAACGGGAATCACTGCCGTAATACAATCATCGTCGGTAACAACAGTTTTAGCTGTAGGATTTGTTTCGGCCGGCTTAATTTCATTTCAAAGTACCTTGGGAATTATTCTTGGGGCCAATCTTGGAACAACTATTACAGCTCAAATCATAGCCTTTAAAATAACCCAAGCCTCGTGGATAATGATTGCAGCAGGATTTCTGGCAAGTTTTCTTTTTAAAAAGCAATCAATTAAAAATTTCGGAATGATTATTCTGGGACTCGGATTAGTCTTTCTGGGCATGAATGTGATGAACGAGGCAACAACTCCCTTAAAAGATTTTGAGCCCTTTATTAATTTAATGAAGGGGCTGGATAATTATCTGTACGCTATTTTAATTGGAGCTCTGTTTACAGCACTGGTTCAAAGTTCATCGGCTACAACCGGTGTTGTGATAATTCTCTCGGTGCAGGGGCTTTTGGGCATTGAGGAAGCTATTGCTATAATCCTTGGAGCCAATATCGGAACTTGTGTTACGGCAGTTTTATCGGCTTTGGGTAAGCCCAGGGATGCCATGCGAGTAGCAATTTCACATGTGCTTTTTAAAGTTGTTGGTGTGTTAATTTGGTATGCTTTTATTGGAGAGTTAGCCGACATCGTAAGGTTTATTTCCGAAGATAGTGCACGACAAGTAGCAAATGCACATACCATTTTTAATGCGGCCAATACATTCTTATTTATTTGGCTGGTAAAACCAATCGCAAAGTTAGTGGTTTGGCTATTGCCTGAAAAGAAAAAGAAGGAGGAAAGGTTATTTACAGAGTTGCACGACTTTTATCTGGAGGATGTTAGCCTTGCTTTAGAATTATCGCAAAGTTCAATTGCAAAACTGGGAGAAAAAGTAATTGAAATAGTAAAGGCAGGAATTCCCATGGCCTTAACCGGAAAGGAACACGAGCTGGTTGAATTAAGGTATAAAGATGCACTAATAGACAGAGGACACGCTGAAATATTAACCTTTTTGCAAAACATACAAGGCCTGTCGATAAGTAAAGACCAAAGCCATGTGCTCGAGCGACAAATAGAAGCTGTTAATGTACTTGAGACAGCAGCTGACATGGTTACAACATCATTGGTAGAAGCAGCTGAACACCGTATTGAAAAGGGATTTGAAGTAAGCAATGCTACGGTGCAGCGAATTTCTGTAGTCCATAATATGGCGTTGGAAGCATTTCAGAAGGCATTACAATTTTACAGCTTAGATGATACTTCCGTCAATAATACTCTGGCCAAAGATCTTTTTAAAAAGGAGCTTCAGGATGTTCGTTTACACCTTATTGAAAGATTATCAGTATCCGATGATAAACGAATTGAGACTTATCGTTTTGAATCGGAAGTGCTGGAAGGAATCAGGCGTTTGCATGCTTTAGCAAGGCGGTTAAAAAGAAAGGCAGGATAACTTCTGTTTCCATAGTATCCTGCCTTCTCAGAGTTGTACGTGTTGCCAGTACTTATCTTTTTATAACTTTCTCATTAAAAATTTGCGCATCGGTTTTTACAACCACCAGGTAAATGCCGGGAGCTTTATCGCTCATGTCAATAGTTGTTAAAGGTGCATTAATTGGCTGCTCCATAACTTTCTTACCAACTGTATTATAAATGGCATAAAAAGCTTGTTCTGAAAATTCTGATAATTGCAGATTTAACCAGTCGGTTGTTGGATTTGGGTAAACTTTTAAATCCATAGTAAGAAGTGATTCCGACGATGCTTTAGATATTGATTCCTGAAACTCAGGAGCGGCAAAAGAAACCAGGTAGTCTTCAACTTCTCCGGGGAAATCATCATCGCAGGCTGCAGGAGCTTTTCCTTCTTTCATGGTGATGCGTATACGTGTTGTTCCTGTAACATACGAAGGAATAGAAATGGTTTCTGATATTGATCCTTTTTTGTTGTTTAAAGCCAACACCGTTTCGTCAGCGTCATCAAAATCGCCGTCGTTGTTAAAGTCTATCCATATTCTCCAGAAATTGCGACTGTTAGTTTTATTTGGTACTAAATCAACTGTATATGTACCGCCGGCATTCAATGTAAATGGATTTGTATCGAATGAATATCCGTCGCCATAGCTGTTAACCGATAGCTCATTCCCAATATTCACGTCTTTGATATAGTACTGCATACTGCTAATTAATGCTGGTTCGCAATAATTGGAGGGGGTAGGAGCAGCATCGTTATCAGTAACCGTAATATATGCGGATATCGTTTTTTCCGACGATGCAAATCCATCTTTGTAGGCAATTAATGTTACATCGTAAGTGCCCGAATTAGAATAGGTAACTACAGGATCTGCTTCGGTACTTTCAGATGGTGTTCCACCAGGGAAGGACCATTGATAACTTGTTGGTTCGTTCTCTGATAAATTAGAGAACTGAATACTTTGCCCCGATGCAATAGCTGTTGAGCTGGCACTAAAGGCAGCCACAGGTGGCTCTGGTGCAGGTTCTGAAATAACAACGGTGTAATCCTCTACTTCCCCTGTTTTTGTGTAATCACAGGCCGTTGGGCTTATGCTTCCCATTGCAACCCTCATTCGGGTAGTAATATTTGTTTGCGGAATGTAAATTGTTCCACTAACTGAAGACTTGGATTTCGAGGAAGTAAAGACCTTTTCATCTTCCGTAAAAATCTTGTCCGAATTGAAATCAATCCAAATGCCCCAATATTCAAAACTACTTTTACCGCTAAAACCAGGAACCAATGTAATACTGTTATCGCTTCCGGCAATAAAATTAAAGTTTGTTGCTGTGTTATCGCTGTATCCTTCTGATCCGGAAGTATGGTGGTTGTCTCCCATGTGTACTTCTGCTATCCATTCGTCTGTTGCATCAGGTGATGGCGTGCAGTATCCCGGTTCAGGAGCTGTTTCAACTGTAATGTAGTTGTCAATTGTTTTGGTGTGGTTTCCTGCAGCATTGGTAACGGTAAGCGACACTTTATAATTGTTTGCTGAATGATAAGCAACCTTTGGATTACGCTCTGTAGATGTTGCTGGATTACCACCTTCAAAATCCCATTTCCATGATGATGGAGTGTTCTTCGACTTATCACTAAAGGAAATCTCTCCACCTTCTAAAACGGTTGTAATATCCGCTGAAAAATCAGCTATAGGAGCCTCAATTATTTCCTGAACAGTTATAAAACCACTCTTGGTTACAGTATTTGATCCACCATCGTTTTCTGCTGATAGGGTAACACTATATATACCCGGAGTAGCATAGACTACCGTTGGGTTTTTACTGGTAGAAGAAGCAGGTGAGCCTCCATTAAATGTCCAGTTCCAGATTGTTGGTGTATTGGTCGACAGGTCAGTAAAAGATACCGACTGTCCTTCTGAAATATCAGTGTTATTTGCTGAAAAATTCACAACTGGAGCATCAGGTATATCCTGAACAGTTATATATCCACTTTTTGTTACTGTGTTCGTTCCACCATCGTTTTCTGCTGATAGTATAACACTATATACACCCGGAGTAGCATAAATTACCGTTGGGTTTTTACTGGTAGAAGAAGCAGGTGAGCCTCCATTAAATGTCCAGTTCCAGATTGTTGGTGTATTGGTCGACAGGTCAGTAAAAGATACCGACTGTCCTTCTGAAATATCAGTGTTATTTGCTGAAAAATTCACAACTGGAGCATCAGGTATATCCTGAACAGTTATATATCCACTTTTTGTTACTGTGTTCGTTCCACCATCGTTTTCTGCTGATAGTATAACACTATATACACCCGGAGTAGCATAAACTACCGTTGGGTTTTTACTGGTAGAAGAAGCAGGTGAGCCTCCATTAAATGTCCAGTTCCAGATTGTTGGTGTATTGGTCGACAGGTCAGTAAAAGATACCGACTGTCCTTCTGAAATATCAGTGTTATTTGCTGAAAAATTCACAACTGGAGCATCAGGTATATCCTGAACAGTTATATATCCACTTTTTGTTACTGTGTTCGTTCCACCATCGTTTTCTGCTGATAGGGTAACACTATATACACCCGGAGTAGCATAAACTACCGTTGGGTTTTTACTGGTAGAAGAAGCAGGTGAGCCTCCATTAAATGTCCAGTTCCACGTTGTTGGTGTATTGGTCGACAGGTCAGTAAATGATACCGACTGTCCTTCTGAAATTGATGTATTATTTGCAGAGAAGGCAGCAACAGGAGCTTCCACGATATCAATTACCTCTATATAATTTGGGATTGTTTTTGTATTGGTACCTCCTGAATTAGTTACAGTAAGTATAACATCGTATGTTCCCGGAGTGTTGTATCTCACTTTAGGGTTTTGATCTTCTGATGAAGAAGGGGTAGCACCTGCAAAAGTCCAGCTCCATGCTGTTGGTTCATTGCTTGTTAAATCAGTAAACGATACTTCTGACCCTTCGTTGATTGTAGAGGGGGTAGCCGAGAAACTGGCAACAGGAGCAACTACCGGCTCAGTAACATTAATAAATGCAGTTTCCGATTTTGTATCGATTCCTACAGCGTTACTAACTGTGAGGCTAACATTAAATGTACCCGTTGCATTATAAGTTACTGATGGATTTTGTTCGGTTGAAGTCGATGGAATACCACCTTCAAAAGTCCAACTCCACGATTTTGGAGTATTGGTTGACAAGTCAGTAAAGGTAACACTCTGACCTTTGGTTAATGCTGTGCTGGTTGAAGAAAAATTAGCAACTGGTGCTGCGGCTGTGGTATTAAGCGGTAGGCAATATCCATATTCATCCAGTGGCCCTTTTGTTGGATCTGAATCATCACCATCTGCCAAATCAGGAGATTCCGGGCAATTTGCTGGTTTTTCTCCCATTCCCCACCAATAGTAGCCGTCACCATCGTTATCGGTGCAAATTACTTCGTAATTATTTATAATGCTTGTTACAGGTGTCTTAATGGCGTATGTTCCGGAAAAATTGCCGGGATAAGTCTCCACATATACATAACCATTATCACCAAAATATGGTCCCCAACTATTTTTAAATATCCAAACTGTTTTTCCGATTAAAGGATCGCCTGGCTCTATTGTCACCCAATAGCGTTGAAGTTCCAGATCTCTGTAGAAAAATTGATCCCCTTCCTGCACTACTTTATATCCCACTAAAACCATGGCATGAGACCAATCACTTAGTGCGCCGCTTAGCGGACCATTCTCAATCAACATTTGTTTTAAATCGTCCTCTGTATTGGAATAAATATCATATTTAATTTTTCCTCCAATTTTGATTTGCTCTGATGGAGAAAGGCTTTTATCAGAACAAAGTTGATCTGACTTACTGTATGGAAAAGCAACTTCATCAACAACTCCAACCGTGGAAATATAATCAAGAGCTTTTCCCGGATACCCCCTGAGCATGATCCGGCATCACTACATGAAAGAACGTCTTGTTCGGATAAATCCAAATTTAATTGTTGATTGAAAAAAACATTAACCATTGCTTCCGTAGCACCGGTTGATGCAAAAGACCAGCAGGCACCACAAGAACTTTGATTTGTAATTGGCGATATCCAATTCTTTCCATGACGATCCCGCCAATCCCATTCATCAACATAAGGACTTGATGCAGTAGCTGATTTTAAAGTTGAAGAGCTTTCTGACTCAGAACTGCTTGTAGCAGAAAATACACCTCCTGCATAAAATTCGAACCCGGCAGGAAAGGTGCTTTGTCCATATAATTTTTTGCGTTCGCCATAACTTAATTGCGAAACACTCGTTTCTCCGGCTATCCAGCTCTGGCCTCTGGCTTTTAGGTTTTTGTTCAGCTTTTCAATTTTGTCTTTATTCTGCGCCGAACGTTTTTCCTTTTTCTGTTTGTTGTAATCTGAAATTACATCTCCTTTTGATGCGTAGGAAATGTTCTTTAAAGCGATAGAAGCATTGTTTACTTCTACACTAATAGCGTAAGGAACAACACCGTTAAGCAAGGCCGTTTCTTCTGCATAATTGCTTAAGGAAACCTGATTGGTTCCGTTAAGGTTGGGATAACTCTCCAGCAACAGGTGCTCGTTAAAATCCTGGTCGAGCAGTACCAAACGTACCCAGCCGTTGGCCGAAGTAAAATCAATATCAGCACTGGCAGCAAGACCATAAATCTTTTTGCCTTGCCCGTTAAAGGGCTTGATCTCCTTTGATTTTGAGAATGTTTCATCAATTGTAATTAACTGATGACTTTTACTTTCTAATTTGAAATGTGGGTTTTGGGCGAACGTACTTTTTCCAATTAATGCTATAAATAGCATTAGCAACACTAACTCTGGTTTACTCATTTTGTTTTAATCTAATGGTCCATAACTTCTCCTGTATCAATGATTTTCATTGATAATTCTCTCAACGTGTCACAAAAATTCTAATGGATAGAATCCTTATCACAACTTAATTTCACATAGTAGACTTTTTTTGATCCTTTCTGAAAATTAGAAATACGTGGAAACAAAAGCGTCTTTTAATCAGTTCTCTTTAAAAAGGTTTGCGGAGTAAATGTAAATTACTGATTATTAACTTCCAACAAATTTTATTAATACCACGCTATTTAGAAAATGTCTTAGATGTTAATTTCATATCAAACAGGCAGTGTTTTCTGCACATTCAGCTCGTTAAATGTGTCACAAAAAAAATAAAAAAAAATTGAATAAAGAGCTGTAAGTGTTTGGTATTGTGAACATTCCGATTTTTATGTAAAGCTTTTTTGCCTAAAATCGTCAGCATTATACACAGGCTTCATCAGTTTTTATCCCGGTTATTTATAAGCAGGAATACAAAATGTATGTTCTATTTAACCACCTGAAATTCAGAGTTGTGGAATATTTGTATTCTAAAATCGTTCTAAAGGGGGTGATGAATCGGTCGGGTAGAAAAAAATAATAGTGTTTGAGGATAATGACATATGTCGCGAAGCCTTAAAATTGCTTTTTAATGAAGCGAGTGGTTTTCAGATCGTGGCCAGTTATTCTTTTTTTGATGAGCTTAAAACTGCTGATGAACTAAACGATGCTAAACTCTTTTTGCTCAGTTACTCATTACCTTTCGAAGTGTTAATATCTGTTGCTGAATTGCTAAAGAAAAGATACGCGGATATTCCTGCAATTTTAATTAATGTTAGAAAAGCCGATAATGTGGTATTGCAATGTATTATGAATGGTATTAAAAGTATAATCTGGAAGTCGGATTCGACAGGAGAGTTGCTTTTTGTATGTCATAAACTACTAAATGGCGAGCGATACCTGAGGATAAATGAATCGGAATTGTATGCCGGTAATTTCAAAAATGAAAGCGAATATTTGGATAAGATTTCGGCGCGCGAATTAACGGTGCTGAAATTGTTTGCTTTAGGACATTCATATAAACTAATAGGAGAGAAGCTAAATATTAGTCCTCGTACGGTTGAATCGCATAAAAACAATATACAGGCTAAACCCGAACTCAGCTCACTGAAAGAGCTGATTGGTTATGTAATAAAAAATAATATTGTAGAACTACCTGTATTTTCTCCTCCTTACTATAAGAAACTTTTAGGCAACCTGAAATCAATCACTCGCTTAAGCATTCAGTAATACATAAATCATAAAAAAAACGCAGGACGAATTGTTTCAGGATATAATCTATTCTATTCGTAATTCAACCATATATTATCAATATAAAACAGCTTATGGTTAAAATGATACTTCTCAAAATGCAATTGAAATAAAATACCAATAGGTGTTTATATCCGTATTTTTACGATTTTTTTTTACGGGATATTACGGATTGACTCGTTAAGGAAAAAGTGGTATATTGTTCTTCTATTTCACGTAGTTACAAACTCCTCCCCTTAATTAAGCAATAGTTGAATTTCTGATGTAATTGGTTTTATACCAATTTTTGGTGTATAATGATAAAAAATAGGGGGTACTATGTGCAACATCGCCATATTGGAAAACTATTCACTTTTTTGTTCCGGCATAAAGTCGGTTCTGGAAGAAACCGGGGAGTGTAAAATCGTGTTCGAATCGAAGACAATCAGCGACTTTATGACCAAACTCAAAAACGGAAATCCGGATGTTATTATTATCGACATTATCCATTGTCTGGATGATGGGATCAGTACCATTAAGAAGATACGACGTAAAACCTCGCGAACACCCGTTTTATTGGTATTAAGCACCGATTATTCCGATTCTTTCGAGGAGTATATCAGTATGGGGGTAAACGGCTTTATTTTTAACGATGCGGGTGCCGACAACCTGGTAAATGCCATAAAAGTCCTTCAAAACGGAGAGGACCATTTCCCGCCCCAGGTATGGCTGCTGCTTAAAAAATATTTACGCACAAAAAAGGTTGCGGCTACCTACGAAGACAAAAGAATTTTGACGAACAGAGAACTATCCATTTTAAAACTCTTCTGCAAGGGCTACACATACAAAGAAATAGGGGCTAAATTAAACATTAGCCCGCGCACCGTTGAAACACATAAAAAGAATATTCAAACAAAATTAAGTGTACGATCCACTGCTGAAATGATCGAATTTGCCTACCAAAATGACCTGCAATAACTCCCCATTTTATGACTAAATAATCGTCAGAAATTTCCGTAATATTCCCGATTGAATTCAATTTAAACTTGTGGTAACTTGTATTTGCAATTCTGAAAAGAGTTGTGTAGTAATGATAAATAAAGGTAGAAATTACATCTTACCCCAGATGTAATCTCGAAAAATCATGACAAGTACGTTTGGACGCGTAGAAGGTTAAACTTCTGTTTTTTGAAGATGGAGATAATTGTGAATGAGCAGAGAAAAAACTTTTAGTTAACAGTTATTCTAATCTTCAAAATTACAAGTATGAAAAACTATTACGTTGAACTAACGACAATGAATAATTATTTGTTGTCAGTGTTAAAAAAATGGCTGTTCCGATGTTGGTGCAGTACTATAATGGTAATGCTATTTGCCATTATTACACCTTTTGGCAGCTATGGTCAAATTGTAACCCAGGATGAAGCAGTTAAAGCGAACTTTGGAGTTGATGCTGATGTTTATGCCAATCAATTACGGGTAAATACGAACGGCGATACACCCGAAGGAACAGATGATTGGTTTTATAGTTCCGACTTTTTGGGCCCTGGATTAGGTATTATCGATCAGTCAGATGCGGCCACTCTTGAAACATTGATTAAGAATGATAATAATTATTCTTTTGAAAGAAGGATGAGTAAGGCTCGGAATACGACCTGGAATGGGAATCGCTGGATAGATGCGGTCTATTTCAGGGATAATAATTCGCAGCAAAATAATACCGATGCTTCTGTATTTTATACCGGAAGTAATAAAAATGCCGACAATCCGAGTACCTGGAATGTTGGTCCCGGTGGTACACCTCAAAAAAATGACCTCGTTGATATAATGGGGCATTTAAGACGAGATTCAGATGGCAACGTTTGGGGAATGGGGGCTTTCACCACCATCTCTTCTGACGGTAACTCACATGCCGATTTCGAATTTTTTCGAAACAATACTGATTTCGTAGGTGGGGCACTAACCAACACTGGTAACGATGGAGGACATACCGCGTGGACGTTTGTCGATGGATCTGTTGCTACAGCAGGTGATCTAATTGTAACCATCGATTTTGAAAATGGTGGAACAAGTCCTTCTGCTGGAGTTCGATTATGGATGTCAGAAGCAGATTTTCTTGCTCTACAAAACGATGCCAGCGGAGTTGACTTTATAATGACTGGGGCATTTGATAGCGGAGAGGGTGCCGAAGGTTTTGGTTATGCCGGAATTAATGTTCCGGATGGAGCTTCTGCTACGGCGTGGGCTATTATTAATACCGACGACGATATTCTGGGAGCTCCATGGGGAAGTTTGGAAGGACCCAAGGCAACATGGTACGAAGATATTAAACAGCTACAATATGCAGAGTTTGCTATTAATTTGACAGCGCTGGGCATTGATGCTTTTGGAGGAACTGATCCTTGTAATAAAACGCTGGGATCTTTGTTTGTAAAAACCCGTTCTTCTTCTTCTTTCACAGCAGAGTTGAAAGACTTTGGCGGACCATTTTTATTCGGATGGGATTTAGAAACAGGAATTGCTGTTCATGATTTATCCGAATGTTTAGAAGAAGCTTCAGAGGCATACAATGTAAAGTTAACTGATGCTTTAGATTCAACTTATGGAGGCACTATTACTTACCATCTGTCGGAATCGGATGCAAATGATCTTACCGGAATAATTACTGACTCAGCTTCTTATTCAATTCCGGAAGGCGATATGCCCAAAACAATATGGGCAAGGAGCTCTACTGAAGATGGCGAATGTTTTGCGGTTGATAGTTTTGTTGTTGACTTTTATCCAACTCCGGTATGTCAAGTTAATGTTACAGATGCAACATATATTGGTGCTAACGATGGTACAGCAACAGCGGTAATCGTAAATGAAACTACGCCTGGTGAATACTATTACACCTGGAGTAAAATTACTCCTGGCGATACTACAATACTAAGTGAAACAACTGCTTCTATTGACGGACTTGAAGCACCGGCAAGGTACAAAGTAGACATTGTTGATGGCAACGGTTGTACAACCACTTGTGAAAATGATATTGTAGAACAGGCATCTGCACCTACCTGTGAGGTTATTGGTGATAGCATTGAATGTTTTGGAGCAAACGATGGAATGGTAGTAGCAGTGATAACTCCTGCTGAGAATTCGCAAACTCCATATACTATTCTTTGGACAGAGTTGTCTGATCCTTCAGACACACTAAGGTTTGTTCAAACAAATGAATTAACCGATACATTGAAAAATGTTGGGCCAGGTCGTTATTTTGCAGAAATATGGGATGCAGTCGATCCTAATTCAACGATCTGTAATGATACCGTTAAAGAAGCACCTGAAAATCCGGTTGCTGTTACTTGTTCAGACCTTACACTGGAATCTTGTTTGGATCAAAATACCGTGGATGGACATTTAAGTAACTGGTTGGATACAGTATTTACCGTTGATCCGGGTACAGAACCGATGGTTACGGTTTATAAAGTAGAAGACACCGTTTATGATTTGGCTACTATTAAAGCCATGACATTAGACGCATGTGGCGACGCAATGACAGTAAGAATGATTGTGTCTGACTTCTGTGGTTTAGTAGATAGTTGCGATGCGACCTTTATGGTATCAGCAGCACCTGCGGTAACTTACGATGCACTACCAGAGAGCGAAGAGCATTTGGCCTGTGATCTGGAAGACCAGGCAGCTATGGTACAAGCCTTTAGCGACTGGGTAGCAGCACAGGAGTTGGCCCTTAACCTTGGAGGCGGATGTTCTCCGGTATTGGACAGCGATGCCGATCAGGTAGTACTTAACGACCTTTGTTTAGGCGATACGGTAACAGTAAACTGGACGATCAACGATAAGTGTATTGACGAGATCCAAGCCAGTGCCATGTTTATGGTATCAGCAGCACCTGCGGTAACTTACGATGCACTACCAGAGAGCGAAGAGCATTTGGCCTGTGATCTGGAAGACCAGGCAGCTATGGTACAAGCCTTTAGCGACTGGGTAGCAGCACAGGAGTTGGCCCTTAACCTTGGAGGCGGATGTTCTCCGGTATTGGACAGCGATGCCGATCAGGTAGTACTTAATGACCTTTGTTTAGGCGATACGGTAACAGTAAACTGGACGATCAACGATAAGTGTATTGACGAGATCCAAGCCAGTGCCATGTTTATGGTATCAGCAGCACCTGCGGTAACTTACGATGCACTACCAGAGAGCGAAGAGCATTTGGCCTGTGATCTGGAAGACCAGGCAGCTATGGTACAAGCCTTTAGCGACTGGGTAGCAGCACAGGAGTTGGCCCTTAACCTTGGAGGCGGATGTTCTCCGGTATTGGACAGCGATGCCGATCAGGTAGTACTTAACGACCTTTGTTTAGGCGATACGGTAACAGTAAACTGGACGATCAACGATAAGTGTATTGACGAGATCCAAGCCAGTGCCATGTTTATGGTATCAGCAGCACCTGCGGTAACTTACGATGCACTACCAGAGAGCGAAGAGCATTTGGCCTGTGATCTGGAAGACCAGGCAGCTATGGTACAAGCCTTTAGCGACTGGGTAGCAGCACAGGAGTTGGCCCTTAACCTTGGAGGCGGATGTTCTCCGGTATTGGACAGCGATGCCGATCAGGTAGTACTTAATGACCTTTGTTTAGGCGATACGGTAACAGTAAACTGGACGATCAACGATAAGTGTATTGACGAGATCCAAGCCAGTGCCATGTTTATGGTATCAGCAGCACCTGCGGTAACTTACGATGCACTACCAGAGAGCGAAGAGCATTTGGCCTGTGATCTGGAAGACCAGGCAGCTATGGTACAAGCCTTTAGCGACTGGGTAGCAGCACAGGAGTTGGCCCTTAACCTTGGAGGCGGATGTTCTCCGGTATTGGACAGCGATGCCGATCAGGTAGTACTTAACGACCTTTGTTTAGGCGATACGGTAACAGTAAACTGGACGATCAACGATAAGTGTATTGACGAGATCCAAGCCAGTGCCATGTTTATGGTATCAGCAGCACCTGCGGTAACTTACGATGCACTACCAGAGAGCGAAGAGCATTTAGCCTGTGATCTGGAAGACCAGGCAGCTATGGTACAAGCCTTTAGCGACTGGGTAGCAGCACAGGAGTTGGCCCTTAACCTTGGAGGCGGATGTTCTCCGGTATTGGACAGCGATGCCGATCAGGTAGTACTTAATGACCTTTGTTTAGGCGATACGGTAACAGTAAACTGGACGATCAACGATAAGTGTATTGACGAGATCCAAGCCAGTGCCATGTTTATGGTATCAGCAGCACCTGCGGTAACTTACGATGCACTACCAGAGAGCGAAGAGCATTTAGCCTGTGATCTGGAAGACCAGGCAGCTATGGTACAAGCCTTTAGCGACTGGGTAGCAGCACAGGAGTTGGCCCTTAACCTTGGAGGCGGATGTTCTCCGGTATTGGACAGCGATGCCGATCAGGTAGTACTTAACGACCTTTGTTTAGGCGATACGGTAACAGTAAACTGGACGATCAACGATAAGTGTATTGACGAGATCCAAGCCAGTGCCATGTTTATGGTATCAGCAGCACCTGCGGTAACTTACGATGCACTACCAGAGAGCGAAGAGCATTTGGCCTGTGATCTGGAAGACCAGGCAGCTATGGTACAAGCCTTTAGCGACTGGGTAGCAGCACAGGAGTTGGCCCTTAACCTTGGAGGCGGATGTTCTCCGGTATTGGACAGCGATGCCGATCAGGTAGTACTTAACGACCTTTGTTTAGGCGATACGGTAACAGTAAACTGGACGATCAACGATAAGTGTATTGACGAGATCCAAGCCAGTGCCATGTTTATGGTATCAGCAGCACCTGCGGTAACTTACGATGCACTACCAGAGAGCGAAGAGCATTTAGCCTGTGATCTGGAAGACCAGGCAGCTATGGTACAAGCCTTTAGCGACTGGGTAGCAGCACAGGAGTTGGCGCTTAACCTTGGAGGCGGATGTTCTCCGGTATTGGACAGCGATGCCGATCAGGTAGTACTTAACGACCTTTGTTTAGGCGATACGGTAACAGTAAACTGGACGATCAACGATAAGTGTATTGACGAGATCCAAGCCAGTGCCATGTTTATGGTATCAGCAGCACCTGCGGTAACTTACGATGCACTACCAGAGAGCGAAGAGCATTTGGCCTGTGATCTGGAAGACCAGGCAGCTATGGTACAAGCCTTTAGCGACTGGGTAGCAGCACAGGAGTTGGCCCTTAACCTTGGAGGCGGATGTTCTCCGGTATTGGACAGCGATGCCGATCAGGTAGTACTTAACGACCTTTGTTTAGGCGATACGGTAACAGTAAACTGGACGATCAACGATAAGTGTATTGACGAGATCCAAGCCAGTGCCATGTTTATGGTATCAGCAGCACCTGCGGTAACTTACGATGCACTACCAGAGAGCGAAGAGCATTTGGCCTGTGATCTGGAAGACCAGGCAGCTATGGTACAAGCCTTTAGCGACTGGGTAGCAGCACAGGAGTTGGCCCTTAACCTTGGAGGCGGATGTTCTCCGGTATTGGACAGCGATGCCGATCAGGTAGTACTTAACGACCTTTGTTTAGGCGATACGGTAACAGTAAACTGGACGATCAACGATAAGTGTATTGACGAGATCCAAGCCAGTGCCATGTTTATGGTATCAGCAGCACCTGCGGTAACTTACGATGCACTACCAGAGAGCGAAGAGCATTTGGCCTGTGATCTGGAAGACCAGGCAGCTATGGTACAAGCCTTTAGCGACTGGGTAGCAGCACAGGAGTTGGCCCTTAACCTTGGAGGCGGATGTTCTCCGGTATTGGACAGCGATGCCGATCAGGTAGTACTTAACGACCTTTGTTTAGGCGATACGGTAACAGTAAACTGGACGATCAACGATAAGTGTATTGACGAGATCCAAGCCAGTGCCATGTTTATGGTATCAGCAGCACCTGCGGTAACTTACGATGCACTACCAGAGAGCGAAGAGCATTTGGCCTGTGATCTGGAAGACCAGGCAGCTATGGTACAAGCCTTTAGCGACTGGGTAGCAGCACAGGAGTTGGCCCTTAACCTTGGAGGCGGATGTTCTCCGGTATTGGACAGCGATGCCGATCAGGTAGTACTTAACGACCTTTGTTTAGGCGATACGGTAACAGTAAACTGGACGATCAACGATAAGTGTATTGACGAGATCCAAGCCAGTGCCATGTTTATGGTATCAGCAGCACCTGCGGTAACTTACGATGCACTACCAGAGAGCGAAGAGCATTTAGCCTGTGATCTGGAAGACCAGGCAGCTATGGTACAAGCCTTTAGCGACTGGGTAGCAGCACAGGAGTTGGCCCTTAACCTTGGAGGCGGATGTTCTCCGGTATTGGACAGCGATGCCGATCAGGTAGTACTTAACGACCTTTGTTTAGGCGATACGGTAACAGTAAACTGGACGATCAACGATAAGTGTATTGACGAGATCCAAGCCAGTGCCATGTTTATGGTATCAGCAGCACCTGCGGTAACTTACGATGCACTACCAGAGAGCGAAGAGCATTTAGCCTGTGATCTGGAAGACCAGGCAGCTATGGTACAAGCCTTTAGCGACTGGGTAGCAGCACAGGAGTTGGCCCTTAACCTTGGAGGCGGATGTTCTCCGGTATTGGACAGCGATGCCGATCAGGTAGTACTTAACGACCTTTGTTTAGGCGATACGGTAACAGTAAACTGGACGATCAACGATAAGTGTATTGACGAGATCCAAGCCAGTGCCATGTTTATGGTATCAGCAGCACCTGCGGTAACTTACGATGCACTACCAGAGAGCGAAGAGCATTTAGCCTGTGATCTGGAAGACCAGGCAGCTATGGTACAAGCCTTTAGCGACTGGGTAGCAGCACAGGAGTTGGCCCTTAACCTTGGAGGCGGATGTTCTCCGGTATTGGACAGCGATGCCGATCAGGTAGTACTTAACGACCTTTGTTTAGGCGATACGGTAACAGTAAACTGGACGATCAACGATAAGTGTATTGACGAGATCGAAGCCAGTGCCATGTTTATGGTTCAGGGAGATCATGAACTTCCGGTTATCAGCACCGAAGCAGAAGACATGGATCTTGGTTGTAATCCGTTAGAAATTGTACCGCCTGTATTTACTGGTTGGGATAACTGCGACGGAGAATTTGAACCGATAGTAAATGTTGTTGGTGGAGCAATTGAACCTGGAACTTGTGACAGAATGATGACTTGGTTTGCTACATATTCTGATGATTGCGGCAATGAAGCTGAAATTGTAAGTGTAACTTATACATGGAAAGTAGATGAAATGCCACCTATGATTTACGCACAGGAAGATTCAGTAATTTGCGAAGGAGATATAGTTCCAATGATGCTTATGGCTACGTGGACAGACAACTGCGCAGCTGGAGGTGACCTTTGGGCAGAAGCAGAACTTTACAGTGTGACATATTGCGACAGTATTTTTGCATATCCGTTCTATGTAATGGATGATTGCGAGAATGAAGCAATGGATACCGTATTTATCAGAAAAGGAATGGATAAATACGAAAACTGTGAGACTGCGTTTGCTAAGTTGGATAATGAGAATGCCCATTGTTTCATTGGCGATTATAATTTTAATCGTTGGGGATGGACCAATCTCATAACCGAAGGAGAATATGATCTTCCTTACTATGCAGGTGCTGGCCAATGTGATATCAGTAACGGTGTTTTGGTTGGAAATGTACATGTTACCTTTATGAATGGTAATGTAAGCGTAGAATACCAGATGCTGGAAGGATATGTATTGAGTGAGGCTCATGTGTATGTCGGTTGTGACCCATATCCGGTGAAAAATAAAAAGCCCACTGTTGCTCCTGGACAGTTTACCTACAATTCAGGAGATCTTGATCATTCAACAGGAATTACAGTCAACTTTACCGATGTTACTACAGATCAGGTTTACATCATTGTACATGGCGTTACTTGTGAAGAAGTTTGCAGATGCAGTGAACGTCCGGGTGTAGATGATGGTGCTGTATTTGACTACAACGAAACCATTGAATGTTCTGATGAAGAAACCAGCAACTCGAAAGGCAAGAAAAAAACTGTTGTTACAGGTATTAATGACTTTACAGTTTCAGAATTGAATGTATTCCCTAATCCATTCGATGAAGTCGTAAACTTCGAGTTTGTACCTGCAATTAGTGGTCATGCCGTTCTTGAAATTCACAATATGCTTGGACAACGGGTTGTCAGATTACTGGACAAGCCAGTTGAAGCAGGTGAATTGCAGCGCGTAGAATTCAGACCTGAAACAGAAATTTCAGGAATGTACCTCTACAAACTGGATATTGACGGAGATATCCGTATTGGAAAAATTATTTACCGAAACAAATGATAAATACTTTTTCAGAATCAATAAATTACAACTTTACTGAAAACAGTAATTGATTTCGGGAGGTTCTACTAAAAGTAAGATGAGAGGCTAGCTCAGAGGAGCAGCCTCTTTTCTTTTGTATTAATGTGAAATAGAATTTTGATGAATTATTTAGTTGCGCTTATTTTTCACTCCCCGTAATGGCTCAGCTTCCAGTGGATTATCAGGCCAGTGGTGTTTGGGGTATCGTGCTTTCAATTCTTTTTTTACTTCAAAATAGGTGTTATTCCAAAAGCTTTTAAGATCGTTGGTAACCTGCACCGGTTTAAATCCCGGCGATAAAAGATGAAGTAGCACTTTTACATTTCCATTGTTTACGGTTGGTGTTTCGAGTAAGCCAAATACTTCCTGCAAACGAACTTCCAAAATCGGTGCTTCGCCTGCCTGTCCATATTTAAGTTTGATATTCGATCCGCTGGGTACTTGTAGTCGCTCCGGTGCAAGCTTGTCCAGTAATTGTTGCAGGTTGTAATTCAAATGATGTTGAAGCACCTTTTTAAGATCGATCTTTTTCAAATCTTCCGGTTTTTTTATATCGGCCAGATAAGGAGACAGCCAATCATTATTAGTGGATAGCAGGAGGTTTGTACTAACATCGGGCCATTCATGGTTTTTATCCCAGATCCTTAAACTGTTGATCCTGTTTTGCCATTGCTCCACTTCCTGATTAAAATTAAGCAACCAGGCACCTTCCTTTTTTATGGCATCAGAAATCGCCTTTATTTTTTGATCAATATTATAATCCTGCAATGGTTTTTGTTGAAGGATTATGCTTCCGATTCGTAATTCGGAAAAGGCAGAAAAGCCACCTCTTTTTGTATCCCAGTTAATGGATTCCACCGATTTTACCATCGGCGCAAGATCGCGCGGATTTAACGGTGAGGCTAAAAATATCCGGCCAACGCCATCGCGGGCATTTACACTTGCGATTGACAACCATTCTTCGTGTGCAAGATCGTCTTCGTGCCCGGCGGCAGCTATATTCCCATTAGCCAGTTTGAACTGCGCATTATTACCGGGTGTGGCGTGTGCAATGCGCTCCGGATAGGCATAAGCCAGCAGTAAACCTGTTTCAAAGGGATCAGTTGGAGAGTTGTCTTCAACAACACTTAGCATCTTCTGATACTGCGCTGAAATTTTGGCGATATGTTTTAGTCGTTTGTTTTTTAAACTTCCGGTGCGGTAACGGCGCAAGGCTTCGATTCGTAGATTGATGTCGATTCCTGCATCCCGGTTCAACGGATCTCGTTCTTCTAAAATGGCCGCAATATCGCATGCTAAAGCTGTAAGGTCATTGTTTTGTGCCAAAAGTAACATGTGCGCCAGGCGTGGGTGGCAAGGTAACTGATGAATAGCCTTCCCGTGTTCTGTAATTTTACCATTTTCAATTGCCTCCAGCTGCTCAAGTAATTCGTTGGCTTGCAAAACATGACCCTTTGGTGGAGGAGTTAGCCAGGTAAGTTTGATGATATCATCAACACCCCATTTTGCCATTTCCAGTGCCAGAGAGGCCAGGTCTGCTTCTTCAATTTCAGGTGTTCGGTGTTTATTTAAGCGGTGATGTGTTGCTTTGCTCCACATGCGGTAACAAACACCGGGGCCAAGTCGTCCTGCCCGTCCGGCCCTTTGGTCGGCCGAATCATTAGTGATTTCCACCGTTTCGAGGCGCGACAAACCTGTGTTTGGATTAAATTTAAGTGTTCGGCT
Organism: Draconibacterium halophilum; assembly: GCF_010448835.1. Taxonomy (NCBI): domain Bacteria; kingdom Pseudomonadati; phylum Bacteroidota; class Bacteroidia; order Marinilabiliales; family Prolixibacteraceae; genus Draconibacterium; species Draconibacterium halophilum. The sequence continues at coordinate 2,727,249 of NZ_CP048409.1, forward strand.
AAATCCACAGTCAACAACAACTTTTACACCTTCAATGGTTAAACTGGTTTCGGCGATGGTAGTTGCCAGGATGATTTTTCTTCGCCCTTCGCGGCTGGGCATAATCGCTGCAAATTGTTTTTGTGGCGGAAGCTGTCCGTAAAGCGGATGAATGGCAATTCCCTTGTGTTTGCTTCGTAAAATGGCCTCTGTGTTTTTTATTTCTGCTTCGCCGGGCAGAAATACCAAAATGTCGCCTTCGTTTTTGGCAACTGCTTTTGAAACAACACGACTTGTCAGCTCAGGAAGAAGTTTCAGGTCGTTATCGCCTTCATAATGAATATCAACAGGGTATTGGCGTCCTTCGCTAACTACCGACGGTGCTTTTAGTAATTGTGTGAGTTGCGGCATGTTGAGTGTGGCTGACATAATCATGATTCGCAGATCGGGACGCAAAATTTGCTGCGCCTCGTGCGAAAGAGCTAAAGCAACATCGGCAAACAAACTCCGTTCGTGAAATTCATCGAAAATTACCATGCCAACTCCTTCCAGCGCATTATCATTTTGTAGCATGCGAGTGAGAATTCCTTCGGTAACCACTTCAAGTTGTGTGGTTTTGCTCACACAACTATCAAAACGAATGCGGTAACCAACGCGTTTACCAACCTGTTCGCCTAAAAGTTCGGCCAGCCGGTTTGCAATGCTTCGTGCAGCCAAACGCCGTGGTTCAAGCATTATGATCTTCTGGCCATTCAACCATTTTTCATCAAGCAAAACAAGTGGTATAACAGTGCTTTTCCCTGCACCCGGAGGAGCGTGAACGATTAAGGTATTTTCCTTTTGCAGGTGTTGTTTTACCTCGCCGATTACTTCAACGATAGGTAAATTTGTATTATGTGGATTGAAACTCAATTTCTCAGATTTAGAATGCAAAAGTAGGGCGTTTTTATAAAACAACAGCGGATGAATTGAAACTCATCCGCTGAAAGTATTTTATGTTTTGCTAATTAAACGGCAATTTCTATCCCAACCGGACAATGGTCGGAGCCCATAACTTCGTTCAAAATGTATGCTTTTTGTACGTTCGGAATAAAGCTTTCAGAAACGAGGAAATAATCGATTCTCCAGCCTACATTCTTTCCGCGTGCTCCGGCTCGGTAACTCCACCACGAATATTTATCGGTAACATCGGGGTAAAAATGTCGGAAAGTATCCAGCAGTCCTCCTTGCGTAAATCGATCCATTCCATCAATTTCCTGCTGCATAAAACCTGCCGATTTATTGTAGTTTGGTTTTGGTCGTGCCAGATCGATAGGGCGGTGAGCCACGTTAAAATCGCCACAAATTATAACCGGTTTGCGTTTTTCCAGTTCTTTTAGGTAATTGAAAAATGTCAGATCCCATTCCTGACGATAATCTAAACGTTTTAGTGCGCTGCCGGAGTTGGGTACATAAACATTTATCAAATAAAAACTTTCATATTCCAGGCACAATACACGGCCTTCTGTATCGTGTATGTCAATTCCCATATCGCGCGAAACGCTTATCGGTTCTGTTTTTGTTAAGATAGCTGTTCCGGAATAGCCTTTCTTTTCTGCAGAGTTCGAATAAATATGGTAATCGTTTATGGGAGCCAATGTCTCAGCCACCTGATCATCTTGTGCTTTCGTTTCCTGCAGGCAAAGTATGTCGGCATCCAGTAGTTTAAAATCTTCAAAAAAATTCTTTTTGGCAACGGCACGTATTCCGTTAACATTCCATGATATGAGTTTCATCTGAAGTTGTATTTTTATTTTTGGTGAAAATAATAATTACAGATGAGTTGAGGAAGCGATCACTGAAATGGAAATAAAAAGCCCGGACAAAAGTCCAGGCTCAAAATATGATGTTTTTGAAATTTTTGGAGTATCTAATTCGAATTATCCGTTTAGAACGAGAATCCCAGTTCCAGTTCGAACTGGTTCATTTCAATCTCAATGGTTTGTCCTGATGGAGGATCCAGTGGATTTGCACCTTCCACACTGGTGTTCATGGCATAGTTTAAAGCCAGGTGGAATTGGTTGCCACTTCGTCCAACTTCTTTTGAAAGACCCAGTGCAACTTGATTTTCAATAACACCAGGAGCAAGAATGTTAAACATCACTTCTGATTCAGAAATTGGGTTGTCGCCAATTGAAAGTCCTGCACGGAATTCCCAGGTGTCAACACCAGCATAGTTAAAACCAATTTTGTAAACCATAATATTGTCCCATCCAAAACCTGCTCCATTATCTCCGCCTAACATGCTGGTTGCGTCACCCATCATTGCATTGTTCAAATTTGACATTGGATTTCCAATCGATTTTATATCGCCAAACATAATTTGTTTTACATCGGCCATTACTGTGAAATCATCAACAAACTCCCATGCAAAACCTGCTGTCCAGCTAGAAGGGATATCAAAATCACCTTGCTCGGCAAATAAACCAGCGTAATCGTCAAATTCACTCATGAAAACTTTCGACTGGTAAGTAAGACCAATAGTGAAATTATCAGCCACTTGTCCGAGGTAGCCAATTTTAAAACCGTAACCCAAACCACTATCAGTACCGTTGCCTGAAAGTGCAGATGGGTTAGAAGAAAATGCACCAAAAGCTGTAAGCCCTTTAGCTTCGAAGTACTGATAGGCCAATACGGCGGTTACACCAATACTATGTTTCTCGCCTAATTTTGTCGAATAAGTTATATTTCCGAATAGCTGTGCCAGGTTTACACCTGTAGTTTCTGATGTTGGATCGTAAAATGTAGCTGTTGGATAATCGGTGTTCATTCCACCATTTCCAAATAAAGCCGCTGAAATACTTGAGTTATCGCTAATCATCCAGTTGGCACCTGCCGAAGGCATAAGAAATAATTTGCTATCACTTTCAATTGTTCCGGGCATTAATCCAAAAGTACCTTCCATACCTGATGGATTTCCTGTAACGGTGTACTGTCGGTTCGGATTAAAGAAGTTAACTCCCAATTGGTATTTCGATCCCAAAAATACATTTCCTGCGGGGTTGCCATTTATTAACGATCCCTGGTAAAATGCAATACCGGCACCAGCTAATCCTTTGTTAATTGTACCGTAGCCAACGCTAAAATAACCATCGGTTGCAAAAGTTTGCGAAGAAATAAAAAGACCTGCCATGAAGACCAATAAAGTCTTTACGTTAAAGTGTTTCATTTGTATTAATTTTTTTGGTTGTGGCATAATTGAATTAAATACATTTCGATACGCAAAACGCAGTTTAGATGATGTTTATATTGCGATTTACAGTAGCTTATTATAGCTGTAATTGCTTCAATTTACCCTTTAAATTTAGTGAATAATGTCGCAAAGGTATTTTTGAAATTATTATACGATTAACGAGTGCTTATGATACATATCATAAGAGTAACATAAATGAACAGATGCCGTATATTTCTTCAAAAATTGAACTCTAACAAATTCTTTTGACATAATGCTCTTGAGTTAACAAAACAATAAACAATAGCTATTTTTTGGTTAATTAATAAATTTCATAAGATTGATCAAACTTCAATTCTGTATTTTTGTTTAAGGATTAGAAACACGAAAATTATGAGTAAAAAATCTGCTCCTGAAAAACAGGAAAGAAGAGATCGCCGTGATATGATTCAATACATTAACCTACAGTTGGCGTCTTTAGGTCAGCCAACATTTAATGATGATTCAGATTCCGGCACTAAATATGCCAATTCAAAATTTCAGTCATTAACCGAAGGCCTGGTAAAAAGTTTCCAGGAAAAATCACGTTTGCTGAGCGAGCACATGTCGCCGGCAGATGCACGAATACAGCATTTTATCGATGATTACCTAAAAGAGCTTGAATTTGAAAAACCTTATCGTTTGCCAAACAGTACCTTGGTGTTGAACCAGAAGAAAATGGCACGAGAGCTAAGTTTGCCGCCAAACGGCAAAGAGTTTAAAAACGATTTGTTAAGCTCTTATCGTTTAAAACAGGGGATTCTAAATAATCCGGCCGCGGATAAGCGAACAACAAAAGGAACTTTTCATATTGTGCGTGGCGGTCTTCCGGTGCCTACTGATAAAAAAGAAGTGCCGAAAATTGCCTTCGCACATCTTTTACATGCAGCAGTAAATCCAACCGACGAGTTAATGACCTTGCCTTTTACTTCGGCACAAGATAAAAAGGCTAAAGTAATGGTGTCGCTGTTGCTGCGCCCGGTAGTTTGCCCTGAAGTGCCCGGCATTGTTAGCGAAAAGAGTATGGAAGTACGCTTTTTTGCACCCGGAAGTTTGGTGAGCAACCTCGACTTTGTAGAAACCATTTTTGGTAATGCCGGCGATCCAAACCTGGCCGTAAACGATGCCGGACTTGATGTTGAACACTGGACCGGCCATACCGGGTGTATTATTTTGGCTCCGCACCTGACAACACTTAAGAAGAAAGATGTTGGACTGCCACATTACGATGATGCTTCGGAGCGTCAGAAACGAGATGGCATGTGTTGGAAAGACGAAAATGAGTTGTATAATGATGGTGGTGCTTTTAAAATTACCTGCCGCGATGATAGGGGTGTTGTAGTTACCCTTATTGCCGATAACTATTACGGTTATTCCAAAAAAGAAATAAAAACACAAATAAGCTACTCAGCCAACTTATTTGGTTTGGTTGAAGAAGAACATGCTGGTGGAGCGATTGCTTTCCCGCGTGGAAATATGAGCGACAGTGTTTTTGGTAACAATTTTACTAAAAAGTTCGATCAGCCCTATTCTTTCGATGAAGTGAAAAAGTTGTTGGGCAACCGCATCGATGTACAAGATGGAAACTACGCTATTGATAAAAAATATGCTGATGTGGTTTATATTCCTGAAAGTGCTGATATTGATGTAGAGAAAAGTTCAGTCAGCTGGAAATATAAAAATAAAGATTACAGTCTGAAGCTTTCGCCAAATAAAACTTATGTGCATCCTACCGGACATAAATTTCAGTTGGTAAAACATCCAACTCAGGCACTTTGGCGTATTATCGATACGGCTCCCGAGGGAATGTTTTGCCATAAACCAAGTACTGTTTCCGGAGGTGGAAAATCAGAGATCTCAAAATCGATGCAAAATGCCATTAAATTCGGGTATTTCTATATCGAGAACCTTGAATTGGTTGAAAATATGGTTGATGAGATTATTAATAAAGACTATTCTGGCCGATGGAAAAATGTTCGCCCTAACGCTGATCCTTCGCGCTCCTTCCTGAGCAAAGAACGTACGTTAGGGTCGGCAGTAAAATTGTTAACCCCATCCGATCAATACAGCGATGCGTATAATAAATTTCTGAAAGATCTGCCCGACAATGTTCGCACATTGGCCTTCTTTGTTAAACGTCACTACCGTGGCAACGAAGAAAAAGGGTTAAAATGGCGCGAGTTATTTAATGTTGAAATTGTTAATGGCCGCCCTGGAAATGTATTGCGTTACAAACACAATCCAATTACCGCCAGTTATGTGCGTATTGGTTTTAACGAAGAAGGTCGCTGGTATTTGCATAAACTACGTTCGGATTTTGTTCCGTCGATGAAAATTCAAACAGAGGACGATATTTCTGCTACCATTACTGTACCGTCTAATATGCTGAAAAATCTGAATAAGGAATACACTAATCCGAGTGTGAAACTGGTTACCAATTGCGAGAGTTATTTATTTCAGCGCCCGGATGAAGCAGTTATCAGAGGCTATGATAAAGAAGCAGAAAAGGAAATTGTGGATAACAATACTTTCCTGACGAATTATGAGCCTTTATCACGCGAAAATGCAATTGAACTGATTGATGATGCAATTAGTTTTGAGAAATATACAAAACCGGTCAAGAACTTTATTCAGGAAGTGGCTTCAGGAGATGGCGATAATTACTTCGTTACGCCTTCGCACCCGCGAATTGTAGACGGCGAGCCAACAAAAAATCCGCGTTACCTGCAACGCAATATTTTTAAGAATGAAACACAAGACTCCTATCTTGGCGAAATTGGTGTGCGTTTGTTCCGGAAAATAAAAGATAACGATCCGGTGGTTTGGCCTGTAAATGCCGTATTACCCGGAAGAAGAAACAATCCCGTTGATAAAAAGGCAGGAATCCGTCCGCTGTCGGTTTATAATCCAATACACTACCAGGAGTTACCTGAGTTATTCATGGATTTTATTGCAAGTATCACCGGAAAGTCGCCATCTACAACAGGAGCAGGCCTTGAAGGAGCACTTACCAAAGGGCCGTTTAACATGCTGGCGCCTACTACCGACCTGAATAACGCTTTGCTGTCGTACATTCTTACCGAATACCAGGGATTTAGTTCGGCTGCCGGGTACATTGGTTCAGAGAATCGTTTCGACCACGATATTAGTATTCTTATTCCTGAAATTTGGGCACGTTTGGTTCCGGAAGACCGAGATCCGAAAAAACTGATTGAGAATGACTGTTTGGAAAAACTAGATGATTTCGAATATAAAGGGAAAAAGGTACTGGCCAGTCGTTTAGGCTACCGGATAACAAAAAACTTTGCTTTTCGTTGTATGAACCGCTTATTTGACGAACCGCTTGCAGTGTTCAACGAACGAATGCTGAAGCCTGAGTTGCAGAGTTTGGATGATTATGTTGACGGAATAAATAATATAACAGAAGCCATGCAACGTGCCGCGCTGCCATTTTTTGAAGATGGAAGCGTAGAAGGCGCAATTCCACCGTTAAAAGTGTTAATGCATGTAATGGCTTATGGTAACTATGAAGGCAAGGATATCAGTGATCCGGAACTGCGAAAACTTTTCGATAGGGAAGAGGTACTAAAAAGCGACTGGTACAAAGCACGTTTGAAACAAAAACAGGATAAGGATATTGCTTTAATGGTGGAGCAGATTGGTTACCTGGAAGACTTTAAATCAAATGCCAATAATGCAGCACTGGTTGCAGAAATGGATATTGACAGCAGACTTCAAAAAGCAAAAGACAGATTAAAGTATGTTGAGTCGAAGCAATATTTGAAAGAGTTGGTTGGTACAATTGGTGTTGATCCGCTTTGTAAGTAAAAGATACATTCATAAAGTAAAATAGTAAAGGTTCCGTTTGTCAATTACGAACGGAACCATTTTTATGCCCGCTCTTGTAAACATTTAACAGATAGATGTGGTTATTATGCCATAAAATACCTAATTCTAATCTGATTAAAATGAATCCAAGAAAACTATCGATAATTACCGGAATCAGCTATCTGATCATTTTTTTTGCGGCCATATTTGCCAATTTTGTTATGCTTGAGTCTCTGAAACAAAATCCACTCGAAACGATCAGATTTAATCATATGTCTGTGCGCTTTGGCATTTTAGCCTTTTTAATTACTGTTCTGTTTGATGTAGTTGTTGCCTGGGGACTTTTTGGTTTATACCGCAAGCATAAATTTACCCGTTTAAGTACCTATTTTCGGTTGATGCATGCAGCAATAATGGGCGTTGCGGTTTTTGCCTTAGTTCTTACTTTAAAACTTGATTCGGCAGATGAGATTTTATTCCAGGTAGATGTGTTCGAAATTATCTGGCTGATTGGATTATTCTTTTTTGGCGCACACTTAATTCTATTGTCCAATATCATACAAAAGCCAAAGTGGATTGCGGTATTTCTTACCATTGCAGGTATTATGTATATGGTTGATACAGCAGCACATTTTTTGTTGCCCAACTATGCTGATTTAGCAGGAATATTTCTTGCGCTGGTAGCCGTGCCAAGTATATTAGGCGAAATGGCATTTACGGTTTGGCTGCTTGTAAAAGGAGAAAGAGATTGAGAAAGATTGAATAGAGATTGAATATAGATTGAATTAGATTGATAAATTGTAATTCTTGGTGATTTATCTTTTCTCTGTGAAACTCCGTGTATTCTTTGTGGACCTCTGTGGTAAAAAAAAATAATATCCAAAGATCCTCCCATTCAAGCATTCCTCATAAACTCAATTACTCATTTGCCAATTTCTCCTTCAACTTCTTCATAAGGTTAACTTTCTGAACCGAAGCCCCCGAAATCTGTTCCAACGATTCTTTTATTAATATTTTCAGAAAAAAATGTAACTATCCGTTTTTAGCTTTACTAAATAGGAAAAAACACTGAAAAGTGACGAAAGAAGAGAAATTCAACACGATTGTATCTGACAATGGCGAGCGGATCCGCAATATCTGCAGGTATTACAATTCCAATGCTGAAGATCAGAAAGACATGTACCAGGAGGTGCTGGTAAATATCTGGAAAAGTCTCGATAGTTTCAGGGGCGATTCGGCCATGAGCACCTGGGTTTACCGGGTGGCTGTAAACACGTCGTTAACATTTACCGGAAAGGCTTTCAGGCATATGAAACTGATGGTAAACAGCATCACAACAAACCTGAATTCGATATTGGATGATGAAAACCTGAAACACAAACTGGCCGAGGAAAAGTTGCTCGAACGTATGCAGCTTGAGCTTAACCAGTTGTCGGTAATCGATAAAGCATTGATATCGCTGATGCTCGAAGGGCTGTCGATGAAAGAAATTGCCGAGGTTATTGGTATTACCGAACCTAATGTAAAAGTGAAAATCCATCGAATTAAATCGCAATTAAAAGAAAAGCTGAAAGGAGAACTATTATGACCGCACATGAATTTGATACCAACCTAAGTAAATTAACCGGGAAACTGAAAAAAGAAGACAGACAGTATGCCCGAATTGTTATGGTGATTCAGATTTTTTACTGGATTTTTATTCCATTGTTTATGGTAAAAACCGCATTGCAGTATACCGATTCACATGATATAAACGATTTATTTAGCGGAGTGGCACTTGTATTGGGTTTTTTGATCATTGCGCTCACCTTCCGTAAATATTATAAGGATTACCAGTATGTTGATTATTCGTTGCCCACGCTCGAAATGCTAAAAAAAGCAGCCTGTCGTTACCAGCCTTTTCAGAGAAGGGCATTGGGGATTGTACCGGGCCTTTTATTAATGGATGTGGGTTTTACATTTGAAGGTATTGGCGAAGGCAAATCGGTGCTCGATTCCCAGGTTTTCTTTCTCGGAGCAATACTGTTTGGAGTGATAATTGGCCTAGTGATCTGGTATTTCAAATACAAACCTTTGCGCGATAAGATTCTCCATCTGGTCAGGGAAATTGAAGAGTAAGTTAATGTTACGATTTTACATTACTTGAGGTAATAGTCATTCTAACCTTGGTTAAAAGTCTTCTTCCTTAGGTAATAATCATTCTACCCTTGGGTACAGGCCTTCTACCCTTGGGTACTGGCCTTCTACCCTTGGGTACTGGCCTTCTACCCTTGGTAATAATCATTCTACCCTCGGATACAGGCTTTCGAACCTTGGAAATTAAGCCGCTACCCTTGGGTATCGTCCTTCTTACCTCGGTAATTTTCATTATTCCCTTGCACAGAATTGTTTTTTAGGCATAAAAAAAACGGCCTGCCCGAAAAAGGATCGGGCAAGCCGTTGCAGCTTAACTTTAGACTTAAAATAACTATTCTTCAATATCCCACCAAACAGGTGTGGTCATATATTCATTTTCGAAAACGCCAAGTGCCTCTACTTTCGATGCATTGTAATAACGCTCGTAATAGGCCATCTGGTAACGACGAATATAGTCGTCATCCTGAGGGAAAGCAGTTTCGTATACAAACGTCGGACGATCAAATCCTTTGTAAACGCCGGCAGCGTAATCGTAAGTTCCGTCAGGACCAATACAGTAATCGCAACGTCGCATATCTGTCCAAACTTCAGGACTGTAGGTACATGCGATGTATTTTTGCATCATAATGTGACTCAATGTCAAATCCGATGCGGTTTGGACAACGGCCTCGCTGCCCATAAAGGCGGCGCTTTCATTAGCCGGAATTCCCAGCTTGTCCATGTTTGCCTGAATAGCATCGTGGTACGAAGTCAGTGCGCTCTCCAAACTTCCCTGGCGGAAATAAATCTCTGCCTCAATAAATTTCAACTCAGAATAAGAAAGCAGGAAATAAGGCGAATTTTTTTCGGTGTAAAACAATGGATTCTCCTCTGATGAGCGCATTCCAACATAATTTACATCGTCAGTTGTTGGTGCGTGATCTGTTTCTCCCAAATCAACAGCAAATGAGAATTTACCGGCATTGTCGCCTTCCAGAATTTTGGGAAGCAGTACTTCAGTGCGTGGATCAACCACACGACTGTTCCAGGTTTCATCGCCACCGTTAATGGTGTCAACAGTATTCATTAGGTAGTCTTTCCATAATTTACCGGGTTTATTCGAGCTGCCAATATTTTGACGTTGAATACACCATCTTGCCGATATATCACCATCTTCGCCAATATATTCGGCATCGTCGCCGTTCGATTGGAATGATTGTGCAATATTTGAAAGAATTCCGGCAGGGTTGTAGGCTAACAGATCGGTTCCTTCGGCTTTTTTCGAAAGGTGGCTCATAAAACGGGCTTTTACGCCATAGGCAAACTTAATCCACTTGTCAATATCGCCGTTGTACATTACATCACCAACAGAAAGGTCCGGAGCATTTTCTCCCTGTGTTTTCTCAAGATCAGCAATACCTTCATCAATTAACGGAAGGATTTGGCTGTATACATATTCAGCATCGTCATAATCGGGCTGAATATTTCCGGCAATACCGTCCTGGTAGGCAATATAACCGTAAGCATCAACCAATGTTCCTGTTCCAAATGCTTTAAGGATTTTACCAGCGCCGGTATAATGCCATGCTTCAACATCTTCGGCATCTTTCAGCATTTCTTCAATGTTTACCCAGGCATAACCATACCAGCACTGCCAGACCCAAGCGTCAGCATTATTGGCAAATTGCCAGTTCTGAAACATGTAGTAGCGGTAACCGGGGCGATAAGCATAACCTAACTGTTGGGTAAGGTTAGCAGTTCGTGTTCCGTGGCTACCATAAAAATCAACCGTTTCGGCTAAAACATAGGGTAAACGCTGATCCGGAGCGGCCTCTTGTGGCGCGTTGGGAGAGTTGTTTATATCGAGGTCGTATTCGCAAGAGGTGAAAAACACCCCTATAAAAAACAGAAATAATATTGTTATCTTCTTCATATCTAATTCTTTTTAAAACTTAACATTTAAGCCGAATGAAACACTTGTGGTAGCAGGTACTCCGGCATAATCAATTCCTGATGATCCGGCTCCTAATACGCCGGAACCACCGGCACTAACTTCCGGATCCATTCCTTCGTAATTAGTAAACAGAAGCAAGTTGGTTCCTGTTAACGAAAGATCAATTCCTTTTACAAAACCAATGCGGTTATAAAACGATGCAGGCACTGAATAGCTCAACGATGCAGAACGCAAACGGAACCAGTTAACGCTGGTTATAAATGGTTCGGCTTCTTTTGTATAATAGTTTTGGTAGTAATCCTGATCAAGCGTGATTGTACTTGTTGCCGGTTCGTATTCACCGGTTTCGCTGTTTATCATCACTCCTTCAAATGTTTGAGTCTCTCCACGGTTTTCAGTGATTTTACTCATTCCTGAGTAAGTCATTGAGTATTCAGTAGCGTTATAAACATCGCCACCAATTCTTACATCAACCAGGAATGACAGGTTCCAGTTTTTATGCGTAATGCTGTTGTTCCAACCCAAAAGCATATCTGGTTCGCGGTCGCCAACAACATTTGTTGCATCTGTTGAAGTAATCGGGCGACCGGTGTCTGAATCCAGAATCAATTGACCATCATCAGTTCTTTCCCAGCGCGTACCAATTAATCCAAGGAAAATATCGTCGCCAATAGATGCCGGTGTAGCTGGTCCAACCTGAACGTCGGTTACATAAAGTAACTGAACACCTTCAGGAAGATCAGATACGGTTCCGTTGTTATGCGAAATGTTTAAAGTTGTTTCCCAGTTCCAGTTTTGGTTCTGAATTGGTTTTCCGGTTAATGTAAGCTCAAACCCTTTGTTGGTAACAGTTCCGAAGTTCGTATACTGGAAAATATAACCGGTTGCCATACTTACCCTTGGCGAAATGATCTGATCTTTACTTCGGGTATCGTAATACGTGAAATCGGCACCTAATCGTCCGTTAAAGAAACGAAGGTCTAAACCAAGTTCTGTCGACTCAGTGGTTTCAGGAGCCAGGTAAGGGTTACCTCCGGTGTAGCTGTTGTTGTAACCACCACCGATTGTATTAACCGTTTCGATGTAGGTTGCAGTTTGGTACACAGGAGCATCTTTACCAACCTGCGACCACGAAGCACGAATTTTACCAAACGAGAATGTTTCTTTTAGGTCTTCGCCGAATAATTCAGAGAAAACAAAACTACCGCTAACAGAAGGGTAGAAGAACGAACGGTTCTCTTCTGCCAGTGTAGAAGACCAGTCGTTACGTCCGGTAACACTTAAAAATACCATGTTTTTGTAGCTGGCACTAAATTCTCCAAAAGCACTATACAATCTCTTTTTCGATTGGTAGTTGCTAAACGTTTGATTTTCTCGGTCGGCGTTGTTTACGCTCATAAAATCAGAAAGTAAACCAATCGCACTTTGCCGTTGGCTGAAATAAGTTGACTGCTCGTAGTTGTGTCCCAACATTAAACCTAAATCAAAGTCATCAACTTTTTTATTGGCCGAAACGGTTAGGTTCGATGTAAGGATGTTGTTTTCTCTTTGCGACTCGGTTACAGCACCTTCATCGTATGGAGGAGCTACTGCCGATCCCGGAGTTACGAGGTTACGTGAGAATGTATTGTAATGGTCGATACCTGCACGGTAAGTGGCGCTCAACCATTCGGTAGGTTGCATAGTAACATAACCCGATCCGATAAAACGATGAACGTCGTCGGTAACCGGATTTTTGTGTGCTGTCCAGTAAGGATTATCAACATCATCTTCCGGATCAACATTTGGCAAAAGAGGAACACGTTGTCCGCCTTCAATCCACTGACTCATGTCATTCGATCGTGGCCATCTCAGCAAACTAAGCATTGCACCTGTTCCCCCGAGCCGTATAAACCCGATCCGGTAAGTGTTTTGGTGGTTTGCGAATAAATATAGTTGGTGTTCATTCCGATGGTGAACCAACCTTTTTTGTGCTCGCCGTTAAAACGAATAGAGTTGGTTGCATATTCTGTAGTAGGTACAATACCGTTTTGGTCGAGACGGTGAACCGACATAAAGTAGCTTCCGTTTTCAGTACCACCCGAAATACTTCCTGTTACATCGTATGAAAATGCAGGCTCGAAGAAATCTTCCAGATTGTTGTAAACAGTTCCGGTAAGTGGAGCTCCCCACGATGATGTTGTTCCATCATCAAAAGCACCGTCGCTTCCCTGTCCGTACACAGCTTGTTGCTCCGGCAACTTGTTGGCCATGTCAACTTTAAATTTTGAGCTAACATTTACCTGCATTGCTCCGACTTCACCTTTTTTAGTGGTAATTACAATCGCTCCGGCAGCTGCTTTCAATCCATACAACGCGGCTGCAGCAGGGCCTTTAAGTACAGAAATAGATTCGATATCATCTGAGTTGATATCCATACCACGGTTACCGCTGTAGGTTGAAGTTGCACTTAAGCCAGCACCATAGTCAGCACTTACCGTACTGTTGTCGATTGGAATACCATCAACAATAAACAGTGGTTGGTTGTCTCCCGAAAGTGAGGTGCTTCCACGAATAATAATTTGCGATGATGTACCCGCACCACCTCCTGAATTGGTAACGTTAACTCCCGCAATTTTACCGTTTAACGAGTTTACCAGGTTGGGCTGTTTCACTTTTGAAAGCTCATCGCCTCCAATCGCCTGAACAGCATAACCCAGGGCTTTGGTTTCCTTACGGATACCCATTGCTGTTACTACTACTTCACCAACCTCTTCGGATGATGGAGAAAGTATAACCTCAATAGAAGGAGAGGAGCCCACAAGGACTTCTTTCGATTCCAGTCCGATATAAGAAACAACAAGTGTTGCCCCCTGCTCAACAGAAAGGGAAAATTCACCGTCGACATTCGTCACAGTTCCATTTGAAGTCCCTTTTTCCAGTACTGTTACTCCGGGGAGTAAATCATTGGTAGATTGTTCTCGTACGACACCACTTATGGTGCGTTTCTGCGCCGTTACAAATAGTGTAACTGCGCTCATCAAGAAGATTGTGAATAAGAATCTTTTCATAGAGAATTATTTGTTTTATAAAAAGTAAAATGATTATCGCTTGATAAAATGTGTTTTTCTGGTTGTTTTTACTGTTTTGTTTGAGTTTAATTAATAACAAATTGATTGTTTATTGTTGTTTTAATAGCTTTTGGTTTTTAATGTTTTCGATATGCAGACTTCGTGATTTTAAAATTAAGAATATGATGCAATATTGTAAAATATATTAAGAAATGACATCATATTGTATTATATATTATAAATATTAATAAAAATAGTATTTTTTATTGAATAATAAATAAGATTAAAAAGAAAGATATTAATGTTTAAAGGTCGCCTGAAGGTTAATCTCTATACGTTTAGTTTTCTATGTGTATTTTTGAAATGCCTGATAATAAAGGGTTATAGAAGGTGCTGACCCCAGTGTTTGGTAAGTGTAGATAAAATATTAAAAGAATATTAAGGTAGTATATTTTTACTCAATAAATAATTTGTATGAAAATTAAATATGTAATACATATTTTATATATAACATAAAAAGCTATTTGATAAATTTATTAATTAGCTTTTAAATGCAACAACTGAAGCGCTTGTTTTTCAAAATTAGTATTTGTTTCACTTCAATTTGTTCTTTAAAATCCGGCCGCTTGACCGTCTTTTCTTGATTCGGAAGCGCCGTAAAATACTTTATTTTCTTTGTCCCACATAATCGCCTGGTACCCGCCGTAGGGCCCAAGTGCATAACCAATGCGGTGTCCTTTGCTCATTAATTCGCGTATGGTTTGGTATTCAAATCCACTCTCCAACGAAACGCGTCCGCCATCGTTCATCTTTTCGCCGGTTGGCTGGCTCGAGCCGTCGTGGCTGATTCGTGGTGCATCGCCGGCTTCCTGCAAGTTCATCCCAAAGTCAATGAGGTTGCAAACAATTTGAACATGCCCTTGTGGTTGCATGGCGCCCCCATTAACCCAAAGCTGATATATGGTTCGCCATCTTTTGTGATAAATGCAGGAATTATCGTGTGGAACGGGCGTTTGTGTGGTTCGTAAACATTCATATGTCCTTCTTCAAGCGCAAACAATTCACCACGGTCTTGCAGGATAAATCCCAGTTTCCCAGGTGTCATTCCTGATCCCATACCACGGTAATTACTTTGAATAAGCGACACCATATTGCCGTCTTTGTCCGCGGTTGTCAAATAGATCGTATTTCCTTGTTCTAACTCTCCGGCAGGATAGGAGCGTGCTGCACGGTTTTCATTAATTAATGCTGCTCTTTCTTTGCCGTACTCTTTTGAGATCAGTTCTTCAATCGGCAGATCATTAAAATCCATATCGGAGTAATATTTTGCACGGTCTTCGTAGGCCAGTTTCTTTGCTTCAATAAAATGATGTATGTAGTCGGGCGAGCCAAAACCCATGTTGGCAATATCGTAATTTTCCAGGATGTTCAACATTTGTAAAACGGCTGTTCCTTGTCCGTTAGGTGGTAGTTCCCAAACATCGTAACCACGGTAGTTTGTCGAGATGGGGTCTACCCACTCCGAATGATGATCTTCAAAGTCTTTCATGCTTAAAAAGCCACCTTGTTCACGCACGTAATCAACAATTTTTTCTGCTATTTCTCCTTTGTAAAATACATCGCGGCCTTGTTCTGCAATCAATTTTAAAGTGTTTGCCAGGTAAGGATTTTTAAAAACTTCCCCTTTTTTAGGCGCTTTGCCATTGGGCATAAAAATCTCTTCAAATCCCGGGTATTGACTTAAAAAGGCACTGCGCCCCCAGTAAAAGGCAATAAGCTCGGTTAACGGAAATCCGTTTTCGGCATAAGAAATGGCGGGGTTCAGGACTTCTTTCATTGGCAGACTGCCAAATTTATTATGAAGTTCGAACCAGCCGTCAACGCAGCCAGGAACTGAAACCGGCAGTGGCCCGTGCGACGGAATTTTTTCATAGCCGTTTTCCTTAAAATAATCAAGCGTTAAATCGTAAGGCGAGCGTCCGCTGGCATTTAAACCATATAGTTTTTTTGTTTTGGCATCCCAAACTATAGCGAATAAATCGCCACCCATGCCGTTTCCTGTAGGTTCTACCAAACCCAGAACAGCATTGGCGGCAATGGCAGCATCAATAGCATTTCCGCCGGCTTTTAGTATGTCGAGTGCCGCCTGCGTAGCCAGTGGTTGGCTGGTGCACGCCATTCCGTTTTGCGCAATTACCTCGCTGCGAGTGGCAAAGTTGAGACCTGTAACACGGTCTTGTGCAAATAGTTGAACGAATAAGACAATTGTGAAGAGTGACAGTGCGAATTTTTTCATGTTGTTGTTAAGATGGATTTATACAATAAGGTTCATAAAACAGCTCTAATTTAAGAAAATTTTCTTGCATTAATTTCTTGTTTATTCAGGCTAAACTATGAACTTTAAGCCCTGAACGATGAACTGAAGTATGGAACGATTTCTCTCGCAATGCGCTAAATACATTTATAAAAAACACCAAAACGAATTAACAGATTTGTGTGTGGTTTTTCCGAACCGAAGAGCTGGTGTGTTTTTTACTCATTATTTACAGAAAACTGTTAAAGGGGCGATAATTGGCCCCAGTACTACCACGGTAAATGAGCTGATGGCATCGTATTCTGCCATGCAAAAAGGCGAGAAGTTACAGCTGATTTCTTTGCTTTATGATGTATTTCTGAAACATACTAAAACCACTGAAACCTTTGATGAATTCTATTTTTGGGGCGAAATTCTGTTAGCCGATTTTAACGATATCGATCGTTATCTCGTAAAAGCCAAAGATTTGTTTACCAATGTTTCCGATTTGAAAGAAATTGAATCGGTTTTTGATTACCTCACCGACGAGCAGAAAAAGGCGCTGGAGCAGTTTTGGGGAAGTATGGCTGTGGTAGATAAAATGGGGTTTAAAGAAAAATATATATCCATTTGGGATAAGTTGTATCCTGTTTACCAGGATTTTAAACAGCAGCTGGCCGAAAAACAACTGGCTTATCCCGGAATGCAGGATCGGGAAGTGGCAGAAAATCTGGAAAGTGAAGAAAAGGAATTTCCTTTTAAAAAATATTATATCGTAGGATTGAATGCGCTTAACGCCTGCGAGAAACGATTTTTTAAGCATCTGCAAAGTTTAGGGAAAGCCGAATTTTTATGGGATTACGATGAGTCGTACCTCGGCGACAAACAAAATGAAGCAGGTCATTTTTTGCGAAGTAACCTGATTGAATTCCCTCAACCTGAAGATTTTGAATTGGATAAAACCTGTTTCTCCAAACCCAAAAATATGAAAATGGTTGCGGTTTCGTCGGTATATGGTCAGGCGCAACAAATTCCTAATTTTCTGGACGAAACAAAAAAGTCTTATAAAAAGGAGTTCGATAATACAGCGATTGTATTAGCCGATGAAAGTTTGTTGTTTTCGGCACTGGGGGCAGTCCCTGCGAATATCGATAAGGTAAATGTTACGATGGGTTATTCGGTGCGTAATTCGGTGGTTTACGGCTTTTTAATGCTGCTGGTAACGCTGCTGAAGAACAAGCGAAAAGAAGGCGATAATTTTGTGGCTTATTACCGTTATGTGACCGATGTTTTGAATCATCAGCTATTGGGCGACACTGCGAGTGAGGCGTGTAAAGGGTATATTAACCAGCTGAAAAATTATAACCGGATTACGGTGCCGCTGGCCGATATTGACTTCTCGCCATTGCATAAACAAATATTTACATTGCCGGAAAAAACAGCGGATTACAGCGAGTACTTTTTAAATGTGCTTGCTGCTTTTTATGGTCATTTAAAAGATGCGGAGATTGACAATGCGATGCTTCTGGAGCTGATATATTCCATTTATCAAGCGATTGAAAAGCTAAAATCTGTTGTTGATGACGTGTTGAGTGAGCAGCAGCGTGAAATCAGCGAGGCTGTTTATTTCAGGCTATTTTCGCAGTATCTCGGGCAGGTCTCTGTGGCTTTTGAAGGCGAACCGCTAAGCGGGATGCAGGTGATGGGAATCTTGGAAACCCGTTGTCTTGATTTTGAGAACCTGATTATTCTTGGACTGAACGAAAATAAATGGCCACGTAAATTTACGGCGCCGTCGTTTATTCCTTTTAATATTCGTTTGGGATTTGGATTGCCGGGCATCGACGAGCAGGACGCTATGTATGCTTATTATTTCTATCGTCTTGTTCAGCGGGCAAAAAATATTACGGCTACTTATAGTGTTGTGAAAGAGGGAATCGGAACCGGCGAACTCAGTCGTTATGGTTACCAGTTGCAATACGATTCGGTACATAAACCTGCAATGTTGAACCTCGATTTTTCGTTTTCCAACGATCCGGTGGAGGAGATTCGTGTAAAAAGTTCGAAAGAAGTAGTGGCGAAATTGCTGGCTAATAATTCGGAGGATCATCCGCTTTCACCAAGTGCAATTAATACTTACCTGAATTGTAAGTTGAAATTTTACTATCAGTATGTGGTTCGTTTGCCGGAGCCGGAAGAGGTGAAAGAAGAAATTGACGGGGTTGTTTTTGGTAATATTTTTCATGATACGTTAGAAGAGTTGTATAAGCCTTATGTAGGCAGGGTAGTTGAAAAAAGTAATATCGAGAAAATTCAGAAAGACCGTGTGTGGCTGGAGAATGAAGTGACCAAACAGATTGCTGTACACTATTTGAAAAAGAAACTTCCGTTAAAAGGAGAAATAAAGTTGGAAGGTAAAACCTTGCTGATTTTCGAAAATGCCATAACCTATTTGCGACAGCTTTTGAAAATTGATAAGGAAATGGCACCATTTACAGTTGTTAGTCTGGAACAGCGCTACAAAAGATGGATAAATGCGGGCGATAATAAAATATGTGTTGGTGGTATGATCGACCGGGTTGACCGTGCTGATGGCGTAACCCGAGTGCTCGATTATAAGACCGGGAATGTAAAAACGACCCGTTTTAAAACAGTTGAAGAGCTGTTTGAAAGGGATGCAAAAGAGCCGAAAAAGGAGATTTTGCAAGCTCTGATTTATTCGTGGGGTTTGGCAAAAGAAACTAATGCAGAAGAAATTCAGGCGGCTATTTACCCCTTACGCAGTTTGTTTGCCGAGAATTTTACGGCGGCGGTACAAATGAATTACAAAGACTTTTTCTTTGACAAAGTAGCTGAAGAATTTGAAGGCGAATTGGCTGGTTTAGTTTCCGAAATCTTTTCAGAAGAAAACGAGTTTGTACAAACAGAGCACGATAAAAAGTGCGAGTACTGTGCCTATCGAGGAATTTGCCGGCGGTTTTAAAAGCTCCGAAGTTTGAAGAACTAAACTGATAACTGTTTACCGAGACTACAAACTAATAAACAGCCAGCCAGTCAAAGATTTTTTCTGTTTTCATATAAATACTTTCGTAATCCTCCTGGTCGTCATATTCCAGTGTAATGGTTGGAATATTTCGTTCAATGCCGCAATAAGTACCAAACGAGCCGGGAGTTGGGTAACCCAAATCAGCAACCACCGGATAATTACAGAATTCAGCAATTTTCTCTGCCAGCTCTTTTGCCGGGCCATCATAATTAACGCATTTTAAAGGGGCATGCAGCGTTAGTATGATGTCGGGTTTTAAATCATCCAATAATTCGGTCATTTGCCGGGTTGTAATTTCCGAGCCTGCATGTTTTCCAGAGTAATATTCATCTTTTTCGGTTTTAATCCAATTCTTAGTGGGGTAGTTGCGGTTTAAATCAACGCCGTTTTGGTTTCCCCGAACACCACGCTCTTTACCCCAGGGATTTAAACAGGGAATAAAAAACAAGTGATTTTTAGTGTCAGAAGGATTTCCGTTTTCAAGATATCTGTTAATTATATATTCACCTTGAGGTTCTTCCCCGTGAAAAACACCAATTATCAGAATGTTTTTGGCCTCAGAATTATTCGAGTTTTTTTTAACTAAATCAATACTTTCGTTTGTAAGTGAAGTGGGCATAGATTATTCTTCTCCTAAGTATTTTTTATACAAATCGGGGCGTAATTTTTTTGTGCGTTTAATGGCTTGATCATGTTTCCAGTCGTCGACCAGTTTATCGTTTCCACTGCGTAAAACTTCAGGTACTTTCATGCCTTTATATTCAGCCGGACGTGTGTAAATGGGTGGACTTAACAGGTGGTCCTGAAATGAATCGGTAAGGGCAGAGGTTTCATCGGAAAGCACGCCAGGCAAAAGGCGAACAACGGCATCCGTAATAATTGCTGCAGCAAGTTCGCCACCGGTCAACACAAAATCGCCAACCGATATTTCTTTAGTGATGTAAGTGTCCCGAATTCGCTGATCAATACCTTTATAATGCCCGCAAAGAATGATCAAATTCTTCTTTAGCGAGAGTTTATTAGCCTCTGTTTGATCGAATAATCCACCGTCGGGAGTTGTAAAAATTATCTCATCATAATCGCGCTCGGCTTTTAATGTTTCAATGGCTTTTTCAATCGGTTGAATTGCCATTACCATGCCGGCGCCCTTGCCAAACGAATAATCATCAACACGTCGGTGTTTGTCTTCCGAATAATCGCGTAAATTATGAATATGGATTTCTGCCAGTCCTTTATCCTGTGCCCGCTTAATAATTGAATGATTAAACGGACTTTCAATTATTTCCGGCAAAACTGTTATAATATCAATCCTCATTTCTGGAAAATTTTGCGCAAAGGTAACAATATTTTCAGCTCTGATTGCTATTGTTTATATATCCATAAAATTAGATAGTATGTCATATTTGCGCACTAAAAATAGCAAGTCGGTCATTTTGGCATTGTTTTGTATAGCGAAAATGACAAGATCGGTAGGAAAAATTTGTTGGAACAGGAATTGATTTATAGCATGCAGTAATTTGAAAACAAAATTTTAACAAGAGAATTAAAAATATTAGGAGGAAAAGTCATGAATTTAGTAAGATTTGAAAACCCACGTTACAACGTAAACAGAACATTAGTTGATGAATTATTTAACAATTTCCTTAAAAATGATTACCAAGAAAACTATGTGAGCAATGGTGGTATATCGCCTGCAACCAACGTTTTTGAAACAGAAAAAGAATTTAAAGTTGAAGTATTATTGCCAGGTTTTGTAAAAGAGGATCTTCAGCTAAATGTTCACAAAAATGTATTGACCGTTAAGGTTGAGAAAGAAGAAAAAGAAAACGACGAGGCCTACAAATTTGCTCACCGTGAGTTTAGCGCTAAAAGTTTCGAAAAGAAATACCGTTTGCCAAAATCGGTTGATGCAGAAAAGATAAGTGCGAAATTTGAAAATGGAATTCTGGTCATAGAACTTCTGAAAAAAGAAGAAGCACTTGAAAAAGAGCCGATTGAGATTAAAGTGTCATAGTTGGGAAAAAGAGCAAAAGTAATTAGGCATAAGCCTGTTTTCGTAAACTTACGGAAGCAGGCTTTTTTTATGTCTACGGTTTTAGGCACTTACTGTTTGAAGATGTAACTTTTGAGTTTTAAAATCATTGTTGTCCCGTAAAAATTATTACAGACAAACAGATTGCTTCACTGCGTTGCCAATGACTATATCATTAGATGTTTTTCTTACGCGGAGGGGTTGCGGGTCATTGCGAGAGCCCACCCAAATTTTGTTTTAGCCATAATGAGGTAATGACAGATTATGCAGGGGTGTCATTTCGAATGAGGGAAACGAATGAAAATTGAAAATCAGCGGAGCTAAATCTGTTCCTTTTGTGAAAGATTTCTCCTCATTCTTCGTCGAAATGACAATAATGCATAAAGTGGTATTTTACTCATATTTAACGACCTATTAAAATCTGTCATTGGCAGCATCGCGAAGCAATCTTTTACTTTTACCGGACACTAATTTCTTAAAATAGTAGATTTTTACTTGTTACAATATTTAAACTATAAATTTATCATTTTCAGTTTTTATGATTCATACATTTAATGCGAGGCTTAACTGTCCATCGCTTCGGGAGTTTAGCAGCGAAAAAAGTGGTATAAAAAGAAGATGTAATTGAGGTAGAAATGGTTGCCAAAGGTGGCAACGCTGCAGTATTGGAGCCAGTACAATAAACCACATTATTTGAATATAAACTAAAATGGCGGGAACTTAAATTGATAAGTTTCCGCCATTTTTTATCGTGGATATTATTTATTCTTCAAAACAATACAAACTTTCAAATCCTCTTAAAATTAGTTGGTTGTCGACAAAAATCGGCGACGCATGAAAAGTGTCATCCAATTCGTTTGAGGCCAGAATTTCAAAATCTTCACCGGCTTTTACCACTAAGCAAATTCCTTTTGCTGCGATGTAGATTTTGTCGTTAGCTCCTGTTGGAGATGAAAAAATTGTGCTTATTCCTTCCAGCCGTTCTTTGGAGTAATATACGCTTCCGTCTTTTGCATCGAGGCAGGTCATAACTCCATTGTTTGCACGGAGGAAATAAAGTTTTCCATCCATTAAAACGGGAGTGGGCGTATAGGGTGTATCCTGGTCATAACTCCAGATAATAGCATCTGAATCGGTAATATCGCCACTGGCTTTTGACAGATCGATAGCTTTTAAATACGAACCTCTGAATCCGCTCATCAGATAAACAATACCATTTTCATAAACCGGAACAGGAATTACATTGGATGTTAATCCCTTTCCTGACCAGATCGTTTCTCCTGTTTCGTAATCATAACTAGTTATATTGTTGGTTCCGCTTACAATCACCTGTGTTTTTCCATTGGCCTCTACAACAAAAGGTGTTGTCCAGGAAGTAGGTTCATCTCTTTCAAGTGTCCAAACGTCTTTCCCTGTTTTTTTATCCAATGCGTAAAAGTGCGAATCACCTTCGTGGTCCCATTGTATAAAAAGCCTGTCTTTGTACAAATATGGCGATGCGCCTTCTCCAAAGTTCATTCGTTTTTCCATTGTTCCGAAATCGCGCTGCCAGATAATGTTTCCCTCAAAATCGAGGCAGTACAATCCTCGAGAGCCGAAATAGGCATAAATTCTTTCTCCGTCAGTGCAAGGTGAGTTGGAAGCCCAGCTGCTTAATTCATGTATTTTGCCTTCAGGAATCTCGGTCGCAACAGTTTTCTCCCAGATAATACTACCATCCTTTCTGTTCACCAGGATTACGTTAAAATTGTGGTCAACACTGGGCGAAACTTGTGGATCGACAGATGGATCTGTTGGAACAGCTGTTAAAATCACAATTTTATCTTCGTAAACAATTGGAGTGGCATTTCCTCTACCCGGTATTTTAGTTTTCCATTTCAGGTTTTTTGTTTCGCTAAATTCTTCCGGAGGATTAGCTTTTACAGCAACACCGTTACCAAGCGGACCGCGCCACTGCATCCAGTTGTCTTCAGTTTGGCTTTGTGCTTTGCTAGTTGAAACAGTAAAAAGAAAAAGTAGAGAAAATAGAATCAGTTGAAGTTTCATGGTGAAAAATTTTTGGTTTATTATCATTTCGACTGCAATTTAACTTTTTGGTTTAAAAGCTTAATCGCTTTCTACCTCAAAACTGTTTACCGTTTCAAATTGCCAGATTTCCACTACCTGCACAACTGGAATTTCGTAAGGCGAATAATTCCGGTTTAACGAAACCAGTAAAAATTTTCTGTCCTCTAAACGTTTGTAAACCAGTTTAAAAACTACACCTTCATCTTTGGTCACAACAATGCAGGCTTTGCCATCTTTTATGCTGGTCCAGTCTTCTGCAAACGAACAGGTTACCCACGAGCCTTCTTTTATGGGCAACATCGAATCGCCCTGAATTTGAAAAGTGCGGTAAGTTTTTTCTTCCGGAAGAAACGGAAGTTTGAATTTAGGCAGCGATGCAATAAAATCCAAATCGCCATAGCTGTTGGTATAACCGGCCTGTGCTTTTACCGGAACCATCTCTATGTTTTCTTTGCCCTCTTTATCCACAGAGATAGTCAGGAGCCTAAGTTTTCGTCCGGTAACATCCACATCAAATCCTTTTTCGATTTGTGAAAGTTGCTGCTCCGATAAAACTTCCAGCCGGTATTTAATCAGTGCATCGAGCGACACATTAAAATACTCCGATATTTTTATGAGCACCGGAAAAGGCGGCTGCACATTTTTCTCGTATCCGGAAAGGGTGGTGCGTGTTAATCCCAGTTCTGTTGCCAGATCCATCTGCGATCTTTTGCGGCGTTTTCTTAGGAATTTTAGGTTTTGTGCAAAATGCATAGTTGAGTATTTTATTGTTTTCTGTCATTTCGAAGGAAGAATGACTGAGAAATCTTTCTCCAATGAAGCAGCTTTTCCTTCCAAATATAACAAATAATGACTAAATTATAGTCGTAAAATTGACGAAAATATCGACATTTTGAATCGAAATATTGTACATATTGATCTGGACACCTTTTTTGTGTCGTGCGAAAGGCTGATGAACAGGGAGTTGATCGGGAAACCTGTGTTGGTTGGAGGTGTCAGCGGACGGGGAGTAGTGGCGGCTTGCAGTTACGAAGCACGGCAATACGGCATTCATTCGGCCATGCCCATGCAAATGGCTCGCCGACTTTGTCCTGAAGCGATTGTGGTAAAAGGCAACAGCTCCATTTACAGTAAATTCTCCGATCAGATAACGGATATTATAAAGGAGGGGGCACCGCTTTATGAAAAATCATCTATCGACGAGTTTTACATTGATGTAAGCGGAATGGACAAATTTTACGGCTGCTACAAATGGGCGCAGGAATTACGCGAACGAATTATCGATGAAACACTTTTGCCCATTTCTTTTGGGCTTTCAACGAATAAAACGGTGTCGAAAGTGGCAACAGGTGAGATAAAACCCAATGCTTATCAGCAAATTGAAAGTGGACATGAAAAAGAATTCCTGGCGCCGCTGCCAGTAAAGAAAATTCCTATGGTGGGCGATCAGACTTACAAAATGCTGCTGAGCATGGGAATCCGTTATGTGAAAACCATACAGGAAATGCCCATTGAACTGATGGATAAAGTGATGGGAAAGAATGGAATTGCTTTGTGGAAAAAGGCGCAGGGAATCGATAATTCTTTAGTAGAGCCCTATCACGAACGGAAATCCATTTCATCGTCGCTGACTTTTGAGAAAGATACTATTGATGTGCAGGCACTGAAAAAACTGTTGCTGGCCATGGCCGAAAAACTGGCCTTTTACCTCCGCAACGGAAATAAACTAACCTCGTGTGTTACGGTAACCGTGCGTTATTCCGATTTTGATACCCGCACCCGGCAAAAACGTATTTCGTACACGTCGCTCGATCATACGCTTATTCAAACTACAATGGAGCTTTTTGATCAGTTGTACACGCGCCGTGTTTTGGTGCGGCTGGTGGGCGTACGTTTTAGTCATTTGGTGGGCGGAAGTTACCAGATGAAGCTGTTTGAAGACGATACCAAACTGATAAACCTGTACCAGCGTATGGATAAGATTCGCAATCGTTACGGGCAAAATGCAGTACAGCGTGCCTCAACACTGGGAACCCGCGGTATCGGGCAAATGAGCAACCCGTTTAACGGCCAGCCACCGGTAATTCCTGCACACAGAAGGATGTGAGAGCCCCCTAAATCCCCGAGGGGGACTTTGAAATCTTTTAAAAGTGAAACTAATATAAATTTGATGATATAATTCCTCCCCCTTGGGGAGGTTAGGAGGGGCTTTATGCTACTAAATTGCCATACATACTACAGCTACAAATTTGGTACGCTTTCCATTGATGAATTGATTGATGAAGCGATCGGAAAAGGTTATAACTCGCTAGTAATGACGGATATTAACAATACTTCGGCAACCATCGATTTTATCCGCCGCTGCCAGGGCAAAGACCTGCGTCCTATTGTGGGCATCGATTTCAGGAATGGCGCACAGCAGCAATACATCGGCATTGCCAGAAACAACAGTGGTTTTCAAAAGCTGAATGAGCATCTGACCATGCATTTGCATGAAGATGCTGATTTTTCGGAACGGGCACCGGAAATGGAAGATGTGTATTTTATTTATCCGGTTGGGAAAGTGCATCCAAAACTGTTGCGCGAGAATGAATTTGTCGGTGTAAAACCAACACAGATCAGCAAAATTTTTGGCGACCTGCGCAACTTCAGGGATAAATTGGTGGTGTTGCCGCCGGTAACTTTTCGCAATAAACGTGATTTTAATATCCACAGGCTTTTGCGCACGATGGACAATAATACACTGTTGAGCCGCCTTCCAAAAAGCGAAGAAGCCAGTCCGGATGAGATCATGTTTCCGCAGGAAAAAATCAGGGAGGTATTTCACGATTTCCCGGATATTATTGAAAATACACAGCGCTTAATTAATAGTTGCTCCATTCATTTTGCGTTTAAAAAGAACAAAAACAAAAAGTGTTTTACTGCTTCGCCTGAAGAAGATTTTGAATTGCTGACAAAGTTGGCGAACGATGGATTAAAATATCGTTTCGGCAATCCTTCGGATGTTGTGGTCGCGCGAATGGAGAAAGAATTACAGGTGATCCGTCAGATGGATTTTGCTGCGTATTTTCTTATCAATTGGGATCTGATTGAGTACGCCCGCCGCGAAGGTTGTTACTATGTGGGGCGGGGAAGTGGCGCCAACAGTATGGTGGCTTACCTGTTGCGGATTACCGATGTTGATCCCATTGAGCTGGACCTGTATTTCGAACGTTTTATTAATCCCTCGCGGAAAAGTCCGCCTGATTTTGACATTGATTTTGCCTCGCGCGACCGTGATCATATTACCCGTTACATTTTCGACCGGCATGGCTGGGATCACACAGCACTGGTGGGAACCTACATCACTTTTCAGTACAAATCGGTAGTTCGCGAGTTGGGAAAGGTTTTTGGTTTGCCTGCGCATGAAATTGAAAAACTGCAAAAGTTGAATAGTCTTAATGGTATAGATGATATTGGTCGCCTGGTGTTGCAGTACAGCAAACTCATTCATGGTTTTCCGAGTCATTTGAGTGTGCACTCCAGCGGGATACTGATTTCTGAAGAGCCCATTAGTGCCTATTCAGCAACTATTATGCCGCCCAAAGGTTTCCCAACTGTTCATTTTAGTATGCTCGAAGCCGAAGACATTGGTTTTGCCAAGTTTGATATTCTGGGGCAGCGTGGACTGAGCAAAATCCAGGATGCCATTCAGCTGGCACAGGAAAATGCTGGTGTCGAAATTGATATTCACGACCTGAAAACGTTTAAGGAAGATCAGCAAATAAAAGAGTTGCTGAAATGTGGAAATACCATCGGGTGTTTTTATGTGGAATCGCCGGCCATGCGTATGTTACTCACCAAGTTGGAGGCCGACGATTACCTGCGTTTGGTGGCTGCCAGTTCCATTATTCGCCCGGGCGTGGCGCAAAGCGGAATGATGCGCGAATACATTTTACGTTACCGCGACCGCAGTCGTTGTGTTGCTGCAAAAGCCGAAGCTCCTGAGCTTTATAAATTACTGGAAGAAACCTACGGCGTAATGGTTTACCAGGAAGATGTGATAAAAGTGGCACACCTTTTTGCCGGACTCACGCTGGCCGAAGCTGATATTTTGCGGCGCGGCATGTCGTGGAAATTCAAGCAGCGTAATGAGTTTGGGAAGATCAAAGATAAATTTTTTTCCAACTGTGCAGAACGTGGTTATGCCCTCGATTTGGTAAAACGTGTGTGGGAGCAAATTGAGAGTTTTGCCAATTACGCTTTTTCCAAGGGGCACTCGGCGTCGTATGCGGTGGAAAGTTTTCAGGCGCTGTTTATAAAGGCGTATTATCCGCTGGAATATATTGTGGCGACCATCAACAACGGCGGAGGTTTTTACCGCACCGAATTGTATGTGCACGAGGCCCGCATGCACGGCGCAACTATTTTTCCGCCCTGTGTTAACCGTAGCGAAAAACAAACCGTAATCGAGGGGAAAGTCATTCATCTCGGTTTAGGATTTTTGAAAAGCCTGGAAACGAATACCGTAAATGCCATTTTGAAAGAACGTTACCGGGGCGGTTATTTCCATAGTTTACAGGATTTTCTGGAGCGCGTACCCATTTCGCTGGAACAACTGAGTATCTTGATCCGGGTGGGCGCCTTTAATTTTACCAGGAAATCGAAAAAGGAATTGTTGTGGAATGCACATTTTATTCTGTCGAAATCGAAAAAAACGACACCTGAACGTACTTTGTTCAAACAGAAAGTGAAGGAGTTTAAGATTCCGGAGCTGTATTATCACCCGTTGGAAAATGCTTACGACGAAATTGAACTACTGGGATTTCCAGTTACCTGTTCACCATTTCATTTGCTGGAAAATATGCAGCTGCCGCCAACCACTGCTGCTGATCTGGCTTTTTTGATTAATCAGAACGTAGCTATTATAGGAAGTTTAGTGCATGTGAAACGCACCCGAACCAACGATGGCAAGACCATGAGTTTTGGTGTATTTATTGATTTTAAAGGACACTGGATCGACACGGTGCAGTTTCCTGAGATTGCCGCGCGTTACCCTTTTTCGGGCGGTGGCTGTTACCTGATAAAAGGAAAAGTGGTGGAAGAATTTGGCTTCCTTAGTATCGAAGCGGCTGAAATCTACCGCCTGCCCAATGAAAATATGGAAGAACCATCAACACGACTAAAGGCGCCGGATAAAAGTCGGTTGTTGGGGGCGAATTATGTAGAGAATGTGTAGACTTGAGTTTGATATTAGTAATTCGATTTCTGCTAAGGATTTTCACATTCAAGAATACCGATAGTTTCCAGATCGCTTGCAGCTAAATGAACTGGATTTTTATCATATAGCTCCCAAAGTTCTACTCCTTTTACCTTTTCTTTTAGCCTAACTCTAAAAACTGGTGCTTGATAATTTTTTCAGCGACAAACTTTGATGCTACTTCTGAAGTAGCAATGTAGTACCATTTACTATTTTGTTTCGTGTAAAGCTGGTGATTTCCTGCTGCTCCAATTAATTTTCCTCTTGCCATTTTTATTATCTTAATTATTATTCGTAAAGATACGAAATAAAAAAATTGCCATAAAAAAAGCTTTAGCCTTTAATCTTACTTTAACGACTAAAGCCCTTTTCTTTTGAGATGTCAGCAATCACCGCACTAAAGTACGGAGCAAAAAACATTGATTTCTCTTTGTGGCTTAGTGTCTTTGTGTTTAAAACAAACCACTAAGCCACAAAGAACACGAGACTTTTACTAATATCTTTTCGATTTCAAATTTCTTCTAGCTACATTTGAGTTTCATCAAAATTAAACTCAGTGAAGGCGGTTTACTACGAAGAATTTCAGGGAAGAGTTGATGTAAGGGAAGTCCCCAATCCAACAGTTTCGTCCGACAGTGTGATTATAAAAGTTGGAGCTACCGGACTTTGTCGCAGCGACTGGCACGGTTGGATGGGGCACGATCCGGATATTGTTTTGCCTCATGTTCCCGGTCATGAGTTGGCCGGAACAATTGCTGAAGTTGGATCAGAAATAAAAAACTTTAAGGTTGGCGATCGGGTTACTGTTCCCTTTGTCAGTGGTTGCGGCTGTTGTCCCGAATGCCAAACGGGCAATCAGCAGGTTTGTGATAACCAGTTTCAACCGGGATTTACGGCCTGGGGATCGTTTGCCGAGTTCGTGGAAATAAAATATGCGGATATTAACCTGGTACATTTACCCGATGAAATAGATTTTGTTACAGCTGCCAGCCTTGGATGCCGCTTTATCACCTCTTTTCGTGCGGTAATCGATCAGGGAAAAGTTACAGCCGGACAATGGGTGGCCGTGTACGGTTGTGGAGGAGTTGGACTCTCGGCCATAAACATTGCAGCCGGAGCAGGAGCCAATGTAATTGCCATTGATATTGATGATAAGAAATTGCAATTGGCTCAAAAACTGGGTGCAAGCATTCAAATCAACGCTAAAAATACACAGGATGTTCCTGCTGAAATTATAAAAGTTACAGGTCGCGGCGCGCATCTTTCTATTGATGCGCTGGGCAGCCAGGAAACCTGTTTTAATTCCATTTCCTGTCTGCGAAAACGGGGAAAACATGTACAGATTGGTTTAACTACAGCCGATCATAAACACCCAAAAGTACCGATGGATAAAGTCGTTGCTCACGAGATTGAAATCTTCGGTAGCCATGGAATGCAGGCATTTCGCTACAATGCTGTTTTTGAGATGATAAAAGCCGGCAAAGTACATCTGGAGTTGATGTTAGGACAAACCATTTCGCTTGAAGAAGCACCGGAAGCATTAATGATTATGAATAACTTTGAAAATACCGGAGTTACAGTTATCGATAAATTTTAACATGTTGCCAAGAACGTCATCGTGAACTGGCTTCAGCATGACGTGCAACACAAACTATTGAGAAATGGAAAACCTTAAAATAACCATAATCCAACCCGATATTATCTGGGAAAACTCAGAGGTAAACCTGGAAAAATATTCAGAGAAGCTTGAAGATATCAACGAAACAGATGTAATCATTCTTCCCGAAATGTTTACAACCGGTTTTTCAATGCAGTCCGAAAAATTAAAGGAAAAAATGGATGGACCAGCTGTAAAATGGATGCAGCATATAGCTTCAACGAAGGATGCAGCTGTTGTTGGAAGCCTGATTATTGAAGAGGAAGGAAAAATATACAACCGGGCACTTTGGGTTTCCCCCGAAAGAAAAATTGAAACTTACGACAAGCGCCATTTATTCAGCATGGGCCAAGAGCATTTGCATTATGCAGCTGGCAAAAATAGATTAATTGTGGAATACAAAGGTTGGAAATTCTGTCCTCAAATTTGCTACGATCTGCGTTTTCCGGTGTTTTCACGAAATCTGGAAGATTACGATGTGGTTATCTATATGGCTAACTGGCCATCGCCACGTCACCATGTTTGGGAAAATCTACTTATTTCACGGGCCATTGAGAATCAAGCCTATTGTTTTGGTATAAACCGTGTGGGAACAGACGGAACAGGTTTAAAATACCTTGGCGACTCCGCTTTTATTTCTCCAAAAGGAAGGGCTGATTTTATGGGGGCCGAAGAAGCTGTTAAAACCTTTGAAATTTCTTATACTGAATTACACGAGTTCAGAAAAAAATTCCCTTTACTTAACGACCGCGATAAATTTACTATTCTCTAATAATCCACTTCTGATTGTTATAACCCTACTTCTTTAAACTAAAATATTAGTTGTTTAATGGTCATATAATCAGATAGATGAATGGCGTGTGTTGAAATTAACTAAGGATTTAGTTTGTAAACTAATAGTTTAGTTATATATTTGTTTTGAAATCATGATTAAAAGATAGCTTCACGAAAAGCAGGAACTGGTACTATTAATGAACGGTAAAAAAATAGAGTATTAACCAGTAAAATCTAAAAAAATCATGGAAGTAAAAAAAGCTAAAAAAGCTGATTTGGAAAAGAAACGAAACACGTTTTTTTTAATTGGTTTAGTTGTGGCACTATCGGGAACTTTGTTGGCTTTTGAGTGGACAACAAAGCCCTCAGGAGCTGATTCACTCGGTGTTATTGAAACAATGGAAGTGGAAGAAGAATTTATTCCTGTTACACGAGAACAGGAGATAAAACCACCACCACCGCCACCGCCGCCCAAGGTTGTGGAAGTTTTAAATATTGTTGATGATGAAGTAGAGATTGAGAATGAATTGGAAATTGAGGATTCAGAAGCAGATGAAGAAACGGTAATTGATATTGAGCCTTTAATTGAGGCAGCAGAGGAGAAAGAAGATGAAACGGACAAGATCTTTATTATTGTGGAAGAACCTGCGGAGTTTCCAGGCGGTACACGTGCACTATATCAATACATCAGTAATAATGTTCGTTATCCGGTAGTGGCTCAGGAAAATGGAATCGAGGGTACGGTATATTTAAAGTTCGTGGTTGATGAACAGGGAAAAGTGAGTGGTGGTGAAGTGCTCCGCCACATTGATCCTTCGCTCGATAAAGAAGCATTACGGGTAATTAACAGTTTGCCGCGTTTTAAACCCGGGAAGCAAAGAGGTAAACCCGTTAAAGTGTACTACAATGCAAAGATAACTTTTGATTTGCAGTAAGAAAACGATATTATACTATTATAAAATACTAATTATGAGAATATTACGGTTGTTGTTCGTGTTTGTGTTTTTGGGTTTTTTATCATTGAATGCGTTAGCACAAGATGATGAAAACAAAAATGACAATGTGTTTTTTATTGTTGAAGATATGCCGGAATACCCTGATGGTGAGGAAGCTTTGCGCAATGATATCGCGGCATTAGTGAAATACCCGGCAAAAGCTAAAGAAAATGGAATTCAGGGAAAGGTTTACGTTTCATTTAATGTGAATGAAAAAGGGGAAATAGAAGATGCAGTAATCGCTCGTGGTGTTGATCCTTCGCTGGATAAAGAGGCATTGCGTGTTGTGAATGAACTTGAAAAAACATGGAAACCAGGAAAACAAAGAGGAGTGGCTGTTAAAGTTCGCTATACATTGCCCATCAATTTTGCATTGGATGGAGGTTCTTCAAAACAGAAAAAAATCGCCAGAGGAGAAGGATCTGATGCCATATTTTTTATTGTGGAAGATATGCCTGAATTTCCCGGAGGAGACGAAGCTTTAAGAAAGTATATTGCCAATGCGATTACTTATCCTGAGATTGCCCACACGAAAGAAATCGAAGGCAAAGTGTATGTTTCGTTTGTTGTTGAAAAAGATGGCTCCATCGGCAATGCGAAAATAGAGCGTGGTGTCGATCCATCACTGGATAAAGAGGCGCTTCGTGTAGTTAAAAGTCTTCCAAAGTGGAAACCCGGAAAACAGCGTGGAGAACCGGTTCGCGTTCAGTACACCGTTCCCATAAATTTTGCATTGAATTAATCGTGTAATAAAATGAGCTGTACCTAAATTAATAGTTTTCTAACTAATTTTTTAGGTACAGTTTTTGTAGTTTAGCAAAAATCATATTAAACGAACAAAATGAAGGAACTTACTAAAGCCGAAGAACAGGTGATGCAGTTGCTCTGGAAACTCGAAAAAGCATTTGTAAAAGACATTATTGAGGAAATGCCTGTTCCAAAACCTGCATACAATACGGTTTCTACGATTATTCGTATTTTAGAAAAAAAAGGTTTTGTGGGACATAATGCCTATGGCAAAACTCATCAGTATTTTCCTTTAATCTCGCGCAAAGAATATACACGTTCGTTTATGAAGAACTTTATGCGAAATTATTTCAGCGGATCGTTTCAGGAAATGGTTTCGTTTTTTGCCAAGGAAGACAATATGAGCATGTCGGAATTGGATGAAATGATGGAAGATGTTAAACGCGATATAGAAAACGAAAACCGGGAGACCGATGAATAATTTGGTAAATTTTATTATTGAATCGGGGATAAGCCTTGCGCTGCTATCGCTTATTTACCTGCTGTTTTTACGGAAAGAAACATTTTTTCGCCTAAACCGGCTTTTCCTGCTATTCTCGATTTTGTTTTCGGTAATTCTGCCGTTTTTGCATTTTAGGGTTTACGCACCGCAATCGAATATGCTGGCCGAAGTTACGGTAACTCCTTACCGTAATGTGCTGGAAGCGGTTACCATTTATGGCCAGGACCTTTCTGGGGCAATGGTAAAATCAATCAGTTCAAGCAAGATAATCATTCTTATCTACTTGCTCGGCCTGTTTTTTTTCCTCGGAAGAATGATTTTTAGGATTATTCAGATTTTAAGGATCATCTCAAAAAATGAGGTTCAACGCATTGATAATTATCGTTTTGTATTAGTTGACAAAGAATTTAGTCCCTTTTCATTTTTAGGCTATATTTTTATCAATCCGAACATGAAGAAGAAGCCGGGTTACGAAAAGATGGTGACACACGAAATGGAGCACATTAAGCAAGGGCATACATTTGATGTATTAATTCTTGAAATTCTTACTGTATTCCAGTGGTTTAACCCATTTATGTGGATGCTTAAACGTGCTATCCGCGAAAACCACGAATACCTGGCAGATCATGCGGTTCTTAATTCCGGGATAAGTTTAGGACAATATAAGCAATTGCTTTTAAGTCAGGCTGTTGGCATGCAGTTGGATATTGCCAATAATTTCAATTCTTCGCTGGTTAAAAAGCGTATTCAAATGATTTCAAGAATTAGGTCTTCAAAACTGGCCAACCTGAAATATATATTGGGTTTTGTTTCATTATTGGCATTGGTTGTAATTTTTGCCTGCGAACAAAAAGAAACATTACAAGTCACTAAAATAGAGGACAGTAATGAACGAAAAATTACGGTTCGATTGCTCGATGACCGAATGAGACTGGAGGGGAATCAGGAAGATCTGGAGTATTTGCATGGTTTACTCAATGAAAAAAATAAATACGAATTTGATACGGATAGTACCGGAGCTGTTTTTCTTGTAAAAAGTAAAGAGCAGCAACCACTTCAGTTAGATAAAGAAGATCAGGTATTTTTTATTGTTGAAGAAATGCCGGAATTCCCGGGAGGCGATTTGGCTTTGCGTAAATACATTGCTAACTCCATTAAATATCCGGATATAGCTATCGAAAATGGAATTCAGGGAAAAGTTTATGTAACTTTTGTAGTAACTTCTGAAGGCCAAATAGCAAATACCAAAATCGCCCGCGGAGTTGATCCTTCGATTGATAGAGAAGCTGTTAGGGTAGTCAATTCGTTACCAAAATGGAAGCCCGGTTATCAGCGCGGAAAACCGGTTAATGTAAGTTACACGGTGCCAATTAACTTTGTTCTTCAATAGCCTCATTAAAATAGTAGTATTAAAATGCCTCTTTAAATGACAACCCACTTTTTAATAAATAAAACAGAACATGCGTTTTAAACTTTACACGATATTCCTTATAATGCTCTGTACTGCAACTACGTCGTTTGCACAGCGCAAAATAGATATACTATTAATTGAAAAAAACTACGATAAAGCACTGCTGGAGATAGACAAAGAGCTGGCTGCAAATCCATCTTCTCAATTGTTCTATAAAAAGGGGGTGGTTTATAAAAACTTACAGAACTACCAACAGGCCTTGGAGGTTTTTCTTACAGGACTTCAATACGATACCGATAACATGGCTATGCTGGAAGAAACAGCCGAATGTTTTTCCATTTTGGGTAACAACCAGGATGCGATTGCCTTTTATGAAAAAGCCTTGCAGGTTGAGCCCAATAATCTAGTACTTGCCGGAAAGCTAGGGCGTGTACATATCAACCTTGAAGAGTATAAAACGGCTTATAATGTTTTTTCCGAAATTTATGAAAAAGACTCGACTAATGTGTACTGGAACAAACAGTTAGCTTATTGTTCATTCCGCGTATTTCAGCGCGAAAAGGCGCGCGACCTTTATGAAAAAGTGCTTGAGGCGAATCCCCGCGATCATGGAACTTACATAAATCTGATACATTGTTATAACTGGAAAAAGGAGGCCAACGCAATAATGGCTACCATCGATTCTGGTTTGGTACACTTTCCGGCTGATAAAGAGTTGCTGCTTGAAAGGGCGATGTTTTTTTATAAAACAAAACGTTATGG
The DNA here is from genome assembly GCF_010448835.1 of Draconibacterium halophilum. Lineage (NCBI taxonomy): Bacteria > Pseudomonadati > Bacteroidota > Bacteroidia > Marinilabiliales > Prolixibacteraceae > Draconibacterium > Draconibacterium halophilum. The sequence goes on from NZ_CP048409.1 coordinate 2,762,950, forward strand.
CCCGGCAATGTTGCAGTTTGAAAAGTACCTGGAGCAGGAAAAACAACCGGCTTTTGAAATATTGATGAATTACGGTATTAGCACTTACTTTGCCGAGCAGGAAGAAAAAGCACTCGACATATTTGGCGATTTAAAACGGATGAATCCAAACGATCCGCTGGTGATGTACTACCAAAGTTTGTGTAATCGAAAACTCAAAAATTACGAGGATGCTATTGAGCTGATGACTTTTGCAATTGAAGCAACGGTACCTGATTATGTGTCGGAAATGTATCATCACCTGGGGCAAATGTATGGGCAGCAACGAAAGTTTAAAGAATCGATAGAAGCGCTAAAAAAAGCTTATGAACTGAATCCGGGAAAAACCGAAGTGCTGTTTGAAATTGCTACTACTTACGAAGAATACAACTCGAATAAAACGCTGGCAATGAACTATTATCGCATTTATTTGACAGAATCGGGTGCCGGAGCAAAAAATGCAATTTATGCGCTTGAGCGAATTGACCGATTAAAAGAAGATTTGTTTTTTGATGAATAAATCGTGATCCTACGATTAATTTTCACCGGTTTTTTCGCGAACCAGATTGGCTAGTTGAACCCTGCTTTTCACCCCGGTTTTAGTGAAAATACGATGATTATGATCCTTTACTGTCTGTATGGTTATAAACAATTCGTCGGCAATTGCTTTATTTGATTTTCCACTACAAATTTCCAGAATGATCTCTGCTTCGCGTTTCGATATTTCATAAAACGTACAAAACGATTGAAAATCCATGTTTTCATTTTCGCTGATTGTTTGATTTTTAAGGCGAATAATTGCCGGAAGAAGTAGGTTGCAGGCAAACAGTATAATTAATGCAATGCAGGTTGAAATATATCCGAACTGATTGAAGAAGAACATTACACCGGAATAAAGTACGGTACCGGCAAAAATAATGAGTACTTGTTTCTTATTCATCCCAGTTTCTTTTAGCAAACCCACATCCTTTGTTTTTCTGAAAAAGGGGAGCAGAAAAAACAAATAAACGACCAGGTTTAGTAGTACTAAAATCCGTACAACAAAAAGGTCGGCATTTTGTGGTACAACAACATGGCCTTTCTGAATGAGAAAAAAGAGGGCAAAAGCCAACACTACAAAAGTAGGAAAGAAGCTAAAAATAAATGATTTTGTCAATCGACGACCATTAATATTATTGGCAAACTTCAAAAGCATAAACCAACTTACAACCATAAACGGAATTCCAATTATTGGGATAAATACCGATAACTTAGCACTTATTGCATCGCTGATATTTAGATCTGCAATTACTAAACGTAGGCTAATATTCCCCCAAACTCCATAAAAAAGGAATGAGAACAGAAATATTTGCTGATACAGCAACGTGGTAAATACCGGCTTTCTATTTTGCTGGTAGAGCTGATAGGCAAGCATTATTCCCATGGCCGAAATTCCGGCTGAAATAATAAATGTAATAATGTATGCTATAATTTTAATCAACATAAAAACTACTTAAGTAGTGTACTACAATTTTACGCACTTTGCCCGTGCAGCGCTAACTACGAAAGTAGTGAATTTACTAAATCCAACTTTAGTAGGAAGGATTTTTTTGAGATATAGCCTAGATTTGAATAACAATTACAAAAAACAATGTTCAGGTGCCGGGAGGTGCCACTCAGAAAACAAAAAACATTAAAAACAAAAACAATGGAAAGTTTAAAGTATTTTGAATTAAGACCATCGGCAGGTGGAAGTTTTAGTTACGGTTGGAGAAAGATGTTTGAAAAATCATTCCTGCCACTTCTTGTAGCCGTAATAATTGTAGGACTTTTAAATGGTCCCGGATATGGATTTAAAGGAGAGTGGCATGGAGGGGATTTTAATGGCATCGGATTATTACTAGTACCTCTTGCATTATTTGCACTCGCGTATGGTGTACTATTTATACCTATTATTAAGTATGGCGAAAAAAAGCTGTTCTTAAATGCCATGAGAGATGAAGAGGCCGACCTAAAAGTGATGTTTGAAGGCTTCAAAACTCAATATTTAAATATCGTATTGGCCAACTTAATTGTTGTCGCTCTGGTGATTGTTGGCTTTTTTATGCTAATAGTACCGGGTATTATTGTTGCGTGCCGATTGGCATTTGTGCCTTACCTGGTAATGGATAAAGAACTGGATGCTATGAAAGCTGTTGAAAAAAGCTGGCAAATGACACGCGGTTATGGTTGGACCATTTTTGGAATGGCAATTCTATCAATCTTTGTTTTTATTGCCGGATTAATCGTATTCTTTGTGGGAGCCATATTTTCAGTAATGTGGATTCATGCAGCATTTGCAACACTTTATGCTTCGGTGGCCGGTGAGAAAGAGGATGAAAATCCAATCCCGATTTTAGGAGTTAACGAAGTAGAAGAATAAAAAACAAAAAACAAGTTCAAGTAAAAGAGGCCCGGATTTTTCCGGGCTTTTTGTTTTTATATGCTATCCTTTGTGTATTTTGGTATTTCATTTCCATTTATAAAATGAAGAAACTATTTCTATTGGTTCTTGTGTTAGCAACCTTTTTTGCTCAGGCTCAGTATTTCAATACCGGACAGGATCCGGCGTCGTTAAAATGGCGGCAAATTAATACTACCAATTTTCAGTTGATATATCCGGATTATTATGAAGAGCAGGCACAGGTTTTAGCCCAAAAACTGGAGATGGTTTACGATTTTGGAAGCTATTCTTTAAAACATAAACCGGGAAAAATTTCGGTAATCCTTCACACGCAAACAGTACAGTCGAACGGCTTGGTTGCTTATGCGCCCAAAAGATCGGAATTTTATACTACACCTCGTCAGTCAATTTATCCGCAAGACTGGCTGGAACAGCTGGCTTTGCACGAATTTCGTCATGTTGTGCAGATCGATAAGTTAAATTCAGATTTACCCAAAATCATTAAAATTATACTGGGCGAACAGGGTACGGCTTTGCTATTCGGAGCATATTTGCCCTGGTGGTTTATTGAAGGCGATGCAGTTGTAAGCGAAACTGCTTTGGGCAATTTTGGGCGCGGACGTTTTCCTTCGTTTTTGATGGAACATCAGGCACAGGTGGTTGACAACAAAACATTTTCGTACGACAAAGCATACCTTGGTTCATTTAAAGATTATGTGCCGAACCACTATCAATTGGGCTATTATTTGGTGGCCAGTTCAAGAGAACGATACGGAAGTGATATCTGGGAAAAGGCCTTGAAAAGAGTAGGGACCAAACCATTTTCGTTAACTCCTTTTAATAAAGCACTAAAATTGGAAACCGGTTTGGGAAAAGTGCAGCTTTACGAATCGATATTCGACAGCCTGGCAACCGAGTGGACAAATACCAATGCACAATTTGAAGGTGCTCCATCAACTCAACTCTCAAAAAAATATAAAACCTATACCAATTACTTGTACAAACACTGGCTCAACGGTAATGAGCTGGTTGCCTACAAAACAGGATTAGATGTGGTTTCTTCTTTTGTTAAGATCAACACAAAAACAGGTGACGAAAAGCGATTAATCACTCCGGGATCTATTTTTGAAGAATCGGTAAATTTCAAAGGAGAATGGATTGTTTGGGCAGAAAAAGTACCCGATGTTCGCTGGTCGCATAGTGGGCTTTCGCAAATAAGAATATTCAACGCGGCTACGAAAAAAATGTATTCTGTATCTCCTGAATTTAAAGCATTTGCTCCGGCACTTTCGCCTGATTTAAAAGAGGTTGCCGTTGTGGAAACCAATTTTTCCAGCGAAAATTATTTAACGGTTTACGATATCTCCAGCGGGAAAATGAAATACCGCTATCAAACCGGGAATAACAATTTTTTCTTCTCGCCGGTTTGGCTTAACCAGTACGAATTGATTTATGTGCTGCTGAATGATAATGGAAAACAAATTGCAAAAGTCAATCTGCAAAATAATGAGCAAACCTTTCTTCCGGGAACAGAACTTGGAGAGATTAAACAGCTGCAAATTTCTGGAAACAACCTGTATTTTATTAGCAGCTATTCCGGAAAAAATGCGCTTTTTGTATACAACTTAACCAGTTCTGAAATTAAACAAGTATACGAACCTCGTTTTGATGTTGCTTATCCGGCTATTCTGAAAAACGGAACAATTGCACTTAGCGATTACACAGGAAATGGTTTTCGTATTATCGAATTTCAGCCGGAAAATACAGTGCCGATAGACGAAGTCTCACAAGGCAACTGGCCACTTGCAAATTCTATGCAACAGCAAGAGCCCGGTATTGTTGACTTTTCGCGTGTTGATACTACTAAACTGTTTACATCACAGGATTATAACAAACCGAAACATCTGTTTAATTTTCATAGTTGGGCACCTGTTTTTGTCGATCCCGACAATTATGAGTTTTTGCCCGGTGTTAGTTTAATGTCGCAAAATAAATTAGGAACCGCATTTACCACTTTGGGCTATAAATGGGACACCAGTGAAGAAACAGGGCATTTTTATGGTAGGTATACTTATAAAGGATGGTTTCCGGTTTTCGATTTGGAAGTGACCGGCGGTAAGCGCGCTAGGCAAGATTTGTTGATTACAGAATACCTCGATCAGAACGACCAGGTTGTTAGCAGAGACACTACACTCGAAAACTACAAATGGAATGCAACCTCTTTAAACGCCAATATGCGTATTCCTTTAAATTTATCGCGGGGAGCATATTCCCGATTGTTACAACCTGAAGTTGGTTATCAGTTGGCACATTACGGTAAAGAAAAATCAACTCCCGATGAATTTAATACCGGAAGTTTTCATTCGCTATCGTACCGGCTTTACTACTACCAATTGCTGCGCAGAAGCCATCAGGATATCTATCCCAATTTTGGATTTTCGGTAGAAGGGAATTTGCGCCACTCGCCATGGCAGGCAGATGAAATGGGAAGTTTACACGCTGCAGCTGCAAATGTTTACCTACCGGGTTTTTTGAAAAATCACGGCATACGGTTGTATGGAGGCATACAAGATAAAAGCTCCGGAAATTTCCTTGGATTTTCTGATGCAGTTCGCTTTCCTCGTGGATGGACTAAAATAGAAACGGAGCAAATGCATACTTTGTCGATGAATTATGCCTTACCTCTTGTAAATCCTGATTTAAGCATTGCAGGACTTACCTACATCCGCAGGATAAGTGCAACGCTTTTTGCCGATTACGCAAATCTGAAAGGAAGTTACCATGGTGGAGAAATGCATGCAAAATTTAATGCAGATATATCTTCGTATGGTATCGAGGTGTTGGGCGATGTTAATTTCTTCCGGTTCTATGCTCCGGTAAAAATAGGAGTAAGAGCTTCGTACTTAAGGGAGATTGAAGATGTTGGCTTCGACCTTTTACTGTCTGTTGACTTTAATTCTTTGTAGCCAAATTTAAAAATATTCAAGGTGAAATTTTAGTCTTTCATTTTAAAGAACCTTAAAAAAACAGAATTTACGTCCACTTATTTTATTTGTTACCATTTGTTGTATCATCTGATTTTATGCTAAAATATTGTATATGTGGACTCTATGTTGCTAAACTTCCGTTTTTAAGCTTTTGAGAATGGGCCAGATAAATAGTTGCGAGGAATTATGCACAAATATTTACAGCATTTTTAGCAAAAACATCAAAAACGAAAGGAAAGGGACAGCTTTTAAATATTAAGCTATAAAATATAAAAGAGTTTCAACTTTGCTTCAAGTATTCTTCCTGTAAAATATTTATAACAATAAGTTGAAAATTGTTTAACAGAGCCAGATGATGATGTTACAATATTAGTGTAGCCACTCCTGAATTTTACAATTCAAGAGTGGCGTTTGATATTAATGTAACCATTACTGTAGCATCTTGTCATTAACAAAGTATACATGTGTAATCTCCTTAGTCAGTCAATACTTCACAAATATAAACTACGAATATCTAAATCAGAATAAATAGTATCTCAAATAAAGACTATTTGTAAATATGTAATTTTATAAAATAATACTTGTTTAGATTTATAAAATATAATTACATAAAATGGGATGGTATTGCATCTCTTGTCTATGTATAAATATGCGCCGCATGAATTACAACTTATATGTCTGTATATCTGTTTTTTATATAATCTATATTAAGTGCATTACCATATATTTTTAAAATATAAGGTACTTTTCCAGATATTACAAGTATTAAATCTGAAATAGTGTTGTTTGTCAGCTTATTAATGAAATTATATAAAGTGATATAACGATGTAAATGTTAGAGTTTACCGACAACTTAAAATATGCAAATAGTATAAAGTTTGTTGCTATATCCAAAAATAATATTTACATTTGTTTTTGAAGCATACACGAAGTCTGTTGGACGCATGACAAATGTATCTTTAAAACACACCTTGAAAAATGAAAGATCGAATTAAGAATTTTATCGAAGCAAAAGGAATCTCAGCAGGTGAACTTGCCGCTGTTGTTGATGTGCAACGATCTAATATTTCACATATTCTGAATGGGAGGAACAAACCCGGAGCTTCGTTCATCGAGAAATTGTTACTTGAGTTCCCTGATTTAAACGCTCGCTGGCTACTTACCGGTGAGGGAGATATGTTTGGAGGACAAGCTTCAGTAAACAATAATCCGCAGCAACGACTGCCTATAACTGAAGAACCGATAAAAGAGCAGCCTATGGAAAAAAAATCAATAGAGAAAAACCTTGTTCAGGAAAAGAGTATTGAAAAGCCTGCAATGGCATCAAATAGCGAAATAGATAAAATGGTAATTATGTATCGCGATGGTACATTTAATATATACAAACAACGTTAACAAAAAACATTTAGAATGTATAAAAAGCCAGGTAAAAAGTATGATGATGTTCAATCACTTGTTTGACAAAGATATTTAATGAAGAACTGGGGGTATTTTAAAGAACTAAATAGTAGAAATTTAACAATAAACAGAATAAAAACATTTGTATAATACATGTTGTAGAGAATTGTAATCGTTTTACACAAGGTATTTGACCTCCAAATGGTGGTTAAACCAGAGTAACAAAGAGGGCTGTATTTATACGGCCCTCTTTTGTATATATAGGATTACAGAACTAACTGTAGAAAATAATCAGATAATAAAACATATGTAAACACCAATGGTTAAAGTGTTTACAAAATAAATAATAAAATATTTACAAAATATATCACAAAAGTTTGCATATGTAAATTAATAGTTTCATATTTGTAACAACAATACAACAATAAGACAGGATGATTAAAACAATATAGATTCAATTTACAAACCCAATTTAAGTTGATAAATCCAGAAGTCGCTTGGCCACTAGAAATAGTGGCCATTTCTGGTATATAGAAGTATTGTTTGCACATAACATGTAATTATGAAAAAGTACAGAATAGTTTTGGAAATGTAAATATTAGCGTGTACATTTGTATACATATAAACAAAGACCCTTATTTTTTACCTAATTTAAATATTACATAGAAGGCCGTTATTCAACGGTCTTTTTCTTTTAGGCACATAGAATAAACTCAAAAACAATAATTATTCTATTTTTGTGGCAAAATCAGAATACATGCCAAAAAAGTTTGTTAAAGAATTCAAGGTAATTGAAAATAGTGCGTTAAATGCTACAAACTTTCTTATCAGAGTTCAATCGGATACCAAGCTGCCGGAGATAAAACCGGGTCAATTTGTAAATGTAGAAATACGGGACGCGGAAGAGATCTTTCTTCGCCGGCCTTTTTCAGTATTTGAAGTTGATTCTGAGCAGAATGTAATCTCTATGATCGTTAAAATATTGGGGAGAGGATCTCGTAAATTAACGGAGATTAAAGAGGGAAGTACGCTTAGTTTGGTTTATCCTTTGGGAAAAACTTTTACATATCCTGCTGCTGACGATAAGATTCTACTGATTGGTGGAGGGAGCGGTGTTGCACCAATGCTGTTTTTAGCAAAAGAATCCGGATTACCGGTTGAGAACGTTGATATTTTGTTGGGGGCGCGATCAAAAGAGGATCATATAAATGTAGATGTATATAAAAAATATGCCAGTTTACATTATGCATCCGAAGATGGTTCGCTTGGTGAAAAGGGATTTGTAACACAGCATTCGGTATTTACCAATAACTTAAATTCATACAGTAAAATATATGCCTGTGGGCCGGATGGCATGATGCGTGCCATTGCAAAAGAGGCAAAAGCTGCAAATGTATCTTGCGAAGTATCGCTCGAGAACCTTATGGCCTGTGGATTTGGTGTATGTTTGTGTTGTATAGAACCTACAAATAAAGGAAACCTGTGTGTGTGTACTGAGGGGCCGGTGTTTAACATTAATGATTTGAAATGGTAGATTTAAAAGTAAAATTACACGATATAGAATTTAAAAATCCGGTAACACTGGCATCGGGCACCTGTGGTTTCGCGCGCGAAACAGCTGAGTTTTTCGAACCCGGGCTGCTTGGAGGCTATTTTCTGAAAGGAACAACGCTTAAAAACCGCGATGGAAATAATTACCCGCGAATGGCGGAAACCCCATCAGGAATGTTAAATGCTGTTGGTTTACAAAATAAAGGCATTGATTACTTTATTGAAAACATTTATCCTGATATTGTTGATTACGATTCACAATTGATTATAAATGTAAACGGTTCGACTGTTGAAGATTATATTGCTTTAACAGAGAAAGTTAACGAACTGGATAAAGTAAATGCCATCGAACTGAATATATCGTGCCCTAATGTGAAGGAAGGCGGAATGGCTTTTGGCGTTAGTTGTCCGGGAGCAGAAATGGTTACCCGCGAAGTACGAAAAGTATACGACAAGACGCTTATTGTAAAGTTGTCGCCAAATGTTACCGACATTACAGAAATTGCCCGGGCTGTAGAAGGACAGGGGGCTGATGCTGTGTCGTTGGTAAATACCTTTTTGGGAATGGCCATAGATGCCGAAAAAAGAGAACCACTTTTATCTACTATAACCGGCGGATTATCCGGACCGGCAATAAAACCGATTGCATTACGCATGGTTTGGCAGGTTGCCAACGCCGTTAAAATTCCTGTTGTTGGAATTGGCGGCATAATGACTGCTGCCGATGCCATTGAGTTTATGCTGGCAGGAGCTTCAGTTGTCCAGGTTGGTACAGCAATATTTAAAGATCCGATGATTCCCGTGAAGATTGTAGAAGGTATCGAAGATTATCTGAAACGCCATAACATGCAGTCTGTCAAAGAATTAATTGGGAGTTTACAAGTGTAATACACATTTATTTCTATATACTTCTGTACATAACTTTTGTCATTCGATAAAATCGATCTGAGATAAATACTATTTAGTACGATTTTTCCTGATTTTTCTAGTTAAAATACTTTTAATTCTATTTTTGCACAAATTTAAAATTGCAATCTGAACATTTCAATTTTTGTTCTGTTGTACTAAGTGCAAATAGCAAAACATAGATTAAAAGTATTTATTATGGCAAGTTTTAATATCGTAATGCCTAAACTGGGCGAAAGTATCCAGGAAGGCACCATTACTAAATGGTTCGTAAAAGAGGGAGATACTATTGAAGAGGACGATATGCTCTTCGAAGTAGCTACCGACAAGGTAGATTCAGAGATCCCGTCGCCTGTAGATGGCGTAATCACTAAAATTAATTATGAGGAAGATAGCCTGGTTGCAGTAGGCGAGGTATTGGCAGTTGTAAGTCTTGATGGTGAGGTTGATGAACCCGAAGCAGAGGAGACTGAAAGCAAAGAAGAAGCTGCCAAAGCCGACGAAGCACCTGCAAAAGCAGAAACAGCCGATACTTCGGTTGATGACAGCAGAAAGCTTTCAAACCGTTTCTATTCTCCGTTGGTAAAAACCATTGCCAAGGAAGAGAATGTTTCGTTTGATGAGTTGGAAAGCATTGAAGGATCGGGCGTTGGTGGCCGTGTTCAAAAGAAAGATATTCTGGCATACCTGGAAAACAGAGGTAGTTCTGGTGCTAAAAAGGAGAGTAAACCAGCTTCGCCAGCAGCTCCGGCGGTTGAGAAGAAAGCTGCACCTCTGGTCTCAGTTGGAGCGGGCGATACCGTTGTTGAAATGGATCGAATAAGAAAACTGATTGCTGACCACATGGTGATGTCGAAACAGGTTTCACCACACGTAACTTCAGTTGTAGAGGCCGATGTTACCGAGCTTGTTTTATGGAGAAATAAAAACAAAGAAGCTTTTCAGAAAAGACATGGCGATAAAATTACGTTTATGCCAATATTTACTGAGGCAGTTGCTGCTGCTTTGGCCGAATTCCCAATGGTTAATTCATCGGTTGATGGCGATAAAATCATCCTGAAAAAAGATGTAAACGTTGGAATTGCTGTGGCCAAGCCCGATGGAAACTTAATCGTTCCCGTTATTAGAAATGCTGAACAGCGCAACCTGGTTGGTTTAACAAAAGAACTGAACCGATTGGCTGATGCAGCGCGTAATAATAAACTCGATCCGGCCGACATTCAGGGGGGAACATTTACCATTACCAATTTCGGATCGTTTGGAAATATAATCGGAACACCAATTATCAACCAACCACAAGTTGCAATTCTGGCAACCGGAATTATTGAGAAGAAACCAGCTGTTTTGGAGACACCAAGCGGCGATGTAATTGCAATCCGTCACAAAATGTACCTGTCGTTATCATACGATCACCGTATTGTTGATGGTGCACTGGGAGGAGCTTTCCTGCGTCGCATTGCTGATCATCTGGAACAATTTGATATAAACCGCGCAATATAATTTATTATGAAGGATTTAAAAGTACCGAAGCAATATACAATTAAGAAAACTCCGAAGGAGACATTGGAGAATTGGTACCGGTTAATGAAAATTGGCCGTGCACTCGACGAAAAAGCACCCAATTATCTGAAACAGGCCATTGGCTGGTCGTACCATGCCCCTTATGCCGGTCATGATGGAATTCAACTGGCTATCGGACAGAATTTTGAGCAAAAGAAAGACCATTTATATATGTATTATCGCGATATGCTGACTGCTCTTGCGGGTGGAATGACATCAGAAGAGATAATATTAAACGGTATTTCGAAGGCAACCGACCCATCAAGTGGTGGTCGTCACATGTCGAATCACTTGGCAAAACCCGAGTGGAATATGCACAGCGTTTCGTCGGCAACAGGAAACCATGCCCTACATGCCGTAGGTACGGGCCGCGCTATTAAATATTACGAAGAAAAAGCGGTTTCTATTAGCAGCCAGGGAGAATCGTCGGTAAGTGAAGGTTATGTTTACGAAGCTATTACCGGAGCTGATAAAGAAGAATTACCTGTAATTTTTGTTATTCAGGATAATGGATATGGTATTTCGGTACCTAAAAAAGACCAAACGGCACAGCGAAAAGTAGCCAATAACTTCACCGGATTTAAAAACCTGCGAATTATTCACTGTAATGGTAAAGATGTTTTCGATTCAATGAACGCCATGGCAGAAGCCAAACGCTATGCCATTGAAGAAAGCAAACCCGTAATGTTGCAGGCCAATTGTGTGCGAATGGGATCGCATTCAAATTCTGATGATCATTTGCTTTATCGTTCAGATTCAGAACGGAATTATGTAGTTGATTACGATCCGCTTGCAAAGTTCAGAAGATTATTAGTGCGTTACGAGCGTTTCACTGAAGAAGAATTGGAAACTATTGATGCTGAAGTAAAAGCTGAAATTAAGGCATCTCACAAAGCAGCAATGGCTGCTCCCGATCCCGATCCGGAATCAATTTTTGATCATGTATTTTCTGATCCGTATGTTTCAGAGAAATACCCGGAAGGATTGCATAAAGAAGAAGGGAAGAAAACAAAATTTATTACAGCACTTAATGAGACTTTAAAAGCAGAATTTCGTCATAACCCGGATACGTTTATCTGGGGCAGGATATGGCCAACAAAGACAAGGGCGGTATTTTTAATGTATCGAAAGGTATGCAGGCAGAGTTTGGCGACAAACGGGTTTTTAATGCCCCAATTGCCGAAGATTTTATTTTGGGAACAGCAAACGGAATGTCGCGCTACCACGAGCGAATTCGCGTAGTAGTTGAAGGAGCAGAGTTTGCCGATTATTTCTGGCCGGCCATGGAACAGTACGTTGATACCAGTCATGATTTATGGCGATCGAACGGTAAATTTTCACCAAACATAACTATTCGCCTGGCGTCAGGTGGTTACATTGGTGGTGGAATGTATCACTCGCAAAACATTGAAGGTTCGTTGGCAGCCATTCCCGGAGTGCGTATTGTTTATCCGTCGTTTGCTGACGATGCTGCCGGATTGTTGCGTACATCTTTACGTTCGGAAGGTTTAACCATGTTTATGGAGCCTAAAACACTTTACCAGGATCCAAAAGCAGCAACTGCTGTTCCTGACGATTTTGAAGTACCGTTTGGAAAAGCACGAGTTCGCAGAGAAGGTAGTGATCTTACCATTATTACCTATGGAAACACAACGCATTTAAGTCTTGATGCTGCCAATAAACTGGCAGAAGAAGGTGTGGCAAATATTGAAGTTATCGATCTGCGTTCACTGGTTCCGTTGGATGAAGAAACCATTCTGAATTCAATAAAGAAAACCAATAAAGTTTTGGTTGTGCATGAAGACAAAGTATTTGGTGGCTTTGGTGGCGAGTTAAGCGCGATCATCAACGAAAAAGCATTTGAATACCTTGATGCGCCTATTAAACGTATAGGTTCGCCATTTACGCCGGTTGGGTTCAATCGTATTCTTGAAAAGGCGATTTTGCCAAATACAGAGCGTATTCATGCAGCCGCAAAAGAATTAATTGAATACTAAAAAATCGAAAAAATGAGTAAAACCGCAATTATATACAGTTACAATACTCAGAAATCGAAAAAAGTGGCAGAGAAAGTTATTGCTGCTTTTGGAGAGAAAGAGATTGAGGCAGTTAATGCTGAAGAGCTTAATAAAGAGGTGTTGGATAAGTATAACAATTTTATTCTCAGCGCACCAACCTGGTTCGATGGAGAATTGCCGAATTACTGGGATGAATTTGTTCCTGATCTGGAAGAAATGGACCTCTCAAAGAAGAAGTTTGCCATTTTCGGATTAGGCGATCAAAAAGGATACGCCGAGAATTTCTGCGATGCAATAGGCTTATTAGCCGAAATACTTGAAGAGTGTGGAGCTACAATAGTAGGGCATACTTCAACAGAAGGTTATACCTACGAATCGTCGCGGGCACAACGAGGAGATAGTTTTGTTGGTTTGGCAATTGACCAGGAAAATCAGGCCCGCCAAACTAAGAAACGTGTTGAAAGCTGGGTAGAACAACTCAAAAAAGAGTTTAAATAAATAAGATTAATAGTTAAGATTAGAGAAAAACTCTTGCTATAAGGTTTTTCTATTTGCATGAAGGCTGTCGGTATTAATCGGCAGCCTTTTTTATGTGGTACATATATGTATTCTGCGTAACATCAATGCTGTCAGGCCATTAAAATGCAATAATAGATTAATGGGTGCTCTTGGTTACATATGTATATGAAATGAGGTTTACAAATGTTAATACATCTGTAATAAATTACTAGCTTTAGTACCGTTGGATATTTTTTGATATTTTTAGACATCAACCAGGTAGAACTAAAATAAGTTACAGAAATCGATTTGATTATTGTTAAGCAGAAATGCGTTTTTAAAAGCGCATGTTATTAACTATTTACTATATCGGTTAAATTGCAGGTTCATTAGTTTCCGGTTCGTATTAATTAATTAATTTTGTGGCTTCGAATTAAAAATAAATTTACCGTGCCTGAAACTAGATACATATTTGTTACCGGTGGAGTTACTTCGTCGTTGGGAAAAGGTATTTTAGCCTCGTCGCTAGCCAAGCTGCTACAATCTCGTGGTTACAATGTTACCATTCAAAAACTGGATCCGTATATTAATGTCGATCCCGGAACGCTGAACCCATATGAACACGGCGAGTGCTTTGTTACCGAAGACGGAGCCGAAACCGACCTCGATCTGGGACATTACGAGCGTTTTCTGAATACTGCAACATCGCAGGCAAACAACGTAACAACCGGAAGAATATACCAGTCGGTTATTGATAAAGAACGCCGTGGGGATTACCTTGGAAAAACTGTTCAAATTATTCCGCATATTACCGACGAAATTAAACGAAGAATTAAAATTCTCGGTTCAAAAGGTAAATACGATATTGTTATCACCGAGATTGGCGGTACAGTAGGCGATATTGAATCGTTACCTTATATTGAAGCTGTTCGTCAGTTAAAATGGGAATTGGGAAACCGGGCGATGGTTATTCACTTAACGCTTGTTCCTTACCTGTCGGCAACGGGCGAATTAAAAACAAAACCAACACAGCACTCGGTTAAAATGTTACTTGAAACAGGTGTTCAACCCGATATTTTGGTGCTGCGTACTGAGCACGATATTGAATTGTCGGTTCGCAAAAAGGTGGCACTGTTCTGCAATGTTGGGTTAGAGTCTGTAATTCAGTCGATTAATGTGCCAACAATTTACGATGTTCCGTTAAAAATGTTGGAAGAAAAGCTTGATATCACGGTGCTGAAAAAGCTTGATTTAACCATTAATGAAGAAATTGATCTTTCGGCCTGGAATAATTTCCTTGCACGCCATAAAAATCCAACGCAGACTGTTGAAATTGGTTTGGTTGGAAAATATGTCGAATTACACGACGCTTACAAATCAATTGCTGAATCGCTGGTTCATGCAGGAGCTGAGAACCGGTGTAAGGTTAAAATAAACTGGATCCACTCAGAAGAGCTGAAAGATGATACTATACATGAGCAATTGAAAGGATTGAACGGAATAATTGTTGCTCCCGGATTCGGTCATCGTGGCATGAAAGGCAAAGTTCTTGCTGCAAAATATGCCCGCGAAAATAACATTACCTTCCTTGGAATTTGCCTGGGAATGCAGGTAGCAGTAATTGAATATGCTCGTAATGTGATGAACCTGGAAAATGCAGATTCGTCGGAAATGAACCCAAAAACACCACATCCGGTTATCGACCTGATGGAACAACAAAAAGGGATTACCAATTACGGTGGAACAATGCGTTTGGGAGCCTACGAGTGTCGCATAATTGATGAGAATTCGAAGGTAAGTCAGGCTTACAACAAATTAACCGTTCACGAAAGACACCGTCATCGTTACGAATTTAACGAAATGTATCGTCAACAATATATTGATGCAGGAATGGTACCAACCGGAATTAATCCGGATACTGACCTGGTTGAAATCGTTGAAATACCTGAACACAAATGGTTCGTGGGTGTTCAATTTCATCCTGAATACAGAAGTACAGTATTAAATCCCATCCGCTGTTTATTGATTTTATTAAGAACTCATTACCTGAATAGAAGAAAATGGATAAGAAGTCGATTATTGGAATCGTTTTGATCTTTGTGATCCTGGTTGTTTTTTCACTGGTTAACCAGCCATCGAAAGAAGAAGTTGAAGCAGCAAAGCAACGACGCGATTCCATAGCACAAGTTGAAGCTAAACAAGCACTTGAACTGCAGAAAATGCAGGAACAGCAAGAATTGCAAAACACGGCCATTAAAGCCGATACTGCCGTTCAGAACCAAATGATGCAGGAAAAAGCCGAGGAACTTGGAGTT
This sequence comes from Draconibacterium halophilum, assembly GCF_010448835.1. Classification (NCBI taxonomy): domain Bacteria; kingdom Pseudomonadati; phylum Bacteroidota; class Bacteroidia; order Marinilabiliales; family Prolixibacteraceae; genus Draconibacterium; species Draconibacterium halophilum. The sequence goes on from NZ_CP048409.1 coordinate 2,778,623, forward strand.
TTTGGTGCCGCCGCTGTTGGTACTGAAGAGTTTACAACCATGGAAAATAACCAGGTAAAAATTACCTTTTCAAATAAAGGAGGTCGGATTTACTCGGTTGAGTTGAAGGATTACCAAAAATTCGATTCGTTGCCATTGATTCTTTTTGATGGTGATGAAACGCTGTTTGGTCTGAATTTCTTTGCACAGAACAGAAGTATTACCACTGATAATTTGTTCTTTGAAAAGGTGGGTGGAGCCAGAGATATTGTCATTAACGGGCCGAAAGTACCCACGGGTGATGAAGGAAAACAAAAGTTTAATGCCGAAAATCCGGGAGGAAAAGAATCGGTAACTTTTCGTTTAGAAGTAGCACCGGGGGATTTCATAGAGTACGTTTATACCCTGTCTTACAACTCGTTTATGGTTGATTTTGATGTGAATATGAAGGGCATGGACAGCTATATTTCTCGAAATCAGTCGTACCTTAACTTTAGTTGGGCTTTTGATGTGCCACGTCAGGAACACTATTCGCGATTTGGTGAAGACCGCTATACTTACATGACTTATAAGTTTTTTGAAGACGAGGTAGATAACCTGAATAAAAACAAATCGGACGAAGAGGATCTTTCAACAAGCGTTAAATGGATCGGTTTTAAGCAGTTGTTTTTTAATTCAACCATAATTGGCGACCAAGCATTTCCAAATGCTCAAGTACAGCAAGAAAAGTACGATTACGAAAACAATCAAAATTTTCTTGGAAGATTCAGGGCTGATATTGCTGTTCCTTTTAACGGAACCCAGAACGAAGAAATTGGCATGCAGTTTTATTTTGGACCTAACCACTATCAAACCTTAAAGCAGTATGACCTTGATATGGAGCGCCAAATTGATTTGGGGTATGCCATTGTTCGTCCGGTTAACAAATACGTTATTATTCCGATATTTAACTGGTTGCGCCGTTTTATCGATAATTTTGGTATTATCATCTTGCTTCTAACTTTGATGATTAAAGTAGCATTGTTTCCCTTTACCTACAAATCATACATGTCGCAGGCAAAAATGCGTGCTCTAAAACCTGAAGTGGATGAGATTAATGCCAAATTTGAGGGAAAGGACAAAGCCATGGAAAAGCAACAGGCAACAATGGCACTTTATCGAAAAGCCGGCGTTAACCCAATGGGAGGTTGTTTACCAATGGTATTACAGATGCCAATTTTGTTTGCCATGTTCTTCTTTTTCCCTACATCAATTGAGCTAAGGGGTGAAAGTTTTTTGTGGGCAAATGACTTATCGACCTATGATTCTATTGTTAGCTGGGATTTTACCATTCCGCTGATTGGAAACTTTATGGGCAACCATCTTAGTTTATTTACGATTTTAATGACAATTACAACCATCATTTCTACGAAGTTAAGCCAATCGGCTACTACAAGCCAGGGAATGCCTGGAATGAAAACAATGATGTATATGATGCCGGTAATGTTCTTTTTCCTGCTAAATAGTTACCCGGCAGGATTGAGTTATTATTATTTCCTTGCTAACCTTATTACTATTGGTCAGACCTACCTGATTCGCTCGTTTGTTGACGATGATAAGATTAGGGCACAACTGCAAGCCAATAAAAAGAAACCGGCTAAAAAGCAGTCCAGTTTCCAGAAGCGTTTGGAAGATATGGCGAAACAACGCGGAGTTCAAACTCCAAAGAAAAGATAACAAACGATTGGTATATAGAAAAGCCGGCTAAGAAATCTATTAGCCGGCTTTTTTTATGTCAATTCGATATATATAGCTCTCCTTTTCTATCGGTTAAAACAGTAATCCCAGGCTTATTGAGGCCATTTTATTGTGTAAATCAGGTTCTGATTTATACACTTCAACAAAACCCATATTGTAGTTTAAACCTACTTGTAGTGCTTTCTGATTAAATACCGGAAATTCCATTCCCAACTCCAGCCCTAAACCAGCATCAAAATCTTTGGTGTCGTTGTTCATATCGAATTCAATATCATCCAGCTTTCCTTTGGCATCAAGCATGTAGCTCAGGTACGGACCAACAGCAAAGTACAATCGTTGTCCCTTTTTAAACCCGGCTTTTTCTCCCGCCGAAAATTCAGCTTTTACAGGCAGTGTTAAATATTGAAGTTTATTGGATACGTCAATATTCTCTTCAGTAAAACTTCGTCCTTTTTGTTGATATTCCAATCCACTTTTCAGAGCAAAACCTTCGGTAATTTGATACTTTCCAATAAAACCTATCGATGGGCTAAAACGTACATCGCAATTATTGGCAAGTTCCAGTAAGTCAGACTGACAGGCAACACCTGTACCAAATTTAACGCCATAACTCATTTGGGCTTTTGATACAAATGATATACCCACTGTTAATACTCCAACCAGGAATAGAGCAAAGAGTTTTTTTCTTGAATAATTAATTTTCTGTTTCATCTTAATTCTGTTTTCAATTTATATTATTTTGTATAATTAGAACAATATTATAAAATGTTCGAAATGTGAGATAAATTTTTTTACATACATATTCCGTAAAAGAAGATATCAATTACGTTATTGATCTTATTGACCGATTCTTCAATGGTTTTAGATTGGGTTAATAAGGGAATCTCAAACCCGATCATGCAGGTAAGAATTGCTTCACCCGTAAAGTTCGCGTCAACAGGTTTGAATTCCTTTCTATCGATACCTTCATTAATAATTCCGGCAATCATATCTATTTCAAAATCGCTGTAATTATTCCGGATTTTTTCAATAAATGAAAACGTTGCCAGGAAATTGTCGTTTAACGCAGTTGCCAGGTTCCCTCTTTCTACAAATCGTTTCATTCGCACGTTTACATAGCTCCTGAGCTTATCAACGGAAGTATGTGAAGCATTTATTGCAGTGTTTATCTCTGCTACCAACTGCTCTGCTTCATGTGCAACAACTGCCTCAAAAACCTCCTCTTTATTTTTGAAGTAATAATAAAGCGAACTTTTACCTTTACCGGCAGCATAGGCAATGTCGTCCATGGTTGTCTTTTTAAACCCATAACGTTCAAAAATAATACCTGCTGCTACAATTATTTGTTGTTTTGAATTCATGCTCATACTATCTTGTCTTATTCGACGAATTTGTTCCAAATGTACAAGTAATTTTCTTTTTATATAAGTTATATTAGCTGATATGAGAATATTTAATCGCGAAATGCCATTTTTCACTGGCGAACTGAACCTAAATTTATTTTCGTGAAACCAAGAGCATTAATATATTGTTTTATATTTTTGAAACTATGTTAAAATGGTATTTATTATTATTGCTTTTTGTAAGCATTAACAGTTATGCACAAGAGCGCCAGTTTGTTCTTTGGAACCAAAATAGGGTTGCAATAGAACCCTGGGAAAAAATAAATATAGAAGTTTCTGAAAAAGTCCACTATTCCCCTAAATGTTCAACACTTGACGTAAAATACGGTGATATTTTTATTGGGCACCAGGTTTTAAATTGGATGCAATATGGCGCAGGTTTTCGTATAAGCTATACTAATCTGCAAGTTGGCGATTGGTTACAGGAAAATCGTACCATGTTTTTTGTGAATTTAGGCAAGGAGCATAACAAATTTGAGTTTGATTTTTATAACCGTTTCGAATACCGGATTTACAAAGTACTTAACAACTACTTCAGGTACAGGCAGTCGTTTCGCATGAAATTTCCGGCACTTACCAATTGGGGAATGCAATTTTATTTACAGGAAGAATCGTTTTTAAAACTAAATGGCGAAGGAACACATTTGGCTCGTCTTTATTCGGGATTGACAGTTTTTGAAATGAAGCATGTTGAAATTAAGATATACTATGCCTTACAAAAACAAGAAGTGCTGAATAATTGGTTAACGGCTGATATTCTTGGATTAAATTTAAGTTTTGAGATTTAAATTCCGACTCCGTATAATTAAACTAAATGCCTGATATGCGGTCTAATATGTTGACATTTAAAATTTTAAACAGATGAAGAAATTAGCATTTTTATTGATGGTTGTTTTGTTAGGAACAACAATTGCAATGGCCCAAAACAGGGGAGGACAACGTCAGTTTAACCCGGAGGAAATGGCAAAAAGGCAAACTGAGCGGTATAAAACCGAACTAAAAATGAATGACACTCAGACTGAGAAAATGGAACAGGTTCTGCTTGCATCCTACAAAAAAATGTCAACGATGCGTGAGGAAATGCGAGAAGATGTGGACCGCACTAAAATGCGGGAACAAATGACAGAATGGAGAGCAGAGCAGGAGAAAGAGATTAAGAAAATCCTGACTGATGAACAGTTTGTAAAGTATGAGAAATTGATGGAAGAAAGAAGGTCGAGAAGGGGGGAGGACCTGGTGGCAGATAATAGTTTTAAACGAATTATAAGTAGAGGATGAGCATTTTGGCTGATCCTCTTTTTTTTGTGTCCCTTGCGGCAATTCATAGTTAGATAAATTTAGAGGTCACCGGATCGGACCCATAACCAATGGTTTTTTATGGTGTTTTTTGACCTTATAAAAAAACTGTAAATTATTTGATTTACAGGCTTTTAGTGTTTTTTAGATTTTAAATCTGTCGGGATGACAGGATTTGAACCTGCGACTCCTTCGTCCCGAATCCCGCCTTATTGTCACCCACTAATCAATCTCTTAAATGCATTGCCACCTTTGTATGATTTTATCTTTTTTTCTCTCTTCAAAGCTAGTTGTCTAGTCGCGAATTCTTCTGTATAAATTATGCGAAAAGGAATTCTTGACTTTGTGGAACGTTGTTTGCCGGAATTATGGTAACAAATTCTTTTATCAACGTCGGTAGTATAACCGATATAATACTTCCCATCTTTTAAACTTTGTAATATATAGACGTAGTGTTTCATTAGGAGTAGACTTGTCGGGGTGAGAGGATTCGAACCTCCGGCCTCGTCGTCCCGAACGACGCGCGCTAACCTGGCTGCGCTACACCCCGTATTGATTTATGAAGAGAACGTTATGGCGGGACTACCGGACTGCGCTACATCCCGAAAATCGAAGTGCTAATTTAAGTAAAAATTATAAAAATATTTTAGCCAACGGAAAAGAAAAAATTAGTAACAATTACGTCGGTTTTATTTATTATTTTGATCATCAGTTCAAAAAATAAATTATGATAGAATTAGAAAACGTGGAAATGAATATTATTGGTACAATTTCCACACCACATAAAACCATTGAAAACATTCCAATCCAGTCGGTTGGAGCAGAAGAATTTATTGGAGTAATTGAAATTCAACCGCAATTAACAGCTGCTTTAGAAAATCTTGACGGCTTTTCAAATTTAATATTGCTTTACCATCTTCATTTGGCAGACGGTTATAAATTAAAAGTAAAGCCATTTATGGACGACAAAGAGCATGGAGTTTTTGCTACCCGTTCGCCCAAACGCCCTTCGCCAATAGGCCTGTCAACCGTTGAGTTGATAAAAATAGAAGGAAACAAAATCTGGATTAAAGGTGCTGATATGATTGACGGAACTCCGCTGATTGACATCAAACCATTTTTCCGTCAGGTAGATAACCGACCTAATGCGATAAGTGGCTGGCTCGACACAAAAGACGATGATCTGGCAAGCAAATATCGTTCTGATAACCGGTTTGCCTAAGCTTATTACTTGTCTTTTTTACGAAAAATACTTTTGATTTTTTTCCAAAGCTGACCTTTCTCGTTGTCGTCAGCTTTTGCTTCGGGGCGGTCTTTCAAGTCTTCCGATTCTTTTTTCCCGAAAATGCTTGCAAAGTTAAAACCATGTTTTTCAATATCCAATACTTCTTTGTATTCAGGTGTATTTAACATGGCCAGTAATTCCGGTTCAGGATCAGGGAAAGTACTGTACTTCAGGTGCTCAAATTTCTTGTCGCGATACGTTTTGTAAAAGAACTTCCCAACAATTGGCATTGCCATATACGCCCCTTGTCCGTAGGTTGTTGTTCTGAAATGCACGCGCGGATCGTCGGCACCTACCCAACATCCGGTTACCAATTCTGGTGTGAGGCCGATAAACCACCCATCCGAATTGTTTTGTGTCGTTCCTGTTTTTCCGGCAAATTCACCTGGTATTTTATAAATAGTACGAATACCCCGGCCGGTGCCACCATCAACAACCGCCTCCATCATATTAATTACGGCTCGGCAATTTTCGGGCGAAACTACTGGTTCGTAGGGTAAATTATAATCGAAAGTTTCAAGGATGTTTCCATTTTTATCTGCAATCTGCAAAAGGTAATTGGCTTTTACCGGTTTTCCATCGTTTACAATGCCGGCAAACGCTTCTACCATTTCTTTTAAAGATACTGAGGCTACTCCAAGAGCCAGTGAAGGATAATCAGGCAGATCGGCAGAAATCCCCAAATCTTTAGCAATATCAATGGTTTCATCAATGCCTGCTTCCAATAGCACATCAACCGAAACGGTATTCAAGGATTTTGCAAGCGCCCCTTTCATGGAATAATATCCACCATATTCATTGTGCGAATTCCGAGGCGCCCAATCTTTATATTCTTCGTAAACTTTGTGTTGATTGATAAAATAAGTATCAGGCGAAATCTCTTCTTCCAATGCTGCCAGATAAACAAAAGGCTTAAATGTGGATCCGGTTTGTCGTGGTGCAGTAACATGGTCGTATTTAAAAAAACGGTAATCAATTCCGCCAACCCACGCTTTTAGGTGTGAAGAGTGAGGATCAATGGCAATAAACCCGGCATTTAAAAGCTTTAAATAATGTTTTAACGAATCGAGGCGCGAAACCTCTACATTTTCAACTCCATCCCAGGTAAATAACGACGCATGTGTTTTTGCTGAATATTTTTTAAGTTCTTCAGAATAGCTAACACCGCTGGTATTGTTGTTTTGAATTGCACTTTTTAACACTTCCGGTTTCTCTCTGAAAATATCTCTCGATTTCCAATGGTTATCAAATACTTTTTGCAGGTTTTTCATGTACTCTCTAACCGACTGCTGTGCATAGCGCTGCAAATTATAATCAATGCTTGTGGTAATCTTCAACCCATCGGTGTATAGATTGTACGGTTCACCGTCTTCATTAATATTGTCCTCGCACCATTCCAATAATTCCGGTTTTAAACGTTCCAGAAAATACGGAGCCGGCCCCTGGTTATATGAAATTAAGCGGTAGTGCGTATCCAGTGGTTTTTCCTTGTATTTGGCAGCATCGGAAGTGTTCAGGTAATTATATTTTACCATTTGGTCGATCACTACATTTCTGCGCCCAATCGCACGATCGGGGTGTGTACGCGGGTTGTAGTAGTTATTGGCTTTTAACATTCCTACTAAAACTGCCGCCTGATGCACATCCAGACTTTTTGGCGATCTCGAAAAGAAACGTTCGGCTGCAACTTCAATTCCAAAAGTATTTTCAGCAAAAGGAACCGTATTCAGGTATAAAGCCAGAATTTCCTGTTTGTTGTAAATACGCTCTAAACGATAAGCGATAATTGCTTCGCGTAGCTTATTTACCGGCATCGACATTGGCCCGTAATCAACCCTCGGGAATAGGTTTTTTGCAATTTGCTGACTAATGGTACTTCCGCCGCCAGCAGCATCGTTACGCAATAAAATTGATTTTACCAGCACTCTTGCCAGTGCTACTTCATCAATTCCGCGATGTTCGTAAAAGCGGGCATCTTCCGTAGCAATGAGCGCGTTTATAACGTTTGGTGAAATTTCATCGAAAGTGGCATAACTCCGATTTTCTACATAATAACGACCAAGTATTTTTCCGTCGACAGAATATACTTCTGAGGCCAGTGGATTGTTGATCAAATGTAACTGTGATTTTGACGGAACCGGCCCCATAACGCCCAGGAAAACCAAGATAAAGAAAAGACATCCCAGTAAAAACAATACCACGCCGGCTTTAAAAATAAAACTCAGCAGTGCATGTTTATTACCTGATTTATTTGATTTGCTCTTTTTTCTGTTCACCGGCTTCCTGATCCGGGAACTTGTATTTGTTTTCTTTTTTGCCACGCGACAAAGGTATTATTTAAAACAATGCCTATGTTAATCAAACTGAAATGAAATAAAAATATTATAAACGGCGGATTGTTTATTTTACAAACGATTAAACGATTATTTCTTTTACAAAATACCAGGTCATCATTCCTGATGTAATAAGTTTTAACAGTGTTCCAGCCAGAAAGCCCATAAACGATCCAAATCCTGATTTTAAGGCATCTCCCGATTCTTTTCCGGCGGTAAGTTCACCGATTACAGCTCCAAGAAAAGGGCCAATGATTATTCCAAACGGAGGGAAGAAAAACAAACCTATAACCAAACCAATAATACTGCCCCAGATGCCACGATTACTACCACCAAATCTTTTAGTTCCCCAAGCCGGTATCACGTAATCGAGTGCATAAACTACAGTCGTTAGTATTGCCCAAATAATTAGAAATTTTGATGAAAACTGATAGCGTTCAGTAAAATGAAGTAACAAGAGACCTACGTAACTTAACGGAGGCCCCGGAATTATAGGTAAAACACAGCCTAAAATTCCGCTGATGATGAAAATTGATCCTAAAACGATTAATAGAATATCCATGTACGTAAAATTAATTACATGCGTAAAAATAGTGTTTACCAATAATAAGATTGAATATTTTCGGTGAATGGCCGGTTATCATCGGCGTTTAACAAACCACGGAATACTTGTAACGTAAATAAGCACCACCGATAGAGCCATTACAAGTGCACTAAGTAGTAAAAGATTGTTTCGTTCTAAAAGATAAATAGAATGTTCGCGAATTTGTTGCCAATAAGTGACTGTTAGCAGCACCAACGCGTTGTTGATAGAGTGCCCAACAATGGCCACTAAAATATTATTGGTTCGCAACATGAGCCAGCCAAGCAGTAGCCCCAGTAGAAAGGTAGCCGGCATTTGCCATGGATTTAAGTGAAATAGAGAAAACAATAATGCAGACATAAAAACGGCAACAAAACCATTGTAATTCTTTCTGAATCCATTAAATATTAATCCTCTGAATATCAACTCTTCAATAATGGGGGCAACAATTGCCACTTTCAGAAAAGCACCCATAAAACCATAATCGCCTTCAAAAATACGATCAAATAGTTCCCAAAACCAGGGAGGAGCAGGGATCATCTTTTCTACCCAAATATTAACCGTTTGGAGGACGTTATGCGCGCCCCATAGAAAACTTACAACCGGTATAAATACCAGTGGATTAAAAAGTTTTAATGGGAAGATCTCCAGAATCGGCGCTTTTGCTTTTCTAATTCCGTAAACAAGTATAAACACCACTGATCCAACGCCAAGCGCAATTTTTTTGATCGGATTATATAAGTACTCCGTACCTTTGTAATAATCGATTACAGCCAGCGGAAAATCAACAAGGGTTTGAATAAAAATATAAAGAATAACAAGGTGAATGCCTTGCAAAATGGTCGGATAATATTTAATGCGGTACTCTTCCATACGTCTAATAAATATAGTACAATCCGGAAAATTAATGTCAACCTGACTGATTTTTTACGAATGATTTTGGGCGGCAGGCAATTTTTTGCCGGTTTTAAATGTAAAATAGCGCTGTGCCATGTAGCTGTAAATAATTACCAGCATGGTGGTTATAAATTTCGACAACGTGGCGTAGAGCCCACAATACTCTACAAAGAATTTCAGAAAAATATAGTTAAGCAGAATCGATCCGCCAACGGTAAGCAAATACCTGAACAGTTGAATGCGGCCTTTTAATTCCGAGGAAGTAAACGTTACATATTTCGCCAAAAAGAAACCGGTTGTGAAGGTGATTGGAAAAACAATAAGAAAAGCGGCAATGTGCGGACTTATTGCAATAAATCCTAAATCAACGATCTGCATTTTTATTACAAAACGGTAGAAAATGAAATACAAACTGATGTCGAGTAGTGTGTTTGCTCCACCGGTGGCGGCATAGCGAAAAATTTCGCGTGGAAGAAACTGCAGGAATGGAAAATAAAACCAATCAACAAAGTTGATGATCATATTTCCTATTTTTTCCAGAATATTCCGCATGCTCTTTTTTCAGATTTGAGCTGCAAAGAAACAAAAATAGTTGAATACTGGCTAATCACAGTAACGGTAGCACAATAATTGACAGTAATGTCGAACTCCGGTTATTACAAGCCTGGTCTTTGTCGAAGCTGTTTTTTATTTGATTGTTGTTTTTTCTTCTCCAATCGTTTTAATTTCGACGACTTTGTAGGTTTTGTTTTTATTCGTCGCTTGACTGGGGTTAAAGCCTTTTCTATCAGACCGACAAGCTTAGCCATGGCTTTTTGCTTGTTCTTCAACTGACTGCGTTCGCTGCTTTCAAAAAGCACAATAATACCCTCAGAATTTATACGGTTTTTTAATTTGTCGGCAATCTTTTGTTTTTGTACTTCAGTAAAAATAATGGAGTTGGCCACATCAAAACGAAGCTCAATTTTGTGTTTACTTTGTTTACGTTTTGTCCGCCGGGGCCACCACTTCGGCTGGCCGTAAAAGTACAGGCAGTAATCAGTTCTTCTTTTGTTTGTTCCGGAAGACGCATTTTTAGCCGTTTTTACTAATGTTATGAAGTTGAGCAGCATCGTTAATATGAATGTTTCTGCCATTCAGAATAATTATCTGTTCTTTTTCAAACTCTTTCAGTAGTTTAATGGCACTTTCGGCCGATATGGAAGCAAAGTCAGCAATGTCCTGCCGCATTAGAAGCTCGAAAATATTTTTCTTCACAAATTCTTCCTGACTCAGATAAAGTAGGGCAGAAGCCAGTTTTCCGCGCATTTGTTTATAAGAAATGTTCTTTATTAATTCAAATAAATGCCTTTCGTTTCTGTAATTCTGTGAGGTAATTTTTAAAGCAAAATCAGGATTGTCAAGCAGTATTTGTTTCAGACTCTCTTTTTCGATCATACAAATTTGTGTATTGCTAATGGCCTGTGCCGAATACGTATGAACAGGTTCGCCGAATACCGACGAAAAAGCTAGGAATTCGCCTTCGGAAGCGATGCTGATATTCATATTTTTATCAACTCCCGTTTGCAGGTACACTTTTACCAAGCCTTCAACAACATACATTACATAAGGCGCAAATGCGCCCTGCTTAAATATCGTTTCGCCTTAAGGTACTGAACGCGGGTTTTGTACACATTCAGGTTGTCTAAATTTGCTATGTTGTCTTTAAAATCCAATACAGTCTCTGATATTTTTCCAAATTTAAGTAAGAAATACAATTAATCAAGTTAAAACTATCAAACGACAGGAAAGAAACTGTCAAATTTCAGCTGGCACACCGACATACTTCAGTACCGATTTTTCGGCTCGTATAGTTCCACAATCTATCTTTGCAGAGATGATTTTTATAATGATATTGAGTAAGTAACAATTGGCAAGAGGGGAAATAAAACAGAATTGCACTACTATTTAGGCACTCTGTTTTTAATCAAATAAAAAAATGAAAAAAGTAGCCATACCTATAGCGAACGAAATAATTAGTGAATATCTGTGTGGATGTTCGCAATTTGTTTTTTATGATATGGAAACTAAAGGTATAACTGCTACAGAAAATAATGTTAACGACTTTTCAAATGAAAATGAAGTGAGGTTATGGATTAAAAATAATGGAATAACCGACATTATTCTTCACCGAATAAAGAAGGAATTAATCGAATTATTTACCTCGGAAAAAATTAATCTCTTTGTTGGTGTGCCCTTGGTTTCGGCAGAGGAAATCATAGAGGTCTACCGTTGTGGAAAACTAGAATCGGATAAAAGTATTATTGCAGAAATAACAAATTAAATAACTGGATATGAAACTTTTAAGAACAGGACTACCTGAAATAGAATCGGCAGCAGAATTAGAAAAAGTGCTGGCAGAAAACGAGAATGTAATGGTTTGTTGTGGCCGCATGGGACCAATGTGTTTCCCTGTTTACAATGTTATGGAGCGTCTGGAAAAAGAGCGTAAAGATGTAAAATTTATGGTTATGGCTTTTGATAATCCCGAGGCTGCACCAATACGTAATGCACCGGAATGCAGTGGTTTTATGGGACTACCGTTTACCATGTATTATAAAAACGGAAAGGTGGCAAAAGCAACCACAAGCGTTCAAACCCGGGAGCAAATTACTGAAATACTGGACGAACAATTTGATAACTAAAAATAAAATTGAGTTATGGCAAAACACGAAATAAAAGTTAGTTGGAAAGATAAATTGGCTTTTGAAGCCGAGGTTGACGGACATAAAATAATGCTCGACGCTACCGAAGCAGTAGGTGGCGAGAACAAGGGACCACGACCGAAACCGCTTATGCTCGCAGCGCTTGCCGGATGCACCGGAATAGATGTGGTATCTATTTTGAAGAAGATGCGTGTTGAAATGGAAGATTTTAATGTTGTTGTTGAAGGTGATTTAACTGACGAGCACCCAAAACAGTATTATAAAATGAATGTTATTTATGAATTTAAAGGTAAAGATCTTCCTTTGGAGAAACTAAAAAAAGCAGTTAGTTTGTCGGAAGAAAGATATTGTGGAGTAAGTGCGCTATACCGAAAAGCTATCGAGCTTACTTCTGAAATAAAAATTATAGATTAAAACTATGTCGACTACATTAATTGTAATTCTTGTTGCCGTTGTTGCTCTTATCGGGTTGATTGCGGTAAACTATTTCCGAATGAAAAATGCCAAACCCGTGGCCAATAGCAAACGAATTAAAGTATTGAACAACAAAAACTTTAAAGCTGCAACAAAACGTGGAGTAGTACTGCTCGATTTTTGGGCGCTGTGGTGTGGACCGTGTAAAATTATTGCGCCTACATTAAACGAAATTGCCGATAGCCAAACTGATTTTATGGTGGCAAAAGTTAATGTAGATCATAACCAGCAACTGGCACAAAAATTCAAGGTAAGAAATATTCCAACCATGCTAATTTTAAAAGACGGAAAAGAAGCCGGACGTATTGTTGGAGTTAAAACAAAACGTACCATTCTGAAAGAGGTTGATGCTGTAATGGCGGGATAATCAGAAAAATAAAAAACCACATATAACGAAAGTCACTTACCGGTTTATTGGTAGGTGACTTTCACTTTTTTAGCTTCTTACTCATTCATTGTTCAGAAAAGCTGATTATTAATCGGCATTTACGCAATTAAAATCCAACCTTTTAATACCTGTAATTAAGGGTACTATATACAGCCACCTGGTTCAGTTAAGTTATTTTTGAATTATAATATTGAACACAAAACAAATCACAGATAAAGTCGCTTTCACGACGAATTTACAAGCCTGAAATTTTTTCAGGCTTTTTTTATGGCTGTAAATCTGTTGCAACTACGTTTCCTTAAAACGTATCTGCTGACTCATAAAATATTTTTGCGAGTTATTTTTTTGTTTTGCCACATGAAAAAAATCTATATTGCAGCGCTTAATAAGACATTAAAATCCGAAATTAAGTGCACGAAAAATTTTATTATTAGTAGTTTCAAAAAATGGATACAAATAAAATAATTATAGGTAGTGAAGAGTGGTGCGGCTTGCCGCAATTAAATATTCCGGGTATTAAAGCCCGAATCGATTCCGGAGCAAAAACTTCGGCTTTGCATGCAGTTAATATCAATCAGTTTAAAAAGAACGATCAACCGTGGATTAGTTTTGATGTGCACCCGCTGCAAAAAGATGGAAAAACAACCATTCACTGCGAAGCACCTCTGCTTGATAAGCGCAAGGTAAAAAGCTCGAGTGGCAGCAGCGAAGTTCGCTTTGTTATAAAAACGGTGCTGGCAATCGCAGGTGAAGCCTGGGATATGGAAGTTACGCTTACCAATCGCGATTCGATGGGTTACCGAATGTTATTGGGAAGACAAGCCATGTCAGGGAAAATACTGGTTGATCCCGAAGAATCATTCCATTTGGGAGATCTTTCAAAGGAGCGTATTGCATCTTATTATTTTACAAATATTACACGCCCAACAGGATTGAAAATTGGTCTTCTGGCCAGTAATCCCGATCTGTATAGTAATATCAGGATTATGGAAGCAGGACAGGAACACGGTCACGAAATGGAGTTTCTGAATCTGAAAGACTGTTACATAAAACTGGACGGTAAAAATCCGGAAATGCACTATCGTGGCGGCCGGGTTTTAAATCAATTCGATGCCATTATTCCGCGTATCAGGCCAAGTGCTACATTTTACGGATGTGCGCTTACAAGGCATTTTGAGGCCATGGGCGTTTATACACTAAACACTGCATCGGCAATTACACAATCGCGCGATAAATTGTACTCCTTACAACTATTAATCAACAATGGGTTGCCTATTCCTACAACCGGATTTGCCAATTCTCCGCTCGATACCAACGAACTGATTCAAATGGTTGGCGGTGCCCCGTTAATTGTAAAATTACTGGAGGGGACACAAGGAAAAGGAGTTGTTCTGGCTGAAACAAAAAAAGCTGCTGAGAGTTTAATAAACGCCTTTAAAAGCCTTCGTGCAAATATTTTGGTGCAAGAGTTTGTAAAAGAAGCCGACGGTAAAGATATCCGGTGTTTTGTGGTGAATGGGAAAGTGGTGGCCAGCATTATGCGTACTGCTGCTCCGGGCGAATTCAGAGCTAATATTCATATGGGAGGAACTGCATCGATTACTAAAATAAAAGCAGAAGAACGTCGCATTGCCTTACTTGCTACAAAAACGTTAAACCTTAAAGTTGCCGGAGTAGATATCATTCGTGGAAAAAACGGACCGCTGTTACTGGAAGTAAATTCATCTCCCGGCTTAGAAGGGGTAGAAGGTGCATCTAATAAAGATATTGCCGGCAAAATGATAGAAGCCGTTGAGAAAGATTTAAAATTCCAGAAATAATAACCTGACTTATTTTAATGTCGAATTCAGGTTAAGTGCAAAAGCAAAAATGGCAGGAAAGGAAAACCCAACCTGCCATTTCGTATAATTTTGCAATTTTACAGCTATTTAGTTGAACCAGCCGTCAAGCATTGCTTTGTTAGCATCGTAGAATTGTTGAGCGCCTGCTTCTTCACCAACTTCTGAGATTCTCTCCATCAGATCGTAAAGTTGATCTTCTTCAAGGTTGAAGCTTTTAAAGAAAGTGCCTGCTTTGGGCATATCTTCAACAAAACCTCTGCGTGAGATTATTGTACAAGCATCTTCCGGATAAATACCTTTTGGATCTTCCAGGTATTTTAAATCATTTTTAGCCCATTTAAAATGTGGCTTCCATCCTGTAATAACAATCCATTCTTCATCTTTAATGGCTTTTTCAAGGCTGGCAACCATTGCCGGACCACTTGATGTTATTTGCTCGAAATTCAGGTCGTATTTATCAATAGCTTCTAATGTGTTGGCATGAATACCGGCACCACTTCCAATTCCAATAATTTCTCCATCGAATTTATCTTCGTTTGCATTTAGCTCTTCGATAGAATTTATTGTTACGTACGAAGGAACCACTAAACCTGTAGTACCATCACTAAACGATTCGCCAAGTTTTACCAGTTTATCACCATAGTCGGCCCAATAATCTTTGTGCGTATTTGGCAACCACGCATCCATACATACATCACCTTTTGAATCATCCTTCGACAGTTCGCCGTATATCAATCCCGGCTCAAGGTTCGTTAATTCAACCTCAAAACCATTGTTTTCAAGTGCAATTTTTGCCAAGTGAGTAAAGGCAATACCTTCGGCCCAGTTTGGATATAAAATGTTTACTTCTTTTTTCTCTACTTCAGCAGATTTATTTTTCGATCCGCTGTTTGAACATGATGTAATTGCAAACAATAATGTTGCAGCTACAAACAGAGTTCCTAATTTTTTTACGTTCATCATACTATAATTTTTTAAGATTTATAATTTATTTTTTAGCAACTGCTTGCGTAATACGGTCTAATATAATCGCCAGCACAACAATACCCAGTCCCGATTCGAAACCTTTGGCAATGTCGTTTTGCTGAATTCCCTGGTAAACAATTGCTCCGAGACCTTTAGCGCCTACCATTGATGCAATAACAACCATCGACAGTGCAAGCAGAATTACCTGATTTATACCAGCCAGAATTGTTGTTTTTGCCAGTGGCAACTGTATTTTGAAAAGAATTTGTTTATCGGTAGCTCCAAAAGCATGACCGGCCTCAATAACATCGGAAGGCACGTTTCTAATTCCCAGACTTGTTAAGCGCACAGCCGGTGGTAACGAGAAAATAACCGTTGCAATAACACCTGGTGTATTTCCAACACTAAAGAAGAAAATAGCAGGGATAAGGTATACAAAGGCAGGCATGGTTTGCATCAAGTCGAGAATTGGTCGGATAATAGCATTGGCCGTGTTACTGCGTGCAGCCCAAATTCCCAGAGGAATACCAAACAATAGCGCAATAATTGTAGCTACAATAACCAGAGTTGTTGTTTGAATTGCTTCTTCCCAGTAACCCATTGCCCAAATCAGCAACAGACCAAGAACTACAAACAGAGCTAAGCCTGCACCTTTTCGAAAACCTTCTTTTTAAAGGCCAGTTTTCCGGCGTTTGCATAGTAGGCACCAAAAGTTACAAAGGCAATAATTATAATGAATGGAATGGCCAGAAATGTGTCGTTTAAGAATTCTACTGTCCATGAGATTACATCATCGATAGCTCCCCATAAACCGGACAGGCTTTCTTCCAATACATTAATTCCCTTTTCAATAAATGTTCCTATGTCGATTATTTTTTCCATACTATAATTCGTTAGCTTGTTCTTTCAATTTAATCACTTCTTTCTTCTCGAAGCGTGTAGCCTCAATAATCAACGACGTTTGTGTAACCAGTCCCAGGAATTTTCCTGTTTCTTCTTCAACTACCGCAAGCGGATGCCTGGTTCCGGTAATTAAGGGTAGCATATCCTCAACTGTGTAGTTTTTATACACACTTGGCACATTGGTATTTACTGCCTTTTCAATCGACTTTCCATTTTCTGCCTCCAGTTTAAGAACATCCTTTAGCCAAACATGCCCAATGAACTTTTTGTGTTCATCAACAACCGGTAACTGATCAACTGCAATGGAACGCATTTTTCGAACAGCACCTTTTGGTCCATCTTTATGGATTTCCAAAGCTGTGTGCTTTTTAAACATTAACGTTTCGGCAGTAATAATGGTTTTTCGGTCCACTTTTTCCACAAATGCCTCAACATATTCACTTGCCGGACTGGTAAGAATGTCTTCAGCCGTACCAATTTGCTCCACCACACCATCTTTCATAATGGCAATGCGGTCGCCAATTTTAATGGCTTCGTCAAGGTCGTGCGTAATAAACACAATCGTTTTGTGCAGCTTATCCTGAATCTCGAGCAACTCGTCCTGCATATCTGATTTGATTAGCGGATCGAGTGCCGAAAAAGCTTCGTCCATAAGCAGAACTGCCGGATCGTTTGCAAGTGCACGAGCTAATCCAACACGCTGTTGCATACCTCCTGATAACTCTGATGGATATTGAGCTTCATAACCTTGAAGACCGACTGTTTCCAATGCTACTTTCGCTCTTTTTTCACGATCTTCCTTGGTTTCTCCACGAAGTTCTAAACCAAAAGCAGCATTTTCTATAATAGTTCGGTGGGGGAGCAGTCCAAACTTTTGGAAAACCATACTCATTTCTGTTCTACGGGTTTCCAATAATTCTTTATTGGTTTCACGGGTAATGTCGTGGTCATCAAAAAATACTTTCCCGGCTGTTGGCTCATTCAAGCGGTTTAAGCAGCGAATTAATGTTGATTTACCGCTACCTGAAAGTCCCATAATAACAAAGACTTCTCCTTCTTTTATATCAATACTGGCACGACTTACACCAACAGTGCACTTCGTCTTTTTCAGAATATCGTCCTTAGAAACACCTTGCTCCAATAGCTTCAGTGCTTCCTGCTTACGTTTACCGAAGATAAGTGTTAAATCTTCGATTTTTATTTTTATTTTCCTTTTATCAGGCATGTTTCCTTGTTTAAAAGTAGTATCCAATATTAATATTGAACCTTTTGTTCCAGTCTGGATCTTCAACGCCTGATCCCAAGCCTTTACCAAACGATTCAGTAAGCCATGGCTGGTTTTTACCCATTGCATAATCTACATAGGTATAAACGGGACCAGCACTGATTAAAAATCCAGGAATTAAATGTTGTGTATCAAAAAAGGCTTCCTCTTTTTTGTCGATCAAAGTATAATCAACATAAGGCTGGATGCTTGAAATTGGGCCAAACTCAACAGGAATTGTATAAGCCAGACCAACAACATACATATTTGAATTTGAAGCTACACCTCCTGTATAACCGTCTCCGCCAAAATATTCATAACCGTAAGCCCCCATTTGAACCACGTCAAGATCTTGTCCGTTATCGCCCTGAGCTTTATAGTTATAATTTATGTATTCGGCTTTCAGGTTAAATCTGCCAAAGTTTCCTACAACGTGAGCTGCAAAGGCTGTTGCTGCTTTTGCTTCGTCTAATACCGAGTTATAGATACGGCCAACTTGTCCTGATACACCAACTTCCCAACCTTCTGACACATCAACTGCCAATCGTGCATTAAACTGGTCGAGCTCGCGCAAACTTGCTGAAGTAGTTACAATTTCACCATCAGCAGCTACATATGCTCCGTTTCCGGGAACAACATCGTAAGAATAACGACCAGGACCCGCATTTCCAAAGGTTACATCACCTCCAAATTTCGGACCTTCTGGTTCTGCCTGACGAAAATAGGCAACTGATATTTCAACTTTATCACTTGGATTAATATCGAAATTAATACCCATATCATAATCGTCTTCCAAACCAACGTAGTATGGTCCCTGGAACCACCATGAGTGAGATGCATAAGTTGTAATACCAAATGGAACTTGTGTAACACCTAGTTCCATGTACACCTGGTCTGACCATTCATATCCTAAAAATCCGTGGTGGATAAAGTGGGTACCGAATGTTGGGTAAAACCTGTATTCAAAACTTAAATCGATATCTCCCATAGAACCATCAACATTTAGTCGCCAGGTATCCCAGGTAAATTGCGGATTTAAATTACTCGCTCCACTTTCGTAATTTGTTGAAAGGAGGTTAAAACGCATGGCTCCACCAATTTTGAAACCATCTTCTTTTTCATCGTCTTGTGCGAGCACAACAGAGCTAGCAAAAATTAAAATAAACAGAAGTAAATTTTTTCTCAAATTCATAAAAATACTATTAGTTATTAATAAAATTAATTGATTTTTCTTTTTCTGACTGCAATCAAAAGTGAGCAATAATGGTGATCACCATTGCATCACATAACCGGCGGTTTCTTGGGATTGCCGGTAGAGCGGGTGTAATTGTAGAATAGAATCTTTGAGTTGCTATATAAGCCTAACTCTTCCCCGTTAGTTTGCGATTTTCTATGTCGAATTCTTTCTGATATCTTCATAAAACGTTGCAAAGAAACTAAAAAATGTGGTAATCAGGAAAACACGTAAAGCTTTAGGCTTGTTTGTTAACTTTAAATGTTTATCAATCAGCTATTAAACCTAGACTTCATAGAAATTAGCTTTGGATAACCATCTGCAAATCAATACATTTGTTTCTATACGAATTAAATTTAATGGACATGTTAATTGAATGTAATCATCATTAATGAAGCGCATTTTGAAAGATTACGGATAAATTTCTTATAATAATGTTTACAGAAAAGAGATTTAAAACTGAACTTCTGGGAAAGCCATACAATTTATTCGCTGGAATAAGTAATGTTGTAAATTGTACCGGAAGTATCGTCGGAAACAAGGATAGAGCCATTGGGCATCTGTATCACATCAACCGGACGTCCCCAGGGACTTTCGTTTTGTAACCATCCGTTGGCAAAAGTTTCATAAGATACAGCTGTGTTTCCGTTTAACTCCACCCGGGTAATTCGGTAACCAATAGGAGTAGATCTGTTCCAGGAACCATGCTCTGCAATAAGAATACTGTTTCTGTACGATTCGGGAAACATATCACCCGTGTAAAAAAGCATGCCTAAAGCGGCTACATGCGGGCCAAGATCTTGAACAGGGAAGCTAAACTCGTCGCAATTTCGTTGGTCGCCAAATTCCGGATCAGCAATTCCGGTACTATGACAAAATGGATAACCAAAATGCATGCCGGCCTGTGGGGCTTGGTTTAGCTCATCGGGCGGCAAATTGTCGCCCAACCAGTCGCGTCCGTTGTCGGTAAACCATAAAGTTCCGTCCTCTGGATGCCAGTCGAAACCAACGGTGTTTCGAATACCGTGCGCAAAAATCTCATGATTACTGCCATCCGGATCCATGCGCGTAATAGAAGCATAAATTTCATCGTCTGACAAACAAATGTTACAAGGCGCACCAACTGGTACATAGAGTTTGCCATCGGGGCCAAAGGCAATGTATTTCCAACCATGATGACCATCAGTCGGAAAGTCGTCGCTAATAAGAACAGGGGCAGGAGGAGAATTGAGATGCTCTTCGATATTCTCAAATTTCCATATTTTGCTGATCTCTGCCACATAAAGATCGCCGTTTAGAAAAGCTACTCCGTTGGGTTGGTTCATATTATCCGCAATAACGATCACCTGGTCGGCCTGGTAATCCTGATCTTTATCAATAATTGCATAAACTTTTCCTGCTGTTCTCGATCCGACAAACAGCGTTCCCTTATCACCCAGCACCATCGATCGGGCATTGTCTACATTTTCGGCGTAAACATGTATTTTAAAACCATCGGGCAGATTGATTTGGGGTACTGTTTCGTAATCTGGCAAAGGCTTTTCTGTTTTATCAGAAGATGTGCAAGCCAAGGTTGCCGTAAAAATAAAAAGGAGTAATGCTAAATCTTTCAATTGTTTCATTGTACTGTTTTAACGTGTTAAAACTTTGTTTACTACTATAAACAGCAAAAAGCTAGCGATGTTTGTTCATTCTTTTTTGAGGACGGAAAATCCACAACTGGATTATAATTGACTGGAAATGCAATATATTTTATACGTCCTCGGTTAACCATCACGTCGAGTTTTCAATGGAATCAATAGTCTTCCTCTTTGAGTTGTGCTCAAAACGTCCAGGAAAGTACTTTCTTCTATCAGAATCTTTTATAACTTTGGTAGTGAAGTACAGCCGTATTCTGCATAACAGGTGCGGCATTTTAAACTAACTAATACTAATAATTTGAGTAATGAAAAGTAAAAGTCATTCATCCCGACGATCGTTTATCAAAAATACGGTCCTCGGAGCAGCTCTTGTTTCCACCGCTCCAACAATTATGGGTAATTCCTACAGTCAGCGAATCGTGCTAAAATCGAGAGAATTTGAGCCAACACAGTTTGCTGCCAACGACCAGGTACAACTGGCATTAATTGGGTCCGGAATCCAGGGAATTTATGATACTACTTCGGCGCTTCGAGTTCCGGGTGTGAAATTGGTAGCAGTCTGCGATTTATATGCAGGCCGACTGCAACGTGCAAAAGAATTATGGGGCGATGATATTTTTGTAACCCGCGACTACCGCGAGATTCTTGATCGTGATGATATTGATGCTGTCATCATTGCCACGCCTGATCACTGGCACATAAAAATCAGTACAGAAGCGTTAAAAGCAGGAAAAGCCGTTTATTGCGAAAAACCTATGGTTCAAAACTTTGATGAAGGTCATCCGCTGATTCAGGCATGGAAAGATTCGGGTCAGGTCATGCAGATTGGAAGTCAGGGTATGTCGTCGCTGGGCAACGAAAAGGCGAAGCAATTGTATGAAGATGGCGCTATTGGCGAAATTGTAATGCTCGACATGTTTAACGACCGTTATTCGGCAGAAGGTGCCTGGCAATATCCGATACCGCCGGATGCCAATCCCGATACGGTGGATTTTGATACTTTCTTAGGACGGGCACCCGAAGTACCTTTTGAACTTAAACGTTTTTTCCGCTGGAGAAATTACAAGGATTATGGCACCGGAGTAGCCGGCGACTTATTTGTACATGCATTTTCTACCTTGCATCATGTAATCAGTTCAAATGGTCCGGATCGGGCTCAGGCAACTGGTGGTTTGCGCTATTGGGACGATGGGAGAGACGTTCCTGATGTGTCGATAACACTTTACGATTTCCCGCAAACGAATACACATGCTGCGTTTAATGCTGCTTTTCGCGTAAATTTCATCGCCGGAGGTGGAGGTGGAGGTGGTTTCAGACTTGTGGGTACTGAAGGCGAAATGGAAATCGGATCAAATAGTGTAAAACTAATCCGATCGAAACTAAACATGAAGCCTCAGAGTTATTCACTGATCGCTTACACCGAGGAAATGCAGAAGAAAATAAAGGAAGAGTACGATATGAAATATCTCAACGAAAGAAAAGCAGATCTGGAGGTTGGAGAAACCACTTATGAGGCTCCGGGAGATTACAAAGGTGCTCATTACGATCATTTTTATCATTTCTTCCAGGGCGTTCGCGGACAACAGAAAATCATCGAAGATCCGGTCTACGGATTACGTGCAGCCGGTGCAGCTCTTCTGGCCAACGAAAGCTATTATAAGGCAAAACCGGTACTTTGGAATCCGGATACAATGAAGTTGAGATAATAAATCCTGATGAATGCTGGCTTGCCAAAGAAAAGTGCATTTCGTAAAAGAGATGCACTTTCTTTATATCGTTGAGTTATTCTTATCATTTACTTTCCGATACAGAAATTCTTAAAAATATGCCCCAAAACCTCCTCTGTGCCAACTTCTCCGGTAATTTCTGCCAGATAATGTAAACATTCGCGAATGTCCTGCGCAAGAAAATCGCCGGTAATTTGCATATCGAGACCATTTAGTACACGTAAAATGGCTTCATGTGCATTTTTTAAGATTTCGTAATGACGTGCATTGGTAACAATTACATCCTGTTGCTCAGCCTCCTCCAGGTTTATGGAATGACTCATATAATCGATCAACTCCTGCAGGTTTTCTTTTTGTTTAGCCGCAATGAACACCGCTTTTTCATTATCAGTAAGTTCCATTACTTCTATCTGCTGAATGGTATCACGCAACCCGGAATCGATTTTATTGGCAACAATAATCAGTGTCTGATGTGGAGCAATGCGTTCGCGTATCTTCTGAATACGGCTTTCAACAAGTGGGAAGGAGTTGTGGGTGTCAACCACCAGTAAAACAACAGTTGCCTGCTCCAGCTTGCTGTAACTTCGCTCAATACCCAGGTTTTCAATCTGGTCTTCAGTTTCACGAATACCGGCAGTATCAAAAAAACGGAAGGCTGTACCATGAATATTTACCACGTCTTCAATTACGTCGCGAGTTGTGCCATGAATTTCTGAAACAATAGCCCGATCTTCATTCAGCAGGGCATTTAAGAGGGTTGATTTTCCGACATTGGTTTCACCAATAATGGCCACCGGAATACCATTTTTTATGGCGTTTCCCAGTTGAAACGAATCTTTCAATTTCCGCAACAACTCCTCAATTTCTTCGGTTAATATGCGTAAGGCCGAACGGTCGGCAAATTCCACATCTTCTTCGCCAAAATCCAGTTCTAACTCTACCATTGCAGTAAAATGCAAAAGCTGATCGCGCAACGCACTGATCTCTTTCGAAAATCCACCACGCATTTGGTTTAACGCCAGTTTCTGAGCCGCAGCATTCGATGATGCAATTACATCGGCAACGGCTTCGGCCTGCGAAAGATCCATTTTGCCGTTTAAAAAGGCACGTTGCGTAAATTCTCCCGGCAAAGCCAAACGGGCGCCATTTTCTACCAACACATTTAAAATCTGTTGCTGAATATAAACCGAACCATGGCACGAGATTTCAACAATATTTTCGCCGGTAAACGAATGTGGCGCACGAAACAAAGCAATAACCACCTCGTCGATGGTTTCATCGTTAGAAACAATTTTTCCAAAATGGAGGGTATTTGCTGCCTGATCGGCAAGCAATTTACCGGTTTTGGGACTTTCGTAAACTTTATCGCATATTGCAATCGCATCGCTTCCTGAAAGACGAATAACGGCAATCGCTCCAACTCCTGGAGAGGTTGAAATGGCACATATTGTTGACTGATCGAGCATGATTTTATTCAAAAAAATATTGCCACAAATATATAGATAATAAAACAGCGACGTATCGTGACAGATATTTGTTGGCAAAATTTTGCCAGTGGCTCTAGGCATTTCCTGCCGCATTTACTACATTTGAAACTTCAAAACAGAATTGAAATGCCTAAAAACACTTACGATTTCCTTATTGTTGGAGCGGGATTATTTGGTTCGGTGTTTGCCGCAGAGATGAAAAAAAGAGGCAAAAAATGCCTGGTAATTGACAAACGAAAACACGTAGCGGGAAACATCTATACTGAAAAACGAGAAGACATAAATGTTCATGTTTATGGAGCACATATTTTTCATACCAGTAATAAACGGGTCTGGGATTATGTAAATAACTTAGTGGAGTTTAATCGGTACACAAATTCTCCTGTTGCGAATTATAAAGGCCGGCTTTATAGCCTCCCCTTTAACATGAATACTTTTTACCAATTATGGGGAGTAACTACACCCGAACAGGCCAAGCAAAAAGTTGAAGAACAGCGTGAGGCCTATAAACATATCATAAATCCAAAAAACCTTGAGGAACAGGCTTTGGTTTTGGGAGGTAAAGACATTTATGAGAAATTGATAAAGGGCTACACTGAAAAGCAGTGGGGCAGACCAGCAACACAAATTCCTGCTTTTATTATCCGTAGACTACCTTTCCGTTTTACTTTTGATAATAACTACTTCAACGACTTGTACCAGGGAATTCCAATAGGTGGTTATACTAAATTGGTGGAAAAGTTATTGGAAGGAGTGGAAGTGAGAACAGAAGTTGATTTTTTTAAAGATAGAAAGAGTCTGGATTCGTTAGCCGATAACATCGTATTTACCGGAAAGATTGATGAGTTTTTTGATTTTAAATATGGGAAATTAGAATATCGAAGCCTTCATTTTGATCATGAAATTTTAAAAACTGAAAATTTTCAGGGAAATGCAGTTGTTAATTACACCGACAGAGAAGTGCCGTTTACCCGAATTTTGGAGCACAAACATTTTGAATTCGGACAACAGAAAAGAACCATCATAACACGTGAATATCCGCATGAGTTTTCAAAGGATAAAGAATCATATTATCCAATAAATGATGCGAAAAATCAAGCGATATATGAAAAGTATTTAAAATTGTCAGAAGAGAATAAGAATATAATTTTTGGTGGCCGTTTGGCAGAGTACAAGTACTACGACATGCATCAAGTTATTGAAAAAGCATTGGATAAAGCAAAAGAAATATCATTATAAATTCATACGTTTAAACCCTCTCAAAAATATTATGAGATTATCAAAATCCGCAAAAATTTACATTGCTTGTAAACCACAGGCAGCTACCGGAGGTCCGGAGCTTCTGCATCAGTTAGTGGCTAAATTAAACCAATCAGGACTTAATGCCAGAATGTTTTATTTGAAGAAAATGGATGATCCTATTCATTCAAATTACAAAAAGTACGTAAATGAATATGTATTTGAAATTGAAGATCATTCAGATAATGTTCTTATTGTTCCGGAGACACGTACATTTGAACTGAATAAATACAAATCGATACAAAAGATTATATGGTGGCAAAGTGTAGATAACTATTATGCATCAAGGAACCGTTTTAAAAATCGGTTATTGGCAGCTTTAGGTCTAAGGAAAGCTTTCAACGTAGAGAATCCAAAAGATAATATCGCCATTACAGATCATCTGGTTCAATCGAAATATGCTGAACTTCATCTGAACAAATATGGTATTGGCAACTGGAATTATCTTACCGATTACATCAGAGAAGATTTTATTACAAAATCAAATAAATTATCAATTACAGAGAAAGAAAATATAGTTCTGTATAACCCTCGAAAAGGGAAGAAATTTACGCAAAAGATTATTGATACTCATCCGGAAATTAAATGGGTGCCACTGAAAAATTTAACACCTGCTGAGGTTGCAGATAGAATTGCCAGTGCCAAAGTTTATATTGATTTTGGTAATCATCCCGGAAGGGATCGTTTCCCGCGCGAAGCAGCCGTTTTGTATAATTGTGTAATAACCGGTAGAAGAGGAGCCGCAAAGAACGGCATAGATATTCCTATTGACAATGAGTTTAAATTTGAGGATGATGTACAACTGATTAAACAAATTGGGAATAAAATAAAAGAATGCATTGAAAACTACGAAGTTAAAGTAAAACAATTCGAATCGTACCGCACACTAATTAAAAATCAGGAAGAAAATTTTGAAGAAGAAATTAGAGCGTTTTTCTCAAAATAACGACCTTTGATTAATATTATCAAAAATCAATATGCGATGGAATTGCTTCTTAAGGAATCAGCAAAAATTATAAAAAAATCAAACTACACAATTGCATTTACCGGTGCCGGAATTTCAGTTGAAAGTGGAATTCCTCCGTTCAGAGGAGAATACGGACTTTGGAATAAGTACAGGCCGCAGGTACTGGACTTGAGTTATTTCCTTAATTACCCGGGAAATTGCTGGGGGTATATTCGCGAAATATTTTACGATTTTTTTGCCGATGCTAAACCAAACGATGCACATCGTGTACTGGCAAATATGGAGCGCAATAAATTGTTAAATGCCATTGTTACCCAGAATATCGACAATTTGCATTACGATGCCGGGAACAATACCGTGCACGAGTTTCATGGAAATTCGAAAAAGCTGATATGCCTGAAATGCGGCCAGGTTTATGACGTTAATGATATTGATTTTGAAAATATCCCTCCAAAATGTGTTAATGATAATGAAATTCTTAAGCCCAACTTCATATTCTTTGGCGAAGGAATCCCGCAAGAAGCTTATTCCAATTCGTTCGCAGCTGCCCAAAAAGCGGAAGTGTGCATAATTGTTGGGTCAACCGGCGAGGTAACACCTGCATCGTATGTGCCGCGCACTGCCAAACAGGCAGGAGCTACTATTATCGAAATTAATCCTGAAGAAACCGTTTTTACATCGGTGATTACCGATATTCATTTAAAAGGCAAGGCTGCTGAAATTTTAAATCAATTAGGCAAATTATTGTTTTGAATTTTTCAACCAAATGTTTGAAGTTTGGGTAGTTTTTAACAAATATGAGGTGAATTAAGAAAGTTTCTAAAAGCTACATTTCATTAAACCTTAATATCATTTATATTTGCGGATCTGAAAAAGAAAACTCTAAAATTTTATAATATGAGCTTATTAAAAGGAAAAACAGCTATAATTACCGGCGCTTCTCGCGGAATTGGTAAAGCAATTGCTGTTAAGTATGCACAGGAAGGGTGCGATGTTGCCTTTACCGATCTTTTTGAAGATGACAATATGAAAGCCACAGAACAGGAATTAATAGCTTACGGAGTAAAAGCCAAAGGTTATGCTTCTGATGCAAGTAATTTTGAAGATACTGACCGTGTTGTATCCGAAATTGTTAAAGAATTTGGCCGTATTGATGTATTAGTAAACAACGCCGGTATTACAAAAGATACTTTATTGATGCGAATGACTGAAGATCAGTGGGATGCAGTTATTAATGTTAATCTAAAATCGGTATTTAACTTTACAAAAGCAGCTCAGCGCACCATGTTAAAACAACGTTCGGGATCGATTGTTAACCTGAGTTCGGTTGTTGGTGTTAGCGGAAATGCCGGACAGGCAAACTACGCAGCATCAAAAGCAGGAATTATTGGTTTTACAAAATCGGTAGCGCGCGAATTGGGTTCTCGCGGTGTTCGTTCCAATGCTATTGCTCCTGGATTTATTATAACTGAAATGACCGGTAAAATACCGGAAGATGCGCGTAAAGCATGGGAAGCCTCAATTCCTTTAAAAAGAGGTGGAACTCCTGAAGAAGTAGCAGGAGTAGCAACATTCCTCGCATCTGATTTATCGTCGTATGTAAGCGGACAAGTTATTACGGTTTGTGGTGCAATGAACACTTAAAAGAAGTGTGTGATAAAATATAAAGGAAGCTGTCTGGAAAGG
The DNA here is from genome assembly GCF_010448835.1 of Draconibacterium halophilum. Classification (NCBI taxonomy): domain Bacteria; kingdom Pseudomonadati; phylum Bacteroidota; class Bacteroidia; order Marinilabiliales; family Prolixibacteraceae; genus Draconibacterium; species Draconibacterium halophilum. Next base: position 2,806,717 of record NZ_CP048409.1, read on the forward strand.
CAGCTTTTTTTGTTTCTTTGTGTTGATGAAACACAAGGCCTTATTCGTTGGACTAACAACTATCGATATTCAATACTTTATTGATCAGATTCCGGTAGCCAATACCAAAGTTAAAACCGACATTCCCGATATTTTGGTTGGTGGCCCCGCAACCAATGCCGCTGTTGCATTTGCTTATCTGAATAAAACAGCAACACTTGCAAGTCCGGCCGGTCTGAATGCTTTTTCATCATTTATCGATCAGGATCTTAACAGTGTAGGAGTAGATCATTTTGATCTTGCATATGGCCAGGAATTCGAAACAATTTTGGCCACCGTGTTGACATCAAAAAATGGCGATCGTACAATTGTAACTCATAATCCAACAGAATTAGAAAGCACTATTTTGCCACAAAAGCTGATTGATTTGGTGGAACCTCAGATTTTACTTGTCGATGGGTTTTACCCTGAATTCAGCCTTGAATGTTCAAAAATTTGTAAAATGCAGGGCATACCCGTTGTCTCTGATTGTGGAAGCTGGAAACCTCAGTTCGATGAACAACTCAACTATATCGATATCGCAATTTGTTCGACTGATTTTATGCCGCCTCAATGTCATAGCCAAAATGAGCTTTTTGATTTTATGCGCGCTAAAAATGTAAAGTCAGTTGCTATTTCAAATGGTTCCCATAAAATCGAATATTTATCAAACGAGAAGAAGGGGAGTGTTACAGTTCCACAAGTAGAGGTAAAAGATACACTTGGTGCAGGAGATTTTCTTCACGGTGCATTTTGTTATTATTTTCTTGAATGTAATGATTTTGCGGAAGCTATTAAGCAAGCATCATCATTGGCATCGTTTACCTGCAGTATTAAAGGCACCCGCAAATGGTTAAATTTTAATCATAATACCTGACATCTGAAAAATTATCCGTAAATTGTTTTTAATCGGAAACAATAAAAAATGAATGTTAAATAAATCAATTGCATATCAGTTGAGTGTTTATATATCCTTAGCAGTAATAGGAGTATTTATTACTTTTATTGGTATATTTTTTCTCTTCAACCAAACACTTATTGAAGATAGTGTAAAGAATAAGGCAATGTCGCAAAGTGCACATGTAACAAGCAGTGTGCAACGTTATATAATAACTACCTCGGAGATTGCCGGAAACATTGCCGACCAGGTAATTTTTTACGGACAGCAAGATCACGCCGATTTATTTATTCAAAGTTTAGTCAATAAATATCAGTTTATTAATGCCATTTATGTAAAAATTGATTCAACCGTAACCGATTTACCATATTGGAGCTACTTTACATACCGGGATGGTGATTCGATTTTAATACAACGGGGCAGCAATAGTTTTTCGTCGTGTGCTAATGAACAAGAACAGTTTGAAAAACTTGTTGCCCAGGAAGGTGTAGGTTGGTCTGAACCCTATTTGTGCGAACGAAATAATATTGTGGTGGCAGCTTATTGTGCTCCGATAATGATAGAAAATCCATCCGGACAAGTAGAACGTGTTGGAGAAGTTATTTGTGAAATGTCACTAAATGAGCTAAATAAGCAGGTGAACAGTTTGAAAATTGGAAAAGGAGGTTTTGCTTTTCTGATGTCGAAAGATGGCGTTTTTATTACGCATCCCGTTAGCGAGTGGATTCTAAACAGAAGTATTTATGATTCGAATGAAAAGATTCTTAAAGAAGATATTACGATCACAACCAATAATGTACTGGCAGATTCAAAGCCGGGAACGTTAATTGCGTATCCTGAATTATTTAATTTTGAGAAAGCCCTGGTGTATTATGTTCCCATCGAGCAAAATGGCTGGGTTTTGGTATCGGTATTGCCTTATAAAGAATTATTTGAACCCTTGTATTTACCTGTACTTCAGATGTTGTTTTTCTCCGTTTTAGGAATACTCATTATTTACTTAACCGTTACATACATTATTAACCGGCAGATAAAACCGCTGAGTCTCGTTACCAAACAATTAAAACGTTTTAGTAATCTAACGGGGCCTTATAAAGATATTCCTGAGAATGAAGTTGTTCAGGTTGCTGAAAGTTTGAACTACATGAAATTGTGGTACGAGAAATACCTGCAAACACAATCCGACGAGCATAAGAAAAAACTACAGCGCCAGGAAGACATGAATCAGGCTTCCGAAATTCAGCAAAGTTTTATTAAAACAATTTATCCTGCTTTTCCAGACCGGACCGACATAGATCTTTATACCACCTACCAACCGGCCAGAGGAGTAAGCGGCGACCTGTTCGACTATTTCTTTATTGATGATGAACACCTGGTATTAACCATGGGCGACGTATCAGGCAAGGGAGTTCCGGCAGCATTTTTTATGAGCGTTGCACAAACGATTATAAAAACAAACGCATTGGTGCCAAAAGCAGATGAAATTGTAAAAAGAACAAATAAAGAATTGTGTACAACGAATCACCATCAGTTCTTTTTAACCCTTTTTCTGGGTGTTTTGAATGTTAAAACGGGCATATTAGAGTATTGCAATGCGGCTCATACTCCCGCATATAATATAAATAAAAATGGGAAGATTAAAGAACTTGCCCAGTCACATGGACTTCCATTAGGGCTTTATCCTGACAAATCTTATGGTTCAGCTAAAATTCAGCTTGAGAAAGGCGACACACTGGTTTTATATACCGATGGTGTTACCGAAATGCTCGACGAAAACAATGTACAGTACGGTAATCAGCAATTGGTAGAAAACCTGAAATCGTTGGCCGGACAAAGCCCAAAAGAAATGGTTGAGCGTTTAGAAAAGAGTTTTAAAATACATTATGGTCATGGTCCTCAATCGGATGATATCACCATGTTGATTTTTAAATACAAGGCATAAAAAAAGGAGGCTTTCACCTCCTTTTTTTATATATGAATATTTGTTTCCTATTCTTTTAGCGCTTTTTTGTTTGATAAAATACGCATCTGTAACCTTTCCTTTTTCTTATCAAAACCTACCGAAATTGTATCTCCTTCGGAAATCGATGCTTTGATAATAATTTCGGCCATTTCATCTTCCAGGTATTTCTGAATAGCCCGTTTTAGTGGTCGTGCACCAAACTGAGGATCGTATCCTTTCTCAGCGATAAAATCTTTTGCTGCCGGAGAAATTTTCAACTTGTAATTCAGCGATTCAACACGCTTGTACAAACCTTCAATTTCGATATCAATAATGGTGTGAATATGTTTCTTCTCCAATTGATTAAACACAACAACATCATCAATTCGGTTAAGGAATTCTGGTGCAAATGCTTTTTTCAATGCTTTCTGAATGACATATTTTGTATGCTCATTCTCTTCTTTCGCTGTTTTTATGGTTGAGAAACCAACGCCACGTCCGAAGTCTTTTAACTGGCGCGAACCAATGTTCGATGTCATAATAATAATTGTATTTTTGAAATCGACATTGCGCCCTAAACTATCTGTCAAACGTCCTTCATCCATTAACTGAAGTAGAATATTGAACACATCAGGATGTGCTTTCTCAATTTCGTCGAGCAAAACAACTGAGTAGGGCTTCCTTCTCACTTTTTCCGTCAATTGCCCGCCTTCTTCGTAACCTACATATCCCGGAGGCGCTCCCACTAATCTTGATACCGCAAATTTCTCCATGTATTCACTCATATCAATCCGAATCAGCGAATCTAAATTGTCAAATAAATAAGTTGTTAGAACTTTTGCCAGCTGGGTTTTTCCAACACCAGTGGGACCCAGAAAAATAAATGTTCCAATTGGGCGGTTGGGATCTTTCAATCCTGCGCGGTTACGTTGAATCGCTTTTACAATTTTGCCAATAGCCTCGTCTTGCCCAACAACTTTTCCTTTCAAATCTTTGCCCATGTTCATCAGGCGTTTACCTTCAGCTTGTGCAATACGTTGTACCGGAATTCCCGACATCATCGCAACAACTTCGGCAACCTTATGCTCATCAACGCTTTCACGATGATTAATAAGATCTTTTTCCCATTGTTCTTTTGCATCTTCCAATAGCGTGAGCAGATTCTTTTCTTTATCACGGTAATTAGCGGCCAACTCAAAATTCTGACTTTTGACGGCGCTTATTTTATCCTCTTTTGTGTTTTCTATTTTTTCTTCAAGCTTAACAATGTTGTCCGGAACATTAATATTCGTGATATGAACACGCGAACCGGCTTCGTCAAGCGCATCAATGGCTTTGTCGGGCAAATAACGATCGGTAATGTAACGTGCTGTTAGCTTCACACAGTTTTCAATCGCTTCAGGTGTAAATGTTACATTGTGATGATCTTCGTAACGATCTTTAATATTGTTAAGTATTTCAATGGTTTCATCAACCGAGGTTGGATCAACCATTACTTTTTGGAAACGACGTTCGAGTGCTCCGTCTTTTTCAATTTGCTGACGGTACTCATCGAGAGTTGTGGCTCCAATACATTGAATATCGCCACGTGCCAAGGCAGGTTTTAACATGTTGGCAGCATCCAGCGAACCAGTTGCACCGCCGGCACCTACAATAGTATGAATCTCATCGATAAACAAAATAACGTTATTAACTTTCGACAGCTCATTCAATATTGCTTTCATTCGCTCCTCAAACTGTCCACGATATTTTGTTCCTGCTACAATCGAGGCAATATCAAGACTTACCACTCGTTTGTCGAATAATATTCTTGACACTTGTTTGCCTACAATACGTAGCGCCAATCCTTCAGCAATTGCCGATTTACCAACGCCGGGTTCTCCAATCAAAATGGGGTTGTTCTTTTTACGGCGACTCAGTATTTGCGCCAGTCGCTCAATCTCTTTTTCGCGACCTACGATTGGGTCAAGACTGTTTTCTTCTGCCAGCTTGGTAATATCGATACCAAAATTATCGAGCACCGGTGTGTCCGATTTTGCTCCGGCAGCTTTTTTAGCACTCTGTCCTCCCGATGGGCCTTTGCCAAAACCTTCACCCGGTTCATCGTCATCACTTTCGGGAAAATCAGATTTTGCTTCAGTTTGCTGGTAATCTTGCAATTGCGACTTAACCATGAAATAGTTAATACCTAGTTCAACGAGCATTTGAGTTATCAAGCTGTCGTTATCTTTTAAAATAGCCAGCAAGAGGTGGCCACTGTTAGCAGTTGCACTTTTAAACGATCTTGCTTCTAAATAAATCAACTTTAATGTTTTTTCAGTTGATTTCAGCATGATCAAATCAGCTTTCTGATTAATATCTTTATCTGTGCGTACCTTGCTTTCGATTAGTTGTTTTACTTCAACCAGATCAACACCCAGGTTTTCGAGAATATCAGTCGCAGTTCCTTCGCCTTCTCTCAAAATTCCTAAAAAAAGGTGTTCCTGGCCTATATAATCATTCCCCAAACGAATTGCTTCCTCCCGGCTATATCCAATTATGTCTTTAATTCTTGGTGAAAATTGTGAATCCATATATAGTTTCCTTTTTGTCTCCGTTTAACAAATACTATTCCTAAAAGGTTGAAAGACTAAATTAAATAAAATTTGAAGCTACAAAGTATCGAAATGGCAGAAGTTATCAAATGTAACAAAAACATCATGAAAAGATGACAGTTAAATTGTTAATATCTTCTTATCAAAAGCATGTAAAACACCACTAAATATAAGCGTGACACAAATGATTTTACTATTTTTGTATGTCTTAAATGTAAGGTAACATAATAAACAATTTTTATGTATCAAACTTTTTTTGAGTATAATAGACAGACAGCGCTAAATGCCCTTATCGCCAAGGGTTTCGATTATTAATTTTAGTGTCACAAACTTTTAGTGATAATTTATTTTTAAAGGAGATATAATGACAGAAGGTGAAAAGATTATCAAAATAAACATTGAGGAGCAGATGAAATCTGCCTATATTGATTATTCAATGTCGGTAATTGTTTCGCGTGCACTACCAGATGTACGCGATGGTTTTAAACCGGTACACCGCCGGGTTTTATTTGGTATGCACGAATTAGGCATATTTTCTAATCGTTCATATAAAAAGTCGGCAAGAATTGTTGGTGAGGTACTTGGTAAGTATCACCCGCATGGCGACTCTTCAGTTTATTTTACCATGGTGCGTATGGCTCAACATTGGTCGTTACGTTACCCGATGGTCGATGGTCAGGGGAACTTTGGTTCTGTTGATGGCGACAGTCCGGCAGCAATGCGTTATACCGAGGCTCGAATGTCGAAGATCTCGGAAGAAACACTGGCCGATTTGGATAAAAATACTGTTGATTTTCAGCCCAATTTTGATGAATCGTTAAGTGAACCTAGTGTATTGCCAACAAAAATACCACAGCTACTTGTTAACGGAGCTTCGGGTATTGCAGTTGGTATGGCAACAAACATGGCGCCACACAACCTCAGCGATGTTGTTGATGCTACAATTGCGTACGTTGATAACACTGATATTGAGATGGATGAGCTTATCCAGATCGTAAAAGCGCCTGACTTTCCAACGGGAGGTATAATCTATGGTTACCAGGGTGTGGTAGATGCGTATGAAACCGGTAGGGGACGTATCGTCATCAGAGCTAAAGCCCATATTGAAAATGAAGGTGGTCGTGAGAAAATTGTTGTTACCGAAATTCCATACATGGTTAACCGTGCAGAAATGATTCAGAAAACTGCCGATCTGGTTAACGAAAAGAAAATTGAAGGAATTTCGAATGTAAACGATGAGTCGGACCGCGATGGAATGCGTGTTGTTTATGATTTAAAACGCGATGCAATGAGCAACGTTGTTTTAAATAAATTATATAAATATACACAGCTGCAAACGTCGTTTAGTGTTAACAGTATTGCGTTGGTACACGGTCGTCCCAAGATCCTAAACCTTAAGGATCTGATTAAATACTTCATTGAGCACCGCCACGAGGTTGTTGTACGCCGTACGAAATACGAACTGGAGCAAGCTGAAAAACGGGCTCATATTCTGGAAGGATTAATAATTGCCAGCGATAATATTGATGAAGTAATTGCGATTATCCGCGGTTCGTCAACACCTGAAGAAGCACGAAACAAATTAATCGAACGATTTGAATTGAGCGATATTCAAGCGCGTGCAATTGTCGAAATGCGTTTGCGTCAGTTAACCGGTCTGGAACAAGACAAACTTCGTAAAGAATACGATGAGATTATGGCGCAAATAGAACATTATAAAGCAATTCTTGCCGACGTTAATTTGCGGAAGGAAATTATAAAAGAAGAATTACAGGAGGTTAAAAATAAATACGGAGACGAACGTCGTACGGAAATTGTTCCTAACGCCGAAGAATTCAATCCTGAAGATTTTTATGCCGATGACGAAATGGTAATTACCATTTCGCATTTGGGCTATATAAAACGTACACCACTAACTGATTTCAGAACGCAGGGAAGGGGAGGTATAGGATCGAAAGGAAGCACCACCCGTGATGAAGACTTCCTGGAACATATTATAATTGCCTCGATGCATAACACTCTTTTGTTGTTTACTGAAAAAGGAAAATGTTTCTGGCTGAAAGTTTATGAAATTCCTGAGGGAACAAGAGCTTCAAAGGGTCGGGCAATTCAAAATATGCTGAATATAGAACCTGATGATCAGGTACTGGCATTCATAAAAGTGAAGACACTTGCCGATGAAGAATTCATCAATAATAATTACATTATTCTTGCTACCAAAAAAGGTATCATCAAAAAAACAACATTAGAAGCTTACTCACGTCCACGCCAAAATGGTGTGAATGCAATCACCATTAAAGATGGCGATCAATTACTGGAAGCACGTCTTACGAATGGCAGTAGCGAAGTTATGATTGCTGTGCGTTCCGGAAAGGCAATTCGTTTTAACGAAAGTATTGTTCGCCCGATCGGAAGAACAGCTTCCGGAGTGCGGGGTATAAAGCTTGGTCACGAGAATGACGAAGTTATTGGTATGGTTTGTGTAATGGATGAGAATGAAGATATCCTGGTAGTTGCAGAAAAAGGATATGGAAAACGTTCTAAAATTGATGATTACCGTGTTACCAACCGAGGTGGAAAAGGTGTAAAAACCATGAATGTAACTGAAAAAACAGGAGAATTGGTTGCAATCAAAAGTGTTTCTGACGATAATGATCTAATGATTATTACTCAGAAAGGAATTACCATTCGTCTGGCAGTTAATACCATTTCTATTCTCGGAAGAGCAACTCAGGGAGTGCGTGTAATTAATTTGAGAGATGATGACAGTATTGCTTCAGTAGCCCGAATAGCAGTGGTAGAGGAAACTGCCGAAGATATTACTGAAGTTGACACTGAAGATATTGATACTGAAGAAAATAACTTAGAACAAGAATAAATTATATATTATTTTTGTTGTTATTTTGAAAAAAATTGAAAACATATATTTTTGTGGCCTGTATCGTATCAGGCTTAATATGGCATAAACACGAATTGTAAAACTATAAATAAGTATAAAAATGAAAAAAACTATTATTCTTCTAGTCCTGGTATTTTCTGTTTCTGTAGCTTTTGCTCAGAAAGGTAAAGTAACCAGTGCTCAGAATCTTAAAGAAAGCGGCAAACTAGATAAAGCGTTGGAGTCCCTTGATGAAGCACTTGATACTTCTGACGATAAAGCAGTGAAGAAAACTATTCCTTGGCCAAAAACCTGGGAAGTTAGAGGAGAAATCTATCAGGCAATTTTTGCAAGCCAGGATAAAAACATGAAAGCTTTAAGTGATGATCCGCTTACTGTTGCTTTAGAATCATACAAAAAAGCACTTGAATTAGACGAAAAAGATAAATTCTCAAAAAGTGTAAAAATTAAATTAACGCTGTTAACCAACGATTTAACAAACCAGGCAGTTGAAGCGTTTAATAACGACGATTACGAATTAGCATTAAAATCTTTCGAGCAAATCCTTGAAATTCAAGATATTCCTGTTGTGAAAGAAGATAGTCCAAATGCTGTTGATACCGTAATTATATTCAACGCAGGTCTTGCTGCATTCAATGCTCAGAATTATGAAAAAGCAGTTGAGTATTATGGAGAAGCAGCAAAACACGGATACAACGGTGCAAGAACTTATTCATTAATTTCTGAATCGTATATTCAAATGCAGGATACTGTAAATGCGTTAAAAGCAGTTCAGGATGGTTTTGAAAAATACCCTGATGATAATAACGTGTTGACAAGTATGATTGACCTGTACATGAAAATTGGTAAAAATGAAGAAGCGTTGAAATACCTGGATATGGCAATTGAGCAAGATCCTAACAATGTAACGTATTATTTTGCCAAAGGTGCTTTATATGAAAAATTTGGTGATGAAGAAAAGGCTGTTGAGGCTTATCAAAAAGCGTCTGAGATCGATCCAACTTTTTTTAATGCATACTATAACCTTGGGGCATTGTACTACAATAAAGGAGTAAAACAAATCGAGGTTGCAACTGCAATTCCACCAAGCGAAAACGAAAAATACGAAGCTGAATTAAAAAAAGCTGATGTATGGTTTCAGAAAGCACTTCCATACATGGAAAAGTGCCGGGAGTTGAATCCTGAAGACGAAATGACACTTGAGTCACTTAAAAACTTGTATTACCGTATGAAGAACATGGAAAAGTACAATGAGATTCTTGAACTATTAGGACAATAATGATACGATAAAAAAGGAGGGAATTTCTCTCCTTTTTTTACATTCACAAATATAACATAATATCAAAAGTGGGACGGAAAATCCTACTTTTTAAGAGATAAGTAGTTGAGCCGCAAGGCTTAAGAGAGGGGCAAATCTTAGCTAAGGTTTGCCTCTTTTAGTTCAAAAAAATAGGTGCATTACCTAACAGATAATTAACACCTTCAACGATTAATGAGATTGCCAGCAATACTGCAACGAAAATAACAGAAGCTTTAAAATTTCTCCCAATGCCTTTTGTGTAGCTCTCAGGATCATAAACGCCGTTATTTCGATCATTGTAACTCATCTTTTACAAAGCTATGCCAAATCAAAGAGAATTAGCAAATAAAAGCGATTGATAAAATTGATTAAAAAAAAATAAGATTAAACAACAGCAATTAAAATTACTGTAAAAGCCCAACGATCCGAAGGAATTGAAGCTATAATATCCGGGATATAAATGTAATTTCTAAACTCCATGACTGCACGCCGGTTTACATCGGGGGTATCTTCTAACCAAAACTCAGAACGTTGTAAATATCGAAAAGATGTATTATAAGCACGATAACCACCACCACGCAAACTTAAACCTGTACTATTGCGAGGAGTGGAAACACTGGACCAAAAAGTAGGATCATCGGAAAGAAAGTTAAGCGAGTTGTCAAAATCAGAACCTAAAAAAGTTTTCATTTCATTAATATCTGAAATAGAAGGCAATTTCCAACCAGTAGGAATTAATGGAATTAAACGCTGCAAAGCGGCTTCATAATAAAGGCTTCCAAATAATACATTATTACCGGGGATACCTCCCGGATCATAAGAATCACCGCCAGAGTCTACCCATTTAATAGGTTCAGTTGTAAAAACTTGCGAACCAATAGAAATAATAGGATATGTAATACCATCAATAATAGGCGGATCAGGAAGAGGTTGAGTAATTTCGATTGTACTTGTTACTTCAGCATTCAAATAGTTATTAACAACGGTTTCGGAATTGTGGCCCATTATTGAAGCAATTTGAGCATTTGTTAGGCCATCGGCGTTAAGTTCACGGATAAAACAGTAGCGATAAATGTAACTGATAATTGAACGATCACCGGAGAATAAACCACCGAAAGGATTGATTTTATTAAACAAATATTCGAGCTGACCGGATGTTCGGCCTAAAAAGGGTTTGTATTGGTTTTCGATTGCTGCAAGAAATGAAGCAAATTCGCTGCTTAGAGTTATGTATCTGACCTGGTTACCTTTTTGCGGTTGTACCGAAACTTCATAACCTGACACAATTGTCCATCTTTCAATTTCAAATATTTCCTGAAGTCTGCAACCTGTTGTTCTAAGTAACTTGAATGCTTCTCTAAGTTCCTCAAAATATGGATATTCCGCCTCAACGAAATAATTGCAAACTTCCTGTAATTGAGCTAAACCGACGTCAAATTCTGCCATAATTGAACAATTAAAAAAGCCCGGCACAACAACCGGGCTTTACCAATAATTTACAAACTCTAATTCTAACCCAAATAAAAACAGTTATGCTACAATGGCACCGGCTTTGTATTGGCTATCGCTGGCGGTGTCGCCATCAACACTTGAAAAACCAAGATAGCAATGCAAAACATCAGCTTCTTCCCAACCTTCGAGCATTGGCAAAGAATCGGTTCCATCGCCTCGGGTAGCAGCTCCAACTTTACAAGTCCATTCTTCCTTTGTTTCGTTGAAAACTACCATCAGGGGTTTGTCACCAGCGGATTGACCGGGATCGTTTGCCGTATCAGCGTAATTAAAAACCACAGTGTTTGCCGCTTCTGAAGCTACAACCGTATCGATAGGAGTGTCCGCAATGGTTCCTTTTGAGATACTAACTTCAGCAGGCAACAAAGTGGCTGCGGGTGGTGCTGATAAGTCGAATGCTGCTTTTAAGTTTGCACTTTGGAAAGCATTGAACTGCGATTTTTTAACCGCTAATTCTTTGAATCCAATTACAATAACAGCAACTAAGGTGCGATACAAACCAACCATGAAAGAGAATGCAGCTCGCTGCGCTTTCTGTTTGTCGGTTTGCGGGTTAGCTACAACAGTTGGTTTAGCTTTTAAAACATTGATTCCTTTCCAACTTGAAAAGGTAGTTCCTCCAACTGATCCAGAACTTTTACCAATGAGTACGTTAGCAACTTTAGCCATGATAAAAAAATTTAATGGTTGATATTAAAAAACAATTGAACAAAAAATATTATAAATATCTCTGATAGACTGTGTTAGGCAATTGAAATCTGTACAATGAGCAATTAAAAACCCAAACGTAAAACTTAATACATTTGAAATTCGATTCTTACTAAAAATCCAATTGGTTGCTTTACTTACAAAATTCTCTTTCTCAGAAGTCGGCATATAGATAAAATCTATTGATTATCTACAAAGTTTATGAATAATTTATTATAAATGCAAATTATATCTTTTATCACTTTCATAGATTCTATTTATAATCCTTTCGAATGGACTACCATGTCAGCTTGATTCAATAAGTATTTTTAAACTTAAATATTCTTCGTTTTAAGTCCGCTTTAAGTCCACTCGGTGAGGCATGAAATCGCGACCACTTCAACCGAAAGGTTCCAGGCACTTCCGGGAGCCTGCACGGTGTCTGTGCATGGTATCAGGCCGTCAGGCTGTAAGATCACGGAAAAGAGGTACAGTAAATAGCAAAAAAAAAGCCGCGAAAGCGGCTTTTTTTACATATGATACAATCACAACTAAAAGTCTGTAATTGTATCGCACATAATGAAATAAGGTGTGTAATCAGTAGTTTTTGATACTTCTGTAGAAAAAGAAGGGTCTGCATCTGGTTTCCAGCCTGATTTGTAATAACGCACACTAATTTTCGAAACATGGGCAGAAAATTCAAAAAATAAATGACCACCTTTTTTTTCAACTCTTTCTGAAAGAGTTGCTAAACCTGATAAAAATTGTGAAAAATTCATAATACTAAAATTTTAAGTTAAACAATAAATTCAATGAAAAATCAATTTTTTCAACGGAAAGAACCATTTGAAACTGATAGCGACTAGCCATTTTCCGCGGCTGATATGCGCAAGGCTTTGCGAAGCGCAGCGGAGCAAACAAAGCCTGGCCTTGCGCATTTCAGCTGGGGAAATACCTTTGCTTATCAGTTTGAAATGGTAGCCGGGATGAAAGATTTTCCAGACAGCGCGGCGGTGGCTTGCCACCGTTCGGGCTGTTTTCGAGCGAAGCGAGTAGACAATAACGCCGCCCCGAAAGCTGATAAAAGCACAAAAGTTTTTAATCAAAAATGCAAAGCTGATTAGGGCATGAGCGGCACCATGGGCGCGACAGCACGGGGGTGCGGGGGCTGTGCTGTTTTGCCCTGCCTTAGTGGAACTTAACATTTTTAGCGGTTTAAAAAACGGCTGAAAATGTTTAGGGACACTTAGGCAGGGACGCGCCCGGAGCGCAAAGCCCCCGCAATAACATACGTGCCAGAAAAGCTGCAAAACATAAAAAAGAAACAACGAGAAACTAATAGCTTTGCGCTTCCAGAAGAAATAAACGAAAGCCCGAATAAAAAGCGATAATTTAAATATTCTGCACATTAAATAATGAATTTGGGTTTAGAGAATTTTGCAAATGAAAATCGAGATTTGCCTTAAGTTTTGGGAAATCATTCATGTTGAGGCCAAAAGTTGTGATTGTTTTCGAGCCAACTTTCTGTTCAAACTTCCAAGTTGTTTTTTTCGCAACTTCATCAATGCTCGGGATATCTTTCCAATTTTCTACGGCCGTAAAGTTTTTACACTTTGAAAGTTTAGAGCTACAACCCCAAATCCGGCCTGTTATGCCGTGCTTTGATAAAGCGGCCAATGCGTTTTCAATATCTTCAAGCTGTTGAACTCGTTCTCGTAATTCCGCAGAAAGTTGCTGATTTTTCGGGTTTTTCTCATCGTAATAAAAAAGCGTCGCCTCGATTTCAATAATTTTCTTCTTGTGCTCATCTTTTTGAATTTTTAAGGTTTTGATTTTCTGAGAGATATCGGTTTTTGTAACTCCTTTTGCAATGTACTTTGCAAGGTATGCAGCTGTATTTTTGACTTTGTAAAGTGCGTGAATATCAGTTGAGTTTGGATTTTGCCAATTTTCGGCTTTTCCTTTTTCGAATGCTTTGAACTGAGCTGCACGGCTGCGTTTGTCTTTTGGATTTTCGGACATGCGAAAACCATCTTTAAAAAATATCTGCATGTTTTTTTGGTACCTGGTGACATATCCAAGAATTTGAACTTTTTGGTTCCAGCTTTCCCGGACTTTCTGCCATTTCAGATATTGATTTGTTAGAATGTGAAAATGAATGTTGCCGTTTTCTTGCTTTTCGGCTTTCCATATGTACAATTCTACATTGAACTTTCGGCGCAAATCATTTAAAAAAGGGTTTAAACATCTTTTTTTGATCTCATTATCGGAATGTTCCTGTTTTGCTGGAAGTGTGAGCGTGATAAATGTGAGTTTTGATTTTACGGACTTCGAATATTTGGTACCTTTTTCATAGTTGGTTGTGAAATTTTGAGTTTTTGAAATAGTTCGTTTTCCAATTATCGATCGTTCTTTTGTGAGGTACAACATAAAATCGATCGTGCGTTTTAATCGCTTCCGGGAGTGTTCCGAAAGTTCGCCAAAGTAATTTTTATTGTCGCGCAGGTTTTCCCATCCACTTGAATAAAAATGTGTTCCATCGGCGCGGGTCACTTCCTCGAATAAAGTGATTGACTTCGGACTTAAGGAATAGCAAGGAATTGCGATATAATCAGGCATGAAAGAAAATTTTAACTCGTTGTTGAGTTATGGGACATAAGATAAACCAATAGGGGCGGCGGCTATTTTGAAGCTTCTGAGAGCTCATTTAGCTGTTTTGAGCTTGGAAATAAGTTGTATTCAAAATAGGCTGGAACTGTTGGCTGTTCTTGCAAATTGACCTTGATTATAAAGCTATTAACCTCGGGGTGTGAATTGTGCATGAATCTCAGATGATTATGCAAAAGTTTGTAAAGATCGTGTTTATCGTAAAATTCAAGTTCGGTTGCTGCATTTTCAACCTGAGAGATTAACCGGTCCAATATGCCGCGGTTGTAGGGACTTAATAAATTATCATCTTTCATTCTTTTGAGGAATAGACGCAAGTCGGAAGCGGTTGCTAATACTGTGCTTTTGGGTTCTTGACTTTGTTTTTGTGACATGGTGAATGGTTTTAAGATACGATTGATAAATGTGTAATTGATTGAGAATTTTGAGAGGTGAGAGCCGCAGAATCGAACGATGTTGCGGAGTTGAGAGAGTAATTTTGAATTTCTGCTTTACATTCCTGGAGCTGATTAATCAAGAAATCGCAGCGAATTTCTGTAGCTGCATAAGATTTTTTAGAGTTTAATTTCCTGATAATCAAAAGAATTTCGATTAAGCTTTCAATCAGGCTGTAAAGGTTTGGAAATACAAGAAAGTTGCCATCTGAACGAATGCCGATAAAAGTCAGCTGCTCGAACTGTTTTTCTACGTAAGAAATCAGAGCATTAACTTGACGTCGATCTGCGTAAAGTTCAGAGTGTCGTTTGTCGCGGTTGTCATCGAAATAAAAATAAACTTGCCGATATAAACTGAATACATCAGCAAAAATTAAATTTAATCGATTGTAACGCTTAGTAAGAAATTTGGAACTCTTAACAAGAAACTTTTTGCATTTCTTTTCATTTGAAAATTCATGAACTGTGCCGTTACCTAATTTTACGACGTAATGTTCATGTACATGAGTGTAGGTTTTAATTGAAAGGGAAATCATTGGGTGTAAAACAGAATTTTGGGTTAGTTATGTGAATTAGTTATTTTTCAATTCACAATATTTATTCCAATATTCTACTTAACTTAATATCAATTATAGGACAAACGTATTTATTTAATATTTGGTAGCACTTCACAAAATACGCCCAGCTCTGCTGGTTTGCATAAAATCAGTTATCGCGACTGATAAGTCCGATAACGTCAAAGATTTTATGTAAAAGTTTAATCCGTAGTTCTTCACAAATGTTTTTCCTATAATTCAATATTATGTCTGCGCTCATTCCTTGAACTCATAAAGACCACGCGTTTGAAATAGGCTAATCTCGGTAAACTGAGTTCAATTTTATTCTTATGCAACTTTAAGCGATCTAGAATTTGAAATTCCCTGAATGGTTCTTTCCAATACTCTCAGAGATTTTAGATTCTCATTTGGCGCTTATTTTTGTATTAAAATTTCAATATTCTGAATAACTGAATAACTGCACGTAATTTTATTTTTACGCTATTCTCAGCACGTTAAGATGTAAATAAAAAAACCGGTATAAACCGGTTTTTCAATACTGCACTATATTATTCTATTTTAATCATTATCCATTTCGTCAATAACACGAATCTTGTCTTTCAGCAGTTCAATTTTTTGCTTCGTTACTTCAATTTTCTTTTTGACATCTGCAATTAACGATTCCGCATTTTTAGATTTGGCAAAGAATCCTACGTTGTTGTCCAGCAACACTAAATCATTTTCCAGTTGTTTCATTTTGCTCATGTACTTATCGCGTTCCATGCGCATTTTATTTTGTCCACGCATCGATTCAGAGAACGACGACATTTTATTTCTGAATTTTAATAAGTTACGTCTTTCATCATCCAGGTTAAGGTCGTCAAACAGTTTATTAATGGCATCTCTAAACTGTACTTTAATCTCATCTTTCTTTTTAAAAGGTACATGTCCAATTTCAGTCCATCTGCGCTGAAAAGCTTTTAATGATTCCAGGTTTTTGTCAACCTTTTCAACCGGTTTAAAGTTTTCAACCTCTTTTATAAGGTCTTCTTTTAGCTTCAAATTATCATCCTGCTCGGTATCTACATCAGAAAAATGCTCTGATTTTTTATCAAAGAAAAAGTCGCAGGCCGCCCTAAAACGTTTCCATAAAGCATCAGAATGTTTCCGCGGCACCGGACCAATTTCTTTCCATTTTTTCTGGATATTAATAAAGTCTTGTGTTGTTTTTTTCCAATCATCACTGTCTTTCAGCGACTCTGCCTGAACACACAGATCAGTTTTTAACTGCAGATTATTTTGTTGCTCTTCCTTGTTTTTGGCATAAAATGCGCGCTTAGCATTAAAAAACGCATCGCAGGCTGTTCGGAAACGTTCATAAATCTTGTTATTATCCTTTCTTGGTGCAAAACCAATTGTCCGCCAAACCTTTTGTAATTCAATGAGTTGTTTAGATCTTTCGTCCCACTCTCTGTGGTTCGAAATTTCTCCCTGAGTAATCTCTTCAGCTTTTTCGCACAATGCTGTTTTAGCTTCCAGATTTTTCTTCTGATCAACTTTTCTATTCTCAAAAAATTCTTGGTGCTTTTTGTTTATTTTGGTTGTTGCTGCCTTAAAACGTTCCCAAATATCGTCTTTTTGTTCACGCGGAACAGGGCCTATTTCGCGCCACTGTTCGTGGTATTTCTGAAGGGTATTAAATGCTTTTAGGATTGATGGCTCTTCAACCAGCAATTCCTCTGCACTTTCGCAAAGTTTGATTTTCGCTTCGAGGTTTTTTTTCAGATCCAGGTCGCGTAGCTCGCGATTAATTTTAATGTAATCGTAGAAGTTCTCAACATGAAAATGATAAGTATCCCAAAGATTTTTCATTTTTGATTGTGGAACCAAACCTATCTCCCGCCACTCTCTTTGGAGATCACGAAAATCATTAAAGGTCTTATTGATCGATTCTTCGTTATTGATCAAACCTTTTATCTTTTCAATTACTTCGTATTTTTTCTCTAAATTTTCTTCTTTTTCAGATTCCAACTTTTTATTGTGCTCGATACGAATGTATCGGTATTTTTTTAGCAGATCCTTAATATCCTTTTCATAGGGATCATCTTCGGTTTTGAAATCCTCTTCTGCACCACCATCGGCAATAAATTTCTTTTTATCAGCCTCTATGTTCTCGTTCAGATTCTTATAAAATATCGCTTTAATGGCTTCAATTTCATCTCTAACCTTTATATCACGTTCCTCTTCAAGTATGTCGCGGAGCGCATTAACAAGTTCAACCTGAGAATAATTGGAGTAATCAACCGGTTCTCTTTTTTTCGGTTTTTCTTCTTTTACAGGTTTTGCTTTTTCGGCTGTACTTTCCGTTGATTTTTGCTCATTTTCTGATTCCTTACTTTCCGGTTCCCTTGGTGCTTCTTCTGTTTTTTGTTCAGCAGCAGCATCGTTTGAATCTTCAGTTGAATCAGTTGTATTTTCTTCTTTTGAATTTATTTCGGACTCTGAATCACTTTTTGGTTCTTCTGCAACTTCAGCCTTAGGCTCTTCTTTCGCAGTTTCTTCAACTTTTGCAGTTTCAGGTTCTGCAGTGGATTCTTCTGCTGTTGTATCCTCTGTTGGCTCAACACTTTTTTCATCCTCCACCGTGTTCAATTCATCCGGTTTTGCAGCTTCTTCCGAAGTTGATTTAACTTCAGAGTTCTCAAGGTCAGTATTCTCCGTACGCTTTAACTCTTCCGAGTTTTTTAGATCTTTAGGTTCCATTTACAGTATTTTTTCACATCGTATTACAACGATTTTCATGATATCATTGACCTACGAAAATAGGGAAATCCCCATTAATACTCAATAAATCAGAGAAAATAATAATTCGCGATATTTAGAGCAATTGGTTTTCAATTGGTTAGCCTTCGTTATTTTGTGTTTTTAAAGTGCTAATATATTCAGTACGAGCTTTTTTGGCAGGAATTTGCCACTTAAAATCAATTTTTAACGAGAGGTATATTTCCAGTTTTGATTAATTTGAGTGTAAATAGGAATAGGTCTGAATATATGTTTCTAAACATTGTTAAAAATCTAAATATCAATACATAACGCATTTTTATTGTGTGGAAATTATAGTAAATTACATTTTTCTATTATAGTTGTTTAAAACAGACACCAGCTAAAATCTTAAAACATGGGATAAGTATTTTATTTTTAAGCACCCGAAACTCATGTAGAAGCCAAATGGCCGAAGCCATACTCCGCAATCATGACGATAATCTCCGCATCTACTCTGCCGGAATAGAACCCGTAGATCATGTGAGCTCAATCGCAATTGAAGTATTGAAAGAAGTGGGGATAAATGTAGAACAAAGTGTGCCGCACAGCTATTCAGAATATTCTGACATGGAATTTGATTACCTGATTACGGTAGGCGAAGGAACAACCGAAGAACTAAAAATTCCGAAAGTAAATTACAAGAGAAAGTTGCATTTGGGCTTTAAAAGTCCGTATAAAGGTGCCAAATCGCAGGAAGAAATTAAAGAAAGATGCTGTGCAGTGCGAGATGAATTACTATCGGAAATGGATTATTTTTATCATCGAATATTAAAAAAAAGGCATCCATAAATATATGAATGCCTTTTTCTCGTTTATTCTTGCTGTACAATCTTTTCAACTTCATCAGGTTCAATAGGAACCCGCTCCCCTATTATTTCACTACCTGTTTCGGTAACCAGTATATCATCTTCGAGTCGGATTCCGCCAAATTCGCGGTATTCATTCACTTTTTCGAAGTTTATAAAATCTTTGTTTATGCCTTCAGCCTGCCATTTATCTATCAGTGCCGGAATAAAATAACATCCGGGTTCGTTTGTAATTACAAAACCAGGTTTTAGGCGTTTTCCCAATCGTAAAGCAGCGGCTCCAAACTGGTCTGCCGGCCGTATCTCATCATCATAGCCCACATAAATCTGGCCCAGATCTTCCATGTCGTGAACATCCAGTCCCATCATATGCCCCAAACCATGAGGAAAAAACAGGGCATGTGCACCTGCTGCAACCGCTTCTTTAACATCACCTTTCATTAGTCCCAGTTTTTTTAACCCGGCAGCAATTACTTCAGCGGCAGCTAAATGAACCGATAAATACGTAATACCAGGCCTGGTAAGTTCTGTCGCCTTATTATTGGCAGCAAGTACGATTTCATATATTTCGCGCTGTTTGCTAGTGAACATGCCACCTACCGGAGTAGTACGCGTAAAATCAGATGCGTAATGAAGTAGTGATTCGGCACCGGCATCGCATAACATCAATCTGCCTTTTTCAAGTGTTTGCGAATGATCGTGATTGTGCAATGTTTCGCCATTTTGCGATAGAATAATAGGGAAAGAAGCCATTCCACCACCGGCAAATGAAATGCCTTCCATCGTTCCTGCAATCTTTTGCTCCCACGTTCCGGGTTGTGCCATCCGCATTGCAGCAACATGCATTTCGTAACCCGTTGCACAGGCATTCTTAATCTCTTCTACTTCTTGTGCTTCCTTAATTTCCCGGATTGAAATAACAGCTTTAATAAGCTCAAGCGAGGCATGATTTTGAACGGCTAACGCAGAAAGGCCTGTTAATTTCTCCAGCAAAATTTTATTCTCTCCGCGATATGGTGGAAGAAAATGTACATTCCGACCAGAATTCATAGCTTTTTTTACAATGTCGAAAAGCTTTGCAAATGGCGCAGTTTGGGTAATTCCTACTTTGGTCGCGTTATCTTTTAAAGGAACCTGTGGCCCCATCCAAATAATGTCATCAATCACCACGTCATCGCCAAAAATGTATTCATCACCGCTCTCAAAGTCAATTACTCCGGCCAGCCCTGGAAAATCAAGGCCAAAGAAATAAAGGAAAGAACTATCCTGACGAAAATGATATGTATTATCAAGACAATTCATTGGCGATTCGCCATTTCCAAGTATTAGTCCGACTCCTTTTAAGCCTTTGGACTTCAATTTATTTCTACGATCGATATAAGTATTTTTGTCAAACATATTCTGAAGTTTTTTTAAAATTTTTACGAAGATACTTTTTCTGTTATTATTTAGAACGATTAAAAATTTAATAGAAGTTAAAGATATATTTTCGAGATCGGAATTCAGATGACTCTTGTCACAACAAAATATAGCGACACTCAAACAGCACATTATCCAATAGTTAAGTTGCACATTTATTGATCCGTAAACCAACGAAATAATAAATTCCTATATGGGCTCCTTTCAATTTTATCCCTTAATACAGAACTTGGTTACCATAATTGGCGTAACTTAATACAGACAAAGCTTAGAAATTATGGGAAATTCATTGATGAACTATCTTAACAGGCGACTACAGGAGGAAAGTCCTCGTGAATTGGGTAATATGAATCAGGCCGGACCGGTAATCACTATTTCACGAGAAGTTGGTTGTAATGGCCTTGTTTTAGCACGATTAATGGCCGAACGACTTAACAAAAAACTCACTATGGGATCGTGGAGCGTGCTGAGTAAAGAAATTTTTTATGAAAGTGCAAAAGAGCTCGATCTTGATCCTGAAAAGGTGCGGCAAACATTTAAAAAGACCGACAGGTACATTTTTGAAGAAATTTTAAATGCCTTTAAGGATAAGCGTTATAAAAGTGAAGACCTGATTATTAAAACGGTGAAAGAAGTGGTTCGAACACTGGCTATTGATGGTTATTGCATTATTGTTGGGCGGGCAAGCCATATTATTGCCAGCGACATTACTAATGCATTACACTTACGATTAACAGCACCACTTGGGTATCGCATCAATACCATAATGAGGAATAACAGACTCAACCGTAATGAAGCCATTGCATTTATCGAAAAGGTTGATAAAGAACGAGCTGCATTCCGTAAGGCGCTCAAGGAAAGTAATCTTCGTGAAGAATTTTTTGATCTCACCATCAACCGTGGATCATTTACCAATGAACAGGTGCTTGACCTGATTGAATTTACCGTTGAAAAGAAAGGTATTCTGCACTACAATAAGCCCAAGATTCAGCGTTATTAAAATGGCAGGTTTCCCATAAAAAACGGGTAAGATCAAATTTGTCTTACCCGTTTTTTAATATGCTTTATCCCGTAATATTATCGGGAAAGCCTTTTACATTTACCGGTTTTTCAGCATCGGGTTTAGGCTCAAACATGTCGTTTGGTGTTAATTTGCACTCCTCCAACATTTCAAGGCAATACTCCAGTTGTCCAAGATTTTTAGTTACATTATTAGTTCCGAAAGCAAACTTAACGCCTGCCTCTTTCGCCATTTTTATCATTTCAGCATTTGGTGTTTTATAACGGGCATTAATCTCAAGAGCAATTCCGTTATCAGCAAGTACTTTTACTACGCGCTCCATTCGCTCTTTTGTCCATAGTTTTTCATATTCCGGCATTAATTCGCCGGGTAATACGGTAGGATTCACATAAATATCAACCGGTTCCTGCGAGAAAATCGATTCAATTTTTTCTACCAGATCATCCATAAACTGCTGCTTATCATCCACCCAAACTTCTTGAGGTATCCAGATACGGTTTCGGCGTCCTTTTTTGTCGGTGAAAGTCATGGCATCGGTAAATACATAATCAAATTTAGCTACGGCTTCGCGCGAAAACAATGTAATCCACTCACGACCTTCTGCCTGCATGCCTTTGTAGGTTGGACTATCTTTAACTTCCTCCATATAAGCATACAGCGATTCATCGTCGGTTACCGGAAAATAAAGACCACAATTGGGAGCTACACCGTAATTTATTCCCAAACGTTGCGAATTATCAACCAGATCGTCGAGTGTTAACCCGCCTTTTAGATGAACGTGGTAATCCACCAACGGAAAACCTGCATACATCAATTTGGTAACTTTTGTATCCCATTCTTTATCTACTTCCGGGCTTACTGGTTCTGATTCAGGGAGTGCTTTTACACGAATATTTCGGAAATAAGTGGTGCTGTTCGGATCGTGCGCCTGTAAAGCAAAGGTACCCTCACTCAATTTAACGCTTTCTCCTCCCTCCCATCTCCAGGGATTTTCCGGCTCGATGTATTCATTCACTTTTACATCGTTCACAAAAACTTCCACCATATTTTCCACCACTTTTATACGCATTGTAAACCACTCGTTGTCGTCGGCCAGCGGATAATAAACATTTCGGATATTATATACACTTCCTGTTTTTCGTCGTTCGGGATATTCAACAGAACCGCGGTATGAGTTATTTACTTGTATTTCGTAGCCTTTTGCGGGCCATCCTTTTTCCTGGTATTCGGTATGAATAAAAATGCCTGAATTCGAATGTTCCTGGGCTTTTATTTCCGCTTCAAACTCAAAGTTTTTAAAGTCGCCTTCGTAGAACAGGTGCGATCGTTCTCCGGCACATTTTATCATGCCATCTTCAACGCTTATACTTTCCGGATTTTCGGTGGCTTTTTTCCAGCCATCCAGCGTTTCACCATCAAAAATGGTTTGCCACTCTCCCACCGGAACTTTATTCTGGCAAGCGGTAAAAACGATTAAAATTAGTACAGGGAAAAATAACTTTCTCATGTTTATTGGTTTAGATTATTATTGGTTCTTAAAACTAAAGAAAAAATTGTTAGCTGAATAGCGATTGACCATTTGTTTTAAAAATTAAGGCGCTTGTTCAAAAAAGTATCAAACGCCTTAATTTATTTTACTTATCAGCCAATGGAATTAACCGTGCTGAAAGATCGGCATCATCCATGTCTTTATCTAACGGGAACATCGGGCGATGAATACGTTTGTATCCTAAACGCTCCAAATCCTGATCGACTCCACCAGGTGTTAATGCCATCAACCAACCGGCTCTCATATTGTAGAGTTCCGGTACCAGGTAACCAATCTTAACTACTACTATGTCGGCTTCGCGTGGATATAAACTCAAATCGGTGAAATCGGTCTCGTGATGATAGGGTTTCCGTTTTTTAGTTACGATAACATCAACACTGCCTACGTTTATTACCACTTCGGTTTCGGCATAACGATCGCCTTGTTTAATCGCCTCTACCCTGCCGGTTAATTCTACTGGTCCGCAATAACGATCATCTACTTCAGCGCCAACCATACCAGTTACCGTTTCTCCAATTCCGGCTTCCACAGCTTTGGCAACAAGATCAGGGCCAGGAATAGAGGCATAAATTAACGATGGCCCATTTTTCTTTTTGAATTCCTTACGTTTCAGTATTTCATTCAGTGTCCAGGTAACATCACCCGCGCCACCAGCGGTAGGATTGTCGCCCATATCGCTGATGATAAAAGGTTTTTCCTCAAAAGCAATCGCTCGGTCGAGGCATTCCTCTAAAGGGGCTACCGGAGCTACAAACTCAAACTCATTACGAACATCCCAAAAAGCCTGCGCCAGTTCTTCGGCTGATTTTGTTACTGCTTCCTTGTCGTCGCCGTAAGCCATTACTACCGCACGGTTACGAGGCTCATCGGCCCATGCGTAGCCCACCCAAATAGCTGCGTCAATAACGCCTTCGCGTGCTGCTGCCGGGGCAACTTTAGCATAAAGGCTTTTCCCCGGTTCAATGCGGGTACTTGTCTTTTCGCCGGGCAACAATATCGGAACCGGGATCCAGGCTTTGTATTTTGGTTTACCTAAACCACTCTCCAGACGGTCGAGCAAATTAGTTAATGCACGTTTTTTAGATTCAATGGCATCTTCGTGTGGTGCCATGCGGTAACAAGTAATCAGGTCGCTGTGATTCGCCAGCCGCTTACTTACATTTCCGTGCAAATCCATCGAAGTTGAGATCATCACATCATCGCCAACTATTTTGCGTATACGTTGGATAAAATCGCCTTCCGGATCATCCAAACCAACAACACTCATTGCTCCGTGAATATCAAAGAAAAGTCCATCGTAAGGCAAATTCTCTTTTAACCGGTCCAATGTTTCGCCAACCAGTGTTTCGTAAGCATCGCGGGTAACAATACCACCAGGCAGTGCATGACCGCGCAACGTTGGAAACCATTCGGCACGTTTAAGAGTGGCTGCGGTATCGTCCATAAACGGATAATAAGTAAATATTTCGTCTCCACGACGTGCCTTAAAAGCCTCAATGCCCGTCTGTGCAGGCGAAAAAGTGCTCGATTCAATGGCCAGTCCGGCTATGGCAACACGCGGAAGTTTGTTTTCCTTTTTCTTATTGCAGCCTACAGTAATAACCAGGGCGGCAATCAGCAATCCGAAAAGAATTCGTTTCATATCTTTCTAAAATTTTTAAATAATGCTACAATAAAGCAAATTTAAGCAGAAAAGCAGGAATGAAGATGAGATTCTTCATAAATGTTTTAATGCCGCCTTCACTTAATCTCTTTATATTTAAATAATAATGGGCAAGCAAGTAATCTGATAGCTCATTTTATCTATTTTTGCTTCGTAAATTATTCATTACAAATGGGAACGAACAATTATATACAAAAACTTGAGTTGGTTTATATCGACCGATCAAAATTGTTGTTGTTCCTGTACATTTTCTCCGAGCTCTAAATTCTTTTCTTTCATTACCCCAAACAGTAAACCATTTAATTTTTATTCAATCGTTGTTCTTTATTCTTTGCAATGAAAACGTATCATAACTGGCTGAATCAGCTGGTTAACAACAATAAGTCTGCTTACACTGAGTGGACAAACCTAAGTTGGTTAAACAGCTATTCTGCCCAGGAAGCGCAGGATAAAAAAGTAGCTTTACTGGAAAAAGCCGAGAATATTTTATTCAAAGGCACAAAGCCGTATTACAAACAGATTTCCAATGGCTGCAAACTTTGCGGGCTTGGACAATGGAGCTGTTTGTTTATTACCGGAAAATGTAATGCCTCGTGTTTTTACTGCCCTGCCTCGCAGCAGGAAGACCATTTGCCAATTACCCAAAATCTGAGTTTTGCCGATCCGGCAGCGTTTGCCGAGTACATTAATCATTTCCGGTTTAAAGGGGTTAGTTTTAGTGGTGGTGAACCATTGCTGCAGTTCGACCGCACATTGAGTTACCTGAAACAGGTGCGACGAAAATGTAACCCGGACACCTATGTGTGGATGTATACCAACGGAATTCTGGCTGAAACGCAAAAGCTCAGGAAACTGGCGGCAGCCGGAATTAATGAAGTGCGGTTTGACATTGGGGCCACAGGATTTAAGCTCGATAAAATTGCAGCGGCAAAAGGTATCATCCCGGTAATCACTATCGAAATTCCGGCGGTACCCGAAGAATTGGAGCGTTTAAAAAAGCTCTTGCCCGAAATGGTAAAAGCAGGTGTTTCGAACCTGAATTTGCACCAGTTGCGTCTTACACAACACAATGTAAAACAGCTGTCTAAACACAATTACACTTACATCCATGCCGAGCAGCCGGTGGTTTTAGAATCGGAACTGGCAGCTTTGGAACTCATTGCTTATGCCCACGACCACTCCATCGATATTGGCATTAACTATTGTTCGTTTCACTTTAAAAACCGCTTTCAGAAAGCCGGATTTCGAAATAAGGTCGCCTCCGCGCTGGCCAACGATGAAGATATACTAACGCAAAACGGTTATATCCGGCGTTATACAAGCGCAGAAATTGGCTATGATTCGATACGTATTTTTGATGTGAAGCCCGAGCGTTTGGCGGTTCATGAATTTCAGCTAAAAAACAAAACCTACTATTATTCGCGGCAGACGGTGATGAATACGGTATTGATAGAC
This sequence comes from Draconibacterium halophilum, assembly GCF_010448835.1. Taxonomy (NCBI): domain Bacteria; kingdom Pseudomonadati; phylum Bacteroidota; class Bacteroidia; order Marinilabiliales; family Prolixibacteraceae; genus Draconibacterium; species Draconibacterium halophilum. The sequence goes on from NZ_CP048409.1 coordinate 2,832,940, forward strand.
AATGTGATGAAAGCCAAAATTGACTGGCTTCTGGAAGCAGAACCATCAGAAATACCTGATGATCCACTGCTGTTCAGAATATGGCAATTGGAATATATTGAAAACGGGTTACGGGAGTATTAACGTTTGTAATTGTTCCTGAGCTTCAGCCGGATTTTATAAATCGTTATAACTGATTACTTCTTAAGGGCTTCAAATCAATACATTATGGGTCTTCCTCATGAAGGTTATTGGATTATGATTCAGCCTCGTACTTATCTTGTGGATTATGCGCTTTAAAACTGATGGCAGAAATTACCAAAATAATACCAAGCAAGGCATAAATGGCATACGAATAGCTTCCCAGGTGCGAATACGACAAGCTGAATACAATTGGCCCCAATGCGCTAAAGAAAACAATTATAGCCATTACAAAGCCTGTTATTTTCCCCAGGTGATCGCGGCCATAAAAACGCGGCCAGGTAACACTTAACAGCACGTTATACATACCGCTAGGAATAGCACTGCCAATAATAAATGCGTAGTAATAAAATCCGGTGTTTATATTGGCCAGTGCTATTAAAGACACTACCATTCCTGCAAGCATGAGGTAAAGCAGGTACTGAAGTTTTATACGGTCGCTAATCCATCCGCCAACAAAAGCAAGTACCACCGAAATCAGCGATATCGGAATAAACACTGCAAGCGCCCTTTCCTTGTCGATACCTGCTTCGCCAAATACCGACACCAAGTGAAATATATACCCCGTAATAAACATGGCATAAATAGCCGATGGTAACACAAATAACCAAAACGTTAATCCGTTGCGCGCCTCTTTTAGCGTAAATTGTTTAAACGGTTTGATAATGACATTGTGTTCTTTATTGCCGTGCTTTTCACCGTCGGGAATTTGATCACAGTCTTCAGGATTATCGCGAAAAAAGACAAATACAAACAAAAAGAACCCAACACCAATAGTCAGGGCCATAAGTAGCCAGGCTCCTCGCCACGAGGTTCCTTCAATAAGCATATCAAAAGTTAATGGTGCCATTGAAAAACCGATCGACACAAATACCGATGATATACCATTTACCAGTCCTCTGCGTGCGACAAACCACTTCATTAGCATATTTCGCGACACCATGGTAATAACGCCCTGCCCCGAAAAACGCAACATAAAAAAGAATAAAATGCAGGTGGTAATTGCTACGCCAACATAAACCGTTGAATTTTCCGGAACGATGGCTTTTATAATACGATCCGACTGGCTGAACAATAACAGTACAAAGCCCAGCGTTAGTGCGGCAGCCATACCCACCCAACGCGCGCCGTATTTATCGTAGAGTGTACCGGCGTAGGTAAGAATAAACGAACTTCCAATGGTGCCAAACATATACGCTGTACTGATCTGGTCGCGGTTAATGCCAATGTTTTCAATCAGGTAATCCGTGAATGTTGATACCCCGGTGGTTTGTCCTGGAGCACTAAACAACACGCCAACGGTAGCGGCAAACAAAATAACCCAACCGTAAAAGAACGGCACTTTTGATGGATTGAACGGGAAATTGTTGTATTTCTGTTTGAACTTCATTACTGCGAAACTAGTTATTGTTTAGCAGAAATTTGCGTGTGGTTGTGGTTGTTAGGGATTGGTAATGATTTTTTATTGAAGATTGAAGGAGATTGAAGGAGATTGAAGGAGATTGAAGGAGATTGATGGCTGAGCACTGAGACTTTGAAATCTGAGATTGTTGAATTGCTAAACTGATAAATTGTAAAGATTGTAGTTTTTATCTTTCTATATTCTTCTCTGTCAAATTATGAGACCTCTCGGTGTTATTCTGTCGTAAAAAAGAATAGGAGCACTGAAATGGTAAGGTTGGTGGAAATTGAATCTTAGGTTGAAACAGCTATTAGGCTTATTCTGCCTTCTGGCAAACTACTTCAAACTTTATCCCGTCGGGAGCTTTAAAGAATATGGCATAATAATTCTTGTGGTATTCTGGATACAAACGAGGCGCACTGACAATATCAGCATTTATTTCCAGCAATTTGGAATATACATTATCAACTTCTTTGCGCGATTCAGCTTTAAAAGCCAGGTGATGCAGTGCTCCCGGTCGGCGCCGGTGGATAGTTTCATCCTTTAAGGATTCGCGTGGCGAAGTGAGGGCAATACAAAGTTTGGGGTGCGAATATTCAACCACATGTTTATCGTGCGAAGCGATATAGGCAGAAGTCTTTTTATCGGGGCTAAATCCCAGTAAGGGCAAAAACTGATCGTAAAACGTAACGGTTTGTTCAAGGTCTTTTACCGTAATTTCAATGTGGTCGATAATGGGTTGCATGGTTTTTAATTACAAAGATTACAATAAAACCTGAACCATGGCAAAGACTTTTCATAAAAAAAGCCACCTGAAAACAGGCAGCTTTTAGACTTCCTAATCAGGCGATTATTTTCTTTCCTTATGTACTTCTTCAGAGTGTTCATGCCCATGATCTTTTGTATGAGCAACAATTTCTTCGTATTCCTTTTTGGTGATCTTATCAGCTTTGTAGCCTTTCTTTTTTATAGCCGCAGCCAATTTTTCATCCGAGTTCTTTCCGTCTTTGTATTCCACAAAAATGGTATTCGACGCATGATCGACTTTTAAATCTTTTACGCCTTTTTCAAATTTCAGGTAGTCCATTACGGTTTTCTCGCAGTCTGCACAATCCATGTCGCTTTTAAAGCAAACAACTTTGTTCTCTTTTTTCTGTGCAAATGTCTCGTTACCGGTAAAACCGATAAACATTGCCATTGTCAATAATAAAATTAGCTTTTTCATCTTGTTTAAATTTTTATGCATCAAGCTTTTCGCTTTTCGCGGGTTCATTCATAATTCAAATTAAAACGTAATCCGAGGTAGATTTTCCTACCCATTGTTGGCCCCCAAATATTGGTTGCGCTAAATTCGGATCCAAAAGGATCATCAGCACCTTCAATCGGGTTATTTTGTGTAAAATCGGTGAGGTTTTCAACACCCAGGTAAATATTCCAGTAGCGGAAATATTTAGTTATCTGGGCATTCATAATTGTATAAGGTGAAAATTCAAAAAAGTCGCCTGAAATATCTGCCCGGTGCATCCAATCTTCGTAAACACGCGGAATTCGTCCGCCACCATTAAACTGAATGGTGTAATCGAACATCCATTTTTTCAGATTCGTGGTATAATTCAGGTTAATTAAACCCTTGTAATCGCTGGTTAACGGAGCCTCTTTCAGTTCTCCGCCAATTGTTTCCTTTATATCGTTAACACGGTAGGCCAGTAACATATCTAAACGCTCGATGGGTTGCCATCTCACATCAAACTGAAGACTATTGGCAAAGGCTTTTTCGGTTGAAGGCAACAGGTAAATAAAGTCCGAAGAGGTTTCCCTATCGACTACTAATTTCTGCTGAAAATCGGTGCGGAAGAATTCGGCATTGATACTCAGGTCGCGGCCCAGCAATTTATAATTCTGAATAAAAGCAAAACCAAAGTTCCAGGCCTCTTCCTGTGTTACGTCTTCGATCCAGCTAATTTGGCGCGAATTGGCGAGTAAAAATGTATTTTCCGAAATAACATTAGCAGTTCGGTAGCCTTTTCCGGCGCTTGTACGAAGCGTATAATGATCGGCAAACTGATAACGGAAATGCATTCGCGGTGTAACAAAATTTCCAAAAATATTGTGGAAATCGGCCCGGATACCAGCCATCAGAGTAAGATTGTCGCTTGGTTTAAAAGTATACTCGGTAAATATTCCCGGTACCTTTTCAGTGCGTTGCACATCCTGATTGTACAGCATTTCGTTAAAATCGTCGTAAATAAAACTTGCCCCACTATTTAAAACGTGAATAGCCGCTTGGTCTAAATCCTGTGTATAAACCAGGTTGCCGTAAAAGCGCGTTTCGTCAGCATCATAGCTTGTTAAACCGTAATACGATTCCGTTTCATGACGGGCAAAGTTGGTAAGAATGGCCAGCGCACGATGATTATCCTGCGAAACGATTCCTGACTTAAAAAACGCATCTACACGGTTGTTTTTAATGTTTACGCCGTATGGATTATTGATAGAAGGAGCCATATCTCTGTTGGCGCCAACCTCACCGCCCAATCGGTCGTTCCAAAGTAAAGTAACGCCGGCTTGCGCCATTCCGCCTTTGTGGTTATTGTATTTCCAGCGGTTGGCAACCTCAAAAGTGCTCGACAGTGGCGAATCGAGAAAACCATCTTGGTTATGGTCGTTTTCTTTCGACAGATCGCTGGCATGCACAAAAATACCTGTTGTAAGCGTGTCGCCTTTAACTTTAATATTGGTGTTGCCATTAAATTCATAACGACCTTCATTATTACCAAAAACATTCAAGAAGAGTTTTTCATCACTGTCCGGTTTTTTCAATTCAGCGTTGATTTGGCCCGCAATTGACTCATATCCGTTTAACACCGAAGCCGCTCCTTTCGAAACTTGAATGGATTCTAACCATGGTCCTGGGATATAAGTTAATCCAAATGTTGTTGCCAAACCTCGCAGCGTAGGCATATTCTCCACCTGAAGCTGCGAATAGGTTCCGTCGAGCCCCAACAGCTTTATTTGTTTCGCTCCGGTAACGGCATCGCTGTAACTAACATCCACCGAAGGATTGGTTTCAAAACTTTCGGCCAGGTTACAACAGGCCGCTTTGTGTAATTCGGCACCGCCAATATTCTCGGTTTGAATGGGATTAATAACTGACAGATACGTTCCCCGGTCTTTTTTAATCACAGTAACTTCTTCCAATTCTAAATTCGGCTGAAGCACCACTTCTAAAGGATCAGAGTCGCTCACACGAACGGTTTGCGATTCGTAACCCACAAAACTAAAAACAAGATTGTTGCGTCCCGGTTTGTTTTTTAGTTGAAAACTTCCGTCGGGCTTTGAGGCGGTACCATTACTAGTGCCTTCCCAAACCACATTTACGCCCGGAAGTGGCTGTTTGCCGTTCTCGTCGTTGCCAAAAACTGTTCCTGAAACAGACTGGGATTTTGCGACGAACGGAAAAATAAAAAATAAAAGGATTATATAATTCTTCATTATTCTTAAGGTTAAATATTCAAAGTGTACACCATCTCGATTCGGTATCGACATGTACCATTTTGTTGCTGCATTTTTTAATGTCAGCAAGAGTTCTGAGCCATCAGAACAAATCTTAAGCTATTGAAGGAATTTTAAGTTTTTGAATTTGGATAAGGTAATCCAACGAGGAGGTAATTCTGGGAGGTAGATCGAGGTAATAACAACTATTTATGTTGCTTTCGGTATTCAATATCAACTCTTCAAGTAGATCAGAACTGAATACTTTTATTTTAATAGGTTGTACGGCTACAAACTTTACTTCGTCATTAACCGCTTTATCCATCAATTTCATAAAAATTGATTCAGGAGAATCACAGCCACAAGAATCGGAATGTTCAGCGTATGGCTGGCAATCATGACATTCTCCTTCAGAACAGGCTACTTCGTTGTTCGAAAGATCGTGTTTGTGGTGTTCATGGAACTCTGTTTCGCAGGTTGCGGGTTTTACAATAATACTGGTGTAATCCTCTCCGGAACATGCGCAGTAGCTTTTATACAAAATAAATCCGGAAGTTGATAACAAAAAGATCACTCCCAGAAGCAAAGCTACTATGTTCTTTAATCGTTTCACGTTACAAATATAACCCTGAAATTACTGAAATAGTTGTTAATGGGGTGTTAAACCCGGCAAAGAATCAATATGGAAGTAAAAAGAAAAAGATGCCCAAGAGACAATAATCCACGAATTACACAAATTCCACAAATATATTTTGACTGATAGTCAGCCAGTTCTAATAATAAATTTCCAGAATTCGTGTAATTCGTAGACTTTTTAAAACATCCTCTTTTAATTTTTTTATAATCCTAAAACTTTAGCACCTTGTTCGAATACGATATCACGCGGAATACCGGCCTCTCCTATCCGGTCCAAATCGTTTTGAAGCGCTTCACGAATAAAGCCTTTCTGCTCAATCATTTGTTTGGCAGTTTCGTAGTCGCCATCGCCCTGAACTTTTAGAATAATTTCCGACAGGTTCATCATGGCGTCTTTCATTTTTTCGTAATCAACGCGATAGGTGCCGGTGGCCTCGTCGCGGGTGAATGCTCCCATTTCCTGGAAGTAATAAAAACGCATCATATTTGCCTTCCCATGCGCGCTGGCTGCACCAAAACGCACTGAGCGGAAAATGCCGGCCATAAAAGTTACGAAATTGTCCATCATCTCTTTTTCGCCTAGTTCGCCCATTTCGTTTAGCTGGTACACACACCACAATCCCAAAATGTCGGCTTTGCTTTCTTCAATCGAAGTGTAAGCGTCTTTTAATGCCTCGCGAACGGTTGTGCTTTGGTCAACCGTGTTACCCAAACCCAGACCGTGAGCCACCTCATGAAACATTGTATTTTCAAAGAAAGCATCGAATTTCACATGCTGGCGCTGATCTTCAGCAATTAATAAATCAGCTATCGGAACCAATATTTTGTCAAACTTAGCCTGCATTGAGTTTTTCAGTTGCAGTTTACGGCTGCCTTTTGTTTCGCGAACTTCTTCGTCGTTAGGTAGATTAATGGCAATGGTTTTACTCCCTGCATTACAATCTCCGGCATAATAAATAGCATCGTAAACATTCATGTCAGAATCAACACCCGGAGTTTCGTTTTTATACGGCTGCTCGCAAGGCAATTCTTTTTGTAAGCCGGGTAGCAATGCTGCATATTTTTCCAAACGCGAACTCCACTCTTTATCTTTTACCAGAATAAACGATTCGTGTGCTGCCTTGTAGCCATAAAGTTGGTCTTCGTAATTTTCAATCGGGCCAACAATAAACTCAATGGTATTGTTTTTCATTTCCATCCACGCTACATCACTTGCATAATAATCATCGGTAAGCAATGCTTTCGAACGCTCTTTCAGGTATTTCTTTAGCCCGGCATCTTCGGCAAGTTCAGCTGCCTGTAGTAAAAGATCGGTAGCTTTTTTTATTTCTTCTTTAAATGCGATGTGATAAGGTATAGATTTTAAATTCCCATCTTCGTCCCTGCGAATTAAGGTATACTGGCTGGTTTTCGACTCATCGTCCCAGGCTTTAAATTCTTCTTTGGTTATATCTGCCGGATAGAAATTGGCACCAGCCGGTTTCTGATCGTAGCCCGGTAAAAATGGGTTGTTGGCATTTAACCGCTCCCACGGACCATAATTGATCTTTATAAATTTTTGGGTGTATTCATCCCAATCTTTACTCAATAACTCTTCTTTATCGCCAAAAGCTTCCTGCCAGTATATGTCGTCCATTAATTTTGCTGCTTCGAGTAACAGTGGCAATAGTTGCTTTTCCTTCTCCGATAATACATTTAAATCGGTAGTCAATGTAAACGATACAAATTCGTTTGCCTTCTTTTTTATTTTAGGATTCACTTCCATTTTTGTATTTTCTTTTGCTTCCTTTTTTGTGCTTGTGGAACAACCAATAATCATAGTTGCTGCCAAAAACAAGATGAATATTTTTTTCATAATTAAGCGTTTTTATTTGCTTTCAAAGCTATAAAAAGCTGCTGCTATATAAAACAGTATTTCATAGCTTTTCGTGGTTATCCATCATATTTTCGAATGTTATTGAACAAAATTCGATGTAAAAAGTTAAAAAAGCAGACTTATCAGCTGAAAAATGATCATTCGTGAATAATTTATTTAAACTGAATTAACTTTGTACGCGTATTTTCATCCGTTAAAAAGAACTGATGGATCTTGCAAGAATATAATCATTATCGTGTATGCTGAAATAAGATCATACACGTTTCATAAAAACAAATTATGAATAATCTATTAAAAGGAAAAAAGGGAATTATTTTCGGGGCGTTAAATCCTGATTCAATTGCCTGGAAAGTGGCAGTAAGAGCACACGAAGAAGGCGCCACAGTAACATTATCAAATACCCCGGTTGCCATTCGTATGGGCGAAACAAATCAACTGGGAGAGCAAATTAATGCTGAAGTTATTGGTGCCGATGCAACCAATGTTGAGGATCTGGAAAACCTGATCAAAAAATCAATGGAAGCTTTAGGTGGCAAAATCGACTTCATCTTACACTCTATTGGTATGTCGCCAAACGTTCGAAAAGGCCGTCATTATAGTGACTTGGATTATAACTACTTGGACAAAACCCTCGATGTGTCTGCAGTGTCTTTTCACAAAGTACTTCAGGTGGCCCGTAAACTGGATGCCATTAACGAATGGGGATCGGTAATTGCCTTATCGTATGTTGCAGCACAGCGTTCATTCTTTGGTTACAACGATATGGCCGATGCAAAAGCATTGCTGGAATCGATTGCCCGCAGTTTCGGTTATATTTATGGCCGTGAACGTAATGTACGAGTAAATACCATTTCGCAATCGCCAACCATAACAACTGCCGGAAACGGAGTAAAAGGATTTGACCGACTGTTAGACTTCTCGGAAAGAATGTCGCCACTTGGTAATGCAACTGGTGACGAGTGTGCTGATTATTGTATCACTCTTTTCTCAGATCTGACGAAAAAAGTAACCATGCAAAACCTTTTCCACGATGGTGGATTCTCAAACATGGGAATGAGCTTAAGAGCTTTGGAACAGTATGAAAAAGGTTTAGATAAGCATTGTGCTTGTGACGATGAAAAGCCAAGCGCAGATGAACATCGCTACGATTAATAAAAACAAGAAGAATAAAAGAAAGGCCGTTTCTGTTAAGAGACGGTCTTTTTTTGTACGATTAAGAACAAAAAAAAGCCGCTTCAACTGAATGAAGCGGCTTTTCTATAAAACGTTATTAATTAACTTTCCTCATTTATGGAAGAGTAAAATCAGCTGAAGTTCCTGCACCGTAATCACCAGGAATATTAACTACTTCGGCACCATTGTTAATGATAATGATTTCTCCACCAATTCCGTCGCCATAAGCATCAACTACTGTAAATGTGTAAGCACCATCAGGAAGACAAGCTTTAGCTGAAGCTTCAGCATCTCCGTCAGAATATCCTGAACCTGCTAAAACTACAGTTTCGGAGGCATCAGTGATTGTCCATGAACATTCGCTTGCCCAGTCGCCAAATGAAAGCTTAACACTAAGGTCGTTTTGCTCACAAAGTTGAGTAATGGAAAGCACCATTGCATCGCCTTTATAAACGCCCGGGTCAACTTCCAGGTTTAATACAATGTCAACACCGTCGCCGATATTTACATCATTCAATCCCAGCACAAAAGTACCGGTATTTGAATTAGCTGGAACAGTTACGGTTGCAGGTACACTGTATGCCTGAGCATCAGCGTTAGTTGATTCCAGATCAACAGTAATATCAAAAGTTCTGTCGGTTCCGGTAGTTTGCGTGGTATACACGGCAAGCTCATAATCGGTGGAACCATCTATTGACACTCCTAAGTCCATTGACGTGGCCTCAAAAGTTACATAGTTCAGGTCTGTTGTTTCCGGCATACCTGTTTCACAACTATTTAATAAGAAAACAGAAGCAACAAACAGGAATAAATATTTTATGTTTTTCATATTCTTTAATTTTTCTGATTAATATAATCTGCAATGCAGAAATATCTTATTACTTATTACCAGAATCAAGATTTGGGTTGTTCTGAATTTCCTGAATTGGAATTTCAAATGTCAACCTTGGATCATTGTAAGGAATTGGTTCTCCTACCAACGACAAGTGATTTGATCCTCGTACAATAGTTGCTTTGTTACGTTTCATCGCCAGGTAACTCTTACCTTCACCCCATAATTCGATACGGGTTTGCAGGTATATTTCATCCTTTAATGCCTGACCGGAAAGTCCGTCGATATAACTGGCATCAGCCATACGATGACTAACCAAAGCTTTTAAACTTTCTTGTGCGGCACCATCCTGATCCAATTTCGCACTAGCTTCAGCATGTAACAGGTACATCTCAGCCAGACGCATATAAACATAGTCAGTTTCAACATTACGTTGTGCACCAATAGTTCTGTCAGCAGGATAAAACTTGTTTATTGGAATAAGGTAGTTTGAAGAACCTGCATCCGAATAGAATTGGCCTTTTCTTACATCGTCAGCAGGAATTGCATCATACAATCCTGCGTCGATTGCTTTTTTATCACCAGCCCACTGATAACTGTAGGTAAATAGATCGACTTGTCCCCACCATGAAACAAGATCCAGACCATTATCCAATGTAATGTCAACACCCCATATCCATCCGGGGGTACTTACATCTCTGAAACCACCAACACTGGCATCGCCCATGTAAACAACTTCAGTTGAATCCATAAGAGTGAAACCACCGTTAGTGATGATATCTTCGGTTAAACTTTGCACCTGTGTTAGTTTATCGCCTTCCATAGTTGCATACACATAGGCCAGTAATCCTTTAGCTACGTATTTATTCACCTGGTGTTTCCCTGTCCTGGTAAAGTTGTCCAATAAAGAAATGGCATCAGTCAGGTCTTTTTCCATCAATGCAAAAACGTCAGCTGTTGTACTTTTAGGCTGGTTGGGTTGCGATGGTTCGGTATATATAGGAAGAATTTCTTTTGATGGCTCGTATTCCAATGCATAGAATTGAGTTAAATAGAAATAACAGTAAGCACGTAATGCTTTGGCCTGTCCCATCAGGTGTTTGTTCTCATCGTTCTCAGGTGTTACATCGTTACCACCAAGAGTGGAAATAACAGTGTTAGCCGAACGAATAAGACGGTAATAATAACGCCACGGTTTATAGTTCGTATTGTTGGTGTAATCTAAAGTCTCTGTCAATTCACATGTTCTGCGGTACCAACCGTATGTACTAATTGACAGCGCCATGTCGCTACTTAGGAAATCACTAAATATATCGTAACCTTTTTGACCAAAATCATCATGATCAAGATTTGTCCCCCTGTACCGGTTTCAAACATGAGCGTATAAATACCGGCAACACTACCGGCAACAACATCCGGGTTATTTTCGGCTGCTTCAGCTACCTGTTCTGCTGATAAGAACTGGGTTGGCTGAACCTCCAGAAAATCGTCTCCACAGCCGGTTATTCCTACGAACAACACTGCTATGAGTGATAATATATATATTCTTTTCATAATACTTTTCATTTTTACTAATTTCAAAATCACTTCTTAGAATTTAACGTTTATTCCCATAGTATACGTTGTTAACGGATTATAGGTATACCAGTCAGAAGTACCTGTTTCTGAAGTTGATGGGTTGAAACCATCGCGAGCAGTTAATAAGAACAGGTTATCGCCTGAAACAAATAACGTTAATCCGGTAATTCCCCATTGTGAAACCAGGCTTGAGAAATCGTATCCTAAACGCATGTTGTTTAAGCTCAAATAGTCAGCTTTTGTAATAAAGCGGGTTGACGAACTTGAAACGTTTGTGTCGTAACCACTTGATAAACGTGGTACATTAGTAACGTCACCAGGTTTTTGCCATCTGTCGTAAATATCAGTCGACCAGTTGTTGCTACCCACTTGCTCATTATCCATCAAACGGGCATAAACAAAGTCGTAAGAGTAACCACCAAGGCTATACAGGAATTGTGCGCTTAAAGAGAATTTCTTAACTGTTGCACTAAGACGGAAAGCACCACGTACTGTAGGAATAGAAGATTTTCCTACATATTTATTAGTTGCCGCTGAATAAGATTTTGTAGTAGTACTACTAATCTCATTATCAGGGTTTTCGTGTTGGTATTCATACAATGATGTAATTCCTTCGCCTGCATCCAATGCACCGTTACCATTTTCATCGTAGTAATTCTGAATCCACATTCCTACACCGTCAGCAGGATCAACACCAGCCCATTCTCTGGTATAAAAATCAAACAGTGAATGTCCTTCTGCACGACCAAAACGACCTGCAATATCCAAAACTTTTGGTAAATCGGTAGCAGGGTCAATAGGCATGTCAATGATTTCGTTGTTCAACATCTCACCGTTTAATGTAATATCTAATGTATAATCAGACTGGCGAATGATATGACCTGTAAAATCGAATTCAACACCGCTGTTGCGTAAACGACCATCGTTAACAGTAATTAATGCATAACCTACTGAAGGTCCTACTCTTCTGTCGAATACCAGGTTATCTGTATTTTTCATGTAGTAATCAATCGATCCATCTACATATTCACCCAAAGCAAATTCAATACCGGTCTGGAACATTTTTGAAGTTTCCCAGGTTAACTCAGGATTACCAACTTCACGTTCTGAAATTGAAATCTCATCATCCAGATTATTTACATTATAAGAAATAATTGCAGGATAGAATCCAACACCTTGTTGCTCACCAATTACACCGTAACTGGCTTTTACTTTCAAATAGTCGAGAATTGGCGCATTTGCCATAAACGACTCCTCTGTTACTACCCATGATGCACCAACAGAACCGAAGTTGTCCCATTTGTTATCGCCTATAAAACGAGATGTTCCATCACGACGTACTGATGCTGACAAGTAATAACGGTTCATGTAGTTGTAGTTCACCTGACCGAAATAACTTTCAAGGTTTACTTCATCCGTATAAGATGTTGGAGGAGAAGAAACAATAATAAAGTTATTTAAGTCATCAATATCAGGGTGAACTGCTTTTGACTTACTTGCTGTATTTCTTTTTCTTTCCCAGAAGTTTGCTTCGTGTGCGGCAAGCGCTTCAATTGAGTGCTCGCCAAACTCGGTGCGGTAACGTAAAAGGTTCAATACGTTATAGGTAAACATCTGCTCATCAAATTTATAAATAGAACCTCCTTGACCTGCGGCAGAGCCGTAAAACGGATTATTAAGGTTGTTATATTTACTCATATAATATTGAGCACCAAAAGTATTTTCAAAAGTTAATCCCTCCATAATTTTAATGTTAGCAGAGAAATTACCTGTTGTCTGGTGACGATCAGTACGAGACAGATCGTAATGGGCGTCGGCAATAGAGTTGGTCAAAGCACCAAATCCACGATCGTTACCGTAGTCGTATTGATTACCACCAAAAATAGGATCTTCAATAAAGTCTCCTGCTTCATCACGCGAGAATAGCGGGTAAATTGAAGGAATATTGTCGGTGAACCAGAAAATACTACCTGAGTCTTCCGACTGACCATTATTATTTGTTTCAGTCAGTGCATAAGTCATGCGAGCTGTTGTTGTCAGCCATGGTTTAATTTCTGTTTCCAGGTTAATAGACGCATTAAATCTTTGAAAATCGGAATTAATAATGTACCCCACATCTTTCAAATAACCAACTGAAGTAAAGTATTTTGTTTTTTCGCTACCACCTCTGAAAGTAATGTTAGCTTCAGTACGGTTTGAACTTTGGAAACCATAGTCTTCCCAGTCTTCCGGATCATATCTTCTTGGAACTCCAGAGCGAACTTGTCCGGTAGCCGGATCAATAAGCTGGGATACATCAATATCTCCGTCGCTATCAAAAATATTCCACATGTTGTATTTTGAGTTGATACCACTACCAGAGAAAAGTTTGTCGTTAGCAAATGCGGCAGGATCAGCCTGACCAGTTGCTACTCCCCTGTTGTACATTGATTCCCATGAAAGACCAATGTATTCTTCTGGCGACTGGATTACGTCGTGACGAGCAATACCGCTTACGTTTACACCGTATTTAATATCAGCCTCAATAACGCTTTCTCCGTCCATACCTGATTTGGTAGTAATTAAGATTACACCGTTTGCACCACGCGAACCATAAATAGCTGTTGCGGTTGCATCTTTCAGAATGGTTGTTGATTCGATATCGTTAGGATTAAGTGAATTCAACGATCCCGAATAAGGAACACCATCAACAACGTATAAAGGATCGCGGTTTCCGTTAACCGAACCAAAACCCCTGATACGAATAGTAGCAGTTGAACCAGGCTGACCAGAAGTGTTAATAACACTTACACCTGCAACCTCACCAGATAACGATTGTGAAACATTGGAGATTGACTTACTCTTAATGTTTTCACTTGAAACGGTTTTGGCACTACCAACAAACGACTGTCGGGTTGCAGTACCATAACCAACTACCACAACTTCATCCAACCCCACCAGGTCAGCATTCATCACCACATTAATTGTTGAGCCACTAATCTCAACTTCTTGTGATTTCATTCCCACAAACGAGAAAATCAACGCTTCGGCATCAGTAGGAACATCCAACTGATACTGTCCATCAAGATTCGTAACTGTACCAATTGTGGTACCTTTAACACTTACTGAAACACCAGGTATTCCCATATCATCATCGGTACTGGTTACAGTCCCGCTGATACTTTTCACCTGTGCTTCAACCACAAGCAAGCCAAACAAGGCAATGCCCAATAGCATTAGCGCAATTTTTTTCATAGAATAAAATTTATAAATATTAGTAATTAACTCACTCACTTTTAATACTCATCGGCAAATTAGAAAAAAAAACATCAATTAACAAATATATACAACAATAAGTATTGGTGTATACTTGTTAATTTTATTCAATTTGGGTTCAAATTCCTTTTAACTAATTGTTTTTCCACCCTTTGCCTTTATCATACTTTTAACAAAAGTAATTAATGAGTAACAAATCTCTGTGACTTTTGTCATTGTATTTAGTTGTAGACTCTATTTTTTACAAACAGTTTTAATGTTCTTTAACAATTATTCAAATCATAAAACCATCGTTAAGCTACGGTTTTACTGTTTTTCAATCCTTTTATTGAGCAGTAAAAAAGCAAGATTCAATTTCTGTTACTTAATTCTGAGGTGTTTTCTTTTTTCACGCCTTGTCATTTCCAGGTCTTTGATTAAGATGGGGTGAGATACCTGGTATGTTTTTGCAGAATTCAGTATTTCTGCATCACCATTGTCGTTAATAACAAATTGAGGAATAATAAACGACATCTTTTTGGTGAATAGGGAATCGTGGAAGATTAACACAATCAACTCTCCTTTTTTACTTACCAACTCCCCTATTTTTTGCCCGGCAAATACTTTTTGTCCAACGGCAAGTTCTCCACGATTACATTTAACACCATAGTAACACATTAAAGTTCCGTCGTGCTGTATTATTGTAATACTGTTTGTCCATGTATGGTACCAATAACGCGAATCTCCAGTTCTCACGTTTCCTGCAATTTCTGCGACAATTCCATTTCTGCTGGCAAATACATCTTCTCCTTGTTTGGCATAAAAACCTGTTGCAAACCACGATTCCGGATTTTCATTTCCCCAAAATCCATCAATACTTTTCACATCAAAAACCTGTAAACTTGTACGCTCTTTGAATGGAATTAAATACGGAAAATCCAGATCTACATCGGCCGTTGGGTTCGACCGGAAAGTTTTTATCTCGTAATTAAATCGCGGAATATCAGCATCAAGATCGCGCTGAAGGGTAAAAAGGCTGTTAAAACCCGGCGAGAGTTTCTTTATATACGGTAAAGGTTCGTCGAATGTAGTATTTTCCAGATCGGCAAAATTAATATGCAAATACATAGGCACTTTTGCATTATTGCTGGCGCTAAAAATACAATCACCAATTGCAGTGTAATTAGCCTCTACTTCAACGTACTGTGCCATTGAAATACAAGAAATCAATGTCAGGTGTAAGAGAAAGAGAAATTTATGAATCATACACGGCGCATTTTACAAATGATAAAAGTAAAAATTAAATTTAGTTTACCTTTGACGCATGTATTCAAAAGAGGAATTGAGACGTTTAAAAACTGATTTCTGGCAGCTGTTTGACAAGCGATGCAACGTGCATCCGGAATTGAAATACAGGAAAAGGAAATGGGTGCTGCACAAAACTAAAATTAAAGGTGTAGCACTGCGTTTTGATGTTAGCCGCGAAGATGCATTGGTAATTCTTGAACTGGGCAACAAAAATGAAAACAAACGATTGAAAGCCTATGAATTTCTTGAAAAATACAAACCTGTGATTGAAGACGGATTCGAGAACGGACTGGAATGGGAGTTTTATTATGAACGAGAAGACAGTGCCGCCGAAGTTTGCCGGATTTATACGAAGTTAAAAGGTGTCGATTTTCATCGTCAAAACCAATGGCCTGAAATTTATAATTTTTTTATTGAAAACATGCTTAAGCTGGAACGTAATTTCCTGGAAATTAGAGATATTTTACAAGAAGAGCTAAAGTAAACACCTATCCGTTCTACAGCAACGGGAAGCTTCTGCCAGTTTAAATAAACAATTCGTTAAGCGCTCCAAAGTAATCTTCATCCCAGCCTTCTGAAATATTATCAAAGGCTTCATCAGGAATATTTGTTTGCTTAATTTCAAGGCTTGTTCCTTTTGTATGAGGATGCATTTTAATCGTAACCAAGGAATCAACTTCCTCGCCAAAAAACCACTTTTGAACAATCTTTTTATCTTGTTCGAATTCAACATTTATACCGGAAATACTTCCCCCCACAACGAAAATTCGGTGTTTGGTTCCAGTGGCATAACTGCCGGCTCACCGGTCCAAATCTCCAGCATTTTTTCATTTGTTAATGCGTTGTATACATCTTTAGGGGCAGCGTTTAAGGTATAGTAGCGTTTTAAATCTTTCATGAACTCATCTTTTTATCAAAAGTACTTTTTTCTTTTTAAAGAATAGGGTTATTAAGCAACCAATCTGAAAAACAACAGAACTAACGTATTCGGTGGGTACGCATTACTTTCCGGTTTATTTTATACGAAAATCCAATGGTAAAGAATTCTTTTACCTGCAACTTAGGTTTATCTCCGGTTTTGTCGCCAGCGGCATTATAAACCGGGAATTTTACATCGTCATCATATATAAAATGGAACATCAATCGCAGATCGATATATGAATTCAAATGCATTTTAAAGTTGTTTTCCCAGTTAAGGTCGAACTTCGTGAATGGATCTTTGTAGTTGATAAACATTTTGTATTTAGTTTCATACGAAATGTCATCGGAAATTTTGGTTTTGTAACTAAGATCGGCATTTAAACCCGGCTCCCAAAAAGCTTTTCTCCCCTCATGAACACCAAAGTTTGTCTGATCAACCAGTGCAGTGTCGCGAACATAAACATTTTTAATCGTTAACGGCGACAAAAACAACGACAAGTTTTTGTTGGGCTTGTAGTCTAAACCAATTTTTAAATAGGTTGTTGATGGTGACAGAAATGCTGAAAGCGCTTCCGCATTTTCATCTTTCGGATAGTTATATCCTCGAAACAGCTGCGTATTAAAGTTCAACTCGGCACTGTAGTACCATTTTTTAAATGCACTTAATCCGTAGCGCGTAGTGATTTCAATTTTGTCATCATTTTTTTGCAACTCCGACTCATCGCCGCCAGGCCGAATCCAGCCGTTTCTGAATTCTGCCGAGTTTTCCCATTTTACCTTACCGTCTTTCCGCGAATAATTTGCAAACCCTTTTAACACCATTAACGTAGCCAGAGAGCTCTTTCCCCCTTTTTTCCAATTATCCAGGTAAGTTTGCGTTAGACCAATATTTCCTTCGCCACCAATAATCCATGGCGTTTCAAGCTCGTAGCTTTTTCCTACACCTTTAAACTTATTATTGTTAGGTTTTAAACTCTCAAAATCAAAATCTTTGGTTTGTTTTTCTTTGAATCGCGAAAAAGTAACTCCATCGTCGATCAACATCTGCACTGTATGTTTGTCGGTATTTTTAACCGTTACTGCCAGTGAGTCATTCTGTACATTTTTTAACCATATACGAGAATATCGTTCGGCTCCGTTTTGCAACAAAATATCTTCTTTCTCGCCATATAAATTCATTAGCGTCAAATGTGTTGTGTCAATAAAATCGGCATAACTCATTAATACATTTAAAACAGCTTTTATCGAATCGTTTACTTGGGTTACTACTTCATCGTTATAAGCTTTTAGTACGTAATAATTATTAAGTTTTACCTCGTCTTTGTAGCGTTTTATACGGTATTGCAGGTTTTCATTATATTTCTCTGCGCGGTAAACGCTAACAATTCTACTTATATATTCTGCTTTAACAGAGTCGTTATAAAACACCCTTTTCTCTTCAACAAATTCTTTCCGAAGACTATCGCGTCGTACAAGTTCATTAAACAAATCAGGAGAATTCAAAATTGAGTCGGGAATCACTTCCGGAATAAAAAGTTCATCAGGAAAAGTATAAACCGAATCGGCAAAAAGCCGCATCCCCTCACCTTCCGGTATTTGCCGAACTTCGTTTTCTGCTTCGCGAATAATAGCAGGAGGTACTGTTATATCTTCAGGTTTTACACTCGCCCTGTATTCCGATTCAATTATCTGAACCTCCATTTGCTGGTCGGCGTAGGGCACATAACCGGGAACACTGAGACTGTCATCAACATTTTCCGGCAAACGCGTCACATAATTACCATTAACACGCTGCGTATCGTTCAGGTTTTTAATAATCTCATTAATGGGCTCATCTTCAATAAAGTGCAATAAGGCATCTACATCGGTTCCCACTTCTTTTTTAACAACATGCCAATTGTTGTTTTCAATAAAATAGCTTCTTAAAACCTGAATATTATGGCGTAGTAATTCATCTTCAACAGGTGAATTTTGCGCAAATAAAAGTTTTGAGAAGCCGGTAAAAAATAGAATGAATAAAAAAATCTTCCCTTTTCCTGAGAACATATACTCTGTTTTTAACTTTCGGATAAAACGCAAAAATAATACCATTGTTATCTTATCCTACATTTTAAATTCTTAAACAATTAACACTTATCTTTTAATTTGCTTAGTCTCAAAAACTTGATGCGTTACCATGTAGTAAAAGGATGTTCTGACAACCATGCATTAAAATACAAATGATTGGTACTAACCTCTTCTGTTACCCAATTTGGCAGTTCAATTATTTCGTTTTCATCCGCAAGTTCAACTTCTGCTAAAACAAGTCCGGCGTTTTTATCTTCAAACACATCAATTTCCCAAGTCATACCGCTGATTTCCTCGACATAACGTTTTTTTCTGATGGGAAAATTATGACACAATTCCATTAAAATCTCCGCTTCACTGACCGGTATTTCATATTCCATTTCAATACGCGAAATGCCCTGCGATTTGCCTTTAATTGTTAACCAGGCCTTACCTCCTCTAATGCGCACCCGCACCACCCGCTCTTTGTCGGTTGAAAGATAGCCCTGAACAATAGAGGTTCCTGAATCTTTTGGGCTCCATTTACTTGTATCAACAAGAAATTTTCGCTCGATTTCAATCATGATAATAAGTTTAGTTGCTCAAATAAAAATACGGGCACAAATTTATCACTATTTTTAATGCGACGAACATTAATAATTTGAATATGATCACACGAGACGAAGCACTGGAACTACTCAAATCGAATGTGCAGGCAGAAAATATGCTTAAACACAGTCTGGCTTCTGAGGCCGTACTACGAGCAATGGCGAGACACCTGGGGAAAAACGAAGAAGAATGGGGCATCGCCGGCTTATTACACGATATTGATGTGGAAATTACAAATGCCGATGCGAATACGCACGGCCCTTACGCAGAAAAGCTTTTGAGAAGGAAAATATCGGACGAAATGCTTGATGCCATTGTGATGCACAACGAAGTGGCAACTGGTAAGGATCGCACTACAGAGTTTCAACACGCACTGGCAGCCGGCGAAACAATTACTGGTTTGATTACCGCTACTGCGTTGGTTTATCCTGATAAAAAACTGGCGAGTGTAAAAACAAAATCGGTAACAAAACGAATGAAACAAAAGGCTTTTGCAGCTTCTGTTAAACGCGAAAACATAATGGAATGCGAAAAAATAGGTATTCCCTTGCGGGAATTTGCGGATCTTGCTGTTAATGCAATGCGCACTGTCAGCGACGATTTGGGATTATAGCAATAATCTTTTTTAACAATAAATATTTCAACGAGAGTATTTTTTTGTTTTTCTTGCAAGTGAAAACAGAATTAAGCCATGTATACCCAAAAGATCAAACAATCAACTGCCCGGAAACTGTCGGTTTGTTTTACTTTTATTTTGCTTTTTGCACATTTTTTTGTCAACAGTCAGGTTCTTTCAGGAAAAATTCTGGACGAGCAAAAACAACCGGTGCCCTATGCCACTATTTATATTTCGGAAACGCGGCAGGGCACAACATCGAATAGTAACGGCAATTTTAGCTTTAATCTGCCAACCGGCACGTTTCACCTCACGGTGCGCTCAATGGGATATGAAAAGCAGGAAAAAATCGTAAACCTGCAAACCGACAGTCTGTTTCTTGCAATTTCCTTGCAGGATCAGAATTTTGAACTGGCTGAAATAAAAGTATTTCCCGGAGATGAAGACCCGGCCTATTTTATTATGCGTAAAGCCATTGCCAAAGCACCATATTACCGGAAGAAAATTAAACATTATGGTGCCGACCTGTACATGAAAAGCAATTTTTCTTTTAGCAACATTCCCAACCTTATAAAAAAGCAGGAAGTTGAAGATGGCCGAAAATTCAAAGATTATTTTAAAGAGAATGTAACCTATGTAATCGAATCGCAAAACCGCATTATTTTCGATTATCCCAATCAGTACAACCAGCAGGTTATAAGCAAAAAGAGCTCACTTACCGGTTTTGATGAACCGCCGGTTATGGGATTAATGACAGCCAGTTTTTACGACGAACGCCCCAACGAAGTGGTTTCTCCCTTGTCTGTTTTAGCACTCAAACATTACAAATTTGTTTACGAAGGTTTTATTACTATTGGTGATTTTGATGTGTTTAAAATTCGTGTTACGCCCAAGCGAAAAAGCGATGAACTGGTAGAAGGGTTTATTTATATTGTAGACCGGCTTTGGTGCATCTACAACCTCGATTTTAAATCAAGTTTTGAATTTTTTAATTACCACATAAAACAACAGTTTGAAAATTTAGGCGATGGTAACTGGCTGCCTGTTTCGCATAATATTACCGGAGATTTTGGCATGTTGGGTTTGCGGGGCAACTTTTATTACGGAGCATCAGTTAAGTATGATTCCATTGTAAATAACTACACCACCATACAGTACGAAAGCACCACAAATGCAGCGCAAACAAATGCTGTTCAGGAAAAAAGAGAACCCGGCGAAAAAGAACAGCAATTAATAAGTGAGCTAAACAGTTTGAATGCCAATGAAGAACTGAACAATTCTGATGTAAAAAAAATTGCACGACTGAACCGCAAAATCTTAAAGGAACAATACAAAGACTCTACAATTGTTGCATCTGAATACGGAAGCTATCATATTTCAGAAAACGAAGATTCGTTAAGATCAAATATGGCATGGGACTCGATGAGAAGTATCCCGCTAACGCAAGCCGAAATTGAAAGTTACCGAATGGCCGACTCTTTAAAACTGCAGGAAAAAGGTGTCTCAAGTGATACTGTTTCCAGCAACGAAAACACTAAGCGATTTGTAAGTAGGTTATTGGCCGGAGCTTATGATATTTCAAAAGATTCTACCATCCGGGTAAGTTACGATGGACTGCTATCGCCCGTTAATTTCGATTTTAACGCTGTTGACGGCTATAAATACAAACAGGAATTTCGACTGGGATTTTTAGTCGACTCTACAAAACGAATTTACCTTACACCACAACTTGGTTACGCCTTTAACCGTAAAGCGTTGTTTGGCAGCATCAACATTCAATTTGTTCATTTTCTGGCCGTAGGAAATCAAATCACTCTTTTTGCAGGAAAACAAAGTAACGATTTCAAAAGCGGGTTTCAGGCGATTACTCCGGCTGTAAATGCGTTAAGTTCATGGTTTTTTGGCGAAAACTACATGCGATTATACGAGAATGAATTCTTGCACCTGAGTTTCTCGCAGCGTTTTAAAACGAATTTCAGGTTCTATGCCAACGCCAATTTCGATCATTTTTACCCGCTTGAAAATAATAGCTCATTCCCGCTGTCTGATTATAAATATTTTGAACCAAACTTACCCGGAGACTTAACAGCTGACAACCCCGCTCTTGCTGAACAAAAAAGCTTTAGCTACGGTCTTGGTTTGAATTTCCGCAAAAAGCAACGAAAACCCTGGCTCGAAGAATCACCATTTTTATTTATCGATGATTTTTATGAATTCAACCTGTCTTTTAAACAAAGTGTTCCCGATCTATTTGACTCCAACGCAGATTTTAACCGGATTGATTTTTCGGTGCGCCAGCAGGCCAATTTGTCGCCTGGTAGTGGTATTGATTGGAGAATAATTGCCGGTCACTATTTTTCAGCCGATCAAATGCATTTTTCGCAATACAAGCATTTTCGTACTGCTGAAATCCCGGTGATGATGCGCCCTTTTACGCATCGTTTTCAGCTCATAAACGACTATGCTTTAAGCGCTAACAACAGTTACCTGAATGTAATGACCGAGTACCGGTCGGAATACCTACTGCTACGGTACCTTTCGGTTTTTAATAAACGCACATGGAGCGAAAGTATTCATTTAAATTACCTTACCACACCCAATTATAATAATTATTGGGAAATTGGCTACAGCCTTAACAACCTGTTTTTTGCGGGCAATATTGGTGTGTTTGCAGGGTTTAACGAAAATAAATTCGAGAGTGTTCAGCTTAAACTCAGCATTTCTGCCTTCGATTAATAATCGGTAGTGAACTTCTCCGG
Source organism: Draconibacterium halophilum (assembly GCF_010448835.1). Classification (NCBI taxonomy): domain Bacteria; kingdom Pseudomonadati; phylum Bacteroidota; class Bacteroidia; order Marinilabiliales; family Prolixibacteraceae; genus Draconibacterium; species Draconibacterium halophilum. Next base: position 2,855,602 of record NZ_CP048409.1, read on the forward strand.
GAATTTCCCTTTAATGCCTTTTTCGCGGTAAAAATCTTTCATTCGTTTAATATCATCCCTCGCATTATCAGAAAGTTCAAATGGCTCTCCAATCGAAACTTCTTTTCTTCCCCAATCAAAATATCCAAGATATACCGGAATTCCGGTTTCTTTTGAAATGATATGAAAGCCGCCCTTCCATCGTTTATTTAAACTGCGTGTTCCTTCCGGAGTTAATGCCAAATGAATGTAATCTCGTTCATTAACCAACTGAATAGTTTGGCGAATAACGTTGGCTCCTTTTGAGCGATCGATGGGAAGTCCACCCATTTTTCGTACAAAATAGCCAAGTGGCCAAAAGAAAAATTCCTTTTTTATAAGAATATTGGCAACGGCTCCTTTCGAAGTATAAAACATCCAGGAAATTACAAAATCCCAGGCGCTGGTATGTGGTGCTCCAATAATGATACATTTTTTCACGGGAGCCTGACCTCCAACTACAGTCCAGCCCATTATTTTTAGCAAAAATTTACAAATTCCTTTCATTATATTGCTTGTATTGTTTTTAGTTCAAAGTTACTGGCATCGGCATACTTTTTCAGATAATGCTGCGCCTGATTAGTCGCATATTCAATCGTTTCATTTAATTCGTAGGCAATGATAATCATTAAGAATCGTTTTGTGTGTTTCGTAACACAAGTTCTTACTGAATCGCTGGTAGGTGTTCCAAAAGCTCCTTTGGCATCTCTGAATACCGGCATAAATTCAATATTCAGTTCCCCTCGCCCAATTCCTTTATATGGTTCACCTTTTTCTCCTATGCCAAAAGTAATTTCTCCGTCAATCGTATCTGCATCGTAACCTCCTATTGAAAATCCGGTTGAAATAGAAACCTGGTTTAACTGATCAACAACATTATTTACCTGGTAGATCTCGCTGCGTTTTAAAACTCTTCGGAGTAGTGCTTCTGCCGACAATCGGTAGCGAGCAGGATCTTTTCCACACTTTTTATAAGCTCTTCGCGAGGCAGCAATTGCAGGCATTTTGCTTATCTCTTCCACGCACAAACTACTATTTAGTTCTTTTATTTTTGATTCAATCTCTTCCCAAAGTTCATTGTTTTGTACCTGAATTTGCACATCACATTCAATGCAAGACAAAACAATTCCCGGTACTTTTTCAGCTAATTCTTTGCTAACAGTAATCCTTTGCATGGGTTTATTGATAATTATTTTTTTAATATTTTATATTATTCTTTTTAATATTTTTTAAAAAGCCGTAGCTTTGTATAAAAGCTTGAAGAAAATTTTTGCAAAGAAAAGAACTTTTGTATTTGATGCCAACAGTTTATTAAAATACAGGCATTAATGAAAGATATTTACAGATTTGCAAATTAATTTAAACTGAAAAACACATTTGAAAACTTTAAACAACATTTTTTCAGAAATCATTTTAAATGATTTTATTTAGTTAAACTGCACGAAAAGGGATATTAATTGTATCCCTTTTCTATTTATGTAAACAACTTGACTCTTGGAATAATTTTTGTAAATTAAAAACAAAAATTTATGTCATGAAAAATATATTATTATTAAGTATGCTTATCTTTTCAATTGTTGCAGTAAATGCACAGGAGAAAAAATTAAGTAGAAAGGAGAAAAAAGCACAGCGGAAAGCAATGCTTACCGAGCAAACAAAAGATATTGTTGAAGCCAATGCCTGGCAATTTAATGCCACACAAATGCTTCCGTCAAGCGGAAGAAGCCGAACGCTGACAACGCCTTACAGTGTTGTGCTTAAAGACAAAGAAGTGGACTCTTATCTGCCGTATTTCGGTCGTGCTTATTCTGTTGAGTATGGATCTACCGATTCACCAATGATTTTTGAGGCCCCTATTAAAGATTACAGTGTTGAAGATGCTAAAAAAGGAGGATTTACAATTAAATTCTCTGCAAAAAATAAAAACGACAAAGTGGAGTATTTCTTTAATGTAAGTTCAAATGGATCAACTTCTCTGAGTGTAAACAGCACAAATCGTCAACATATTTCTTACCATGGCGATTTGGTGCCGATTGAAGAAAAAGAAGAATAGTACATTTTAATATGATCAGAAAGCCGGGATAATCAAATTTATTCCGGCTTTTTTATAGCTCAACGGGTAGTTTCCTACTTAAAACAATTCCGGTTGGTGTTACCTTCGCCTGCATTGGAATGATTTCCACTCCGGCTTCCGAGGCTTGTTTTAGCAAAGCAGCGTAATCCGGATCAATAGCCTTTGCAGGTGCAAAAACAGAAACATCGCTTCGTTGGATGATGTAAAGCATTACGGCGCGCATTCCCCGCTTTTTAACGTCCATTAATGTTTTTAAATGTTTCTGCCCTCGCGTGGTAACGGCATCGGGAAACAAAGCATATTCGCCTTCTTTCATACTAACATTTTTAACTTCTATAAAGCATTTTTCGTTTTCATTTTCAGCGTAAACATCAAATCGCGAGTCGCCAAATTTTACTTCGCGCTTTACGTTTGTATATCCGTTAAATTCGGGTAGCTCACCACTCGAGATGGCTTCGTAAGCCAATTTGTTTGGATTTCCGGTGTTAATGCCTACCCAATCGCCGTTTATCTTTATCATTTCCCAGGTAAACTTTGTTTTTCGTTTAGGATCGTCGACTGGTGTAAGGAAAACTTCTGCCCCATTTTCAAGGCAACTTTTCATCGATCCGGAGTTGGTACAATGTGTAATAACAACTTCACCTGTATCCAATTCAATATCAGCCAAAAACCGTTTATAACGTTTTATCAGCTTACCATGAACAAGTTCTTTTTCAAATATCAAAATGTTGAGTTTTCTTGAAGAATTTACAATTGAGTTCGCGCAAACGGAACAGCATCCTGCCCGGTAAATTCTTTGTTCAAATATTTGTAGTATCCGGTAATCGCAATCATCGCCGCATTATCCATTGTATATTCAAACTTGGGAATAATGAGATTCCATCTGTGTTTTTTTGCATTTTCCTGCAGTGCATTTCGTAGGCCCGAATTGGCCGAAACACCACCGGCAACGGTAATTTCATTAATTCCGGTTTCTTTAGCAGCTCGTTTTAATTTACTCAAAAGTATTTCAATAATGGTATGCTGTAATGATGCACAAAGGTCAGCCATATTTTCTTCCACAAAGTTTTCATTCTCTTTAAGGTTGTCGCGCAAAAAATACAGGAAATTTGTTTTAAGGCCACTAAAACTGTAATCTAAACCAGCAATTCGGGGTCGCGAAAACTCAAAACGGTTTGGATCACCTTCTTTTGCTAATCGATCTACATGGGGACCGCCAGGGTAAGGTAAGCCCATTACTTTTGCACATTTATCGAAAGCTTCTCCAGCTGCATCGTCAATCGTCTGCCCAATCACTTCCATGTCTAAATAATCGCGCACAAGAATAATCTGCGAATTTCCACCGGAAACGAGCAAGCACAAAAACGGGAAATTGGGCGCTTTTAATTCCACACCATTTTCTTTAATAAAAAGCGCCAACACGTGTCCCTGCAAGTGGTTTACTTCAATTAATGGAATTTTTGCTGCCAGCGAAAAACCTTTTGCAAAAGAGGTGCCTACCAATAACGATCCAAGAAGTCCGGGACCACGAGTAAAAGCAACAGCCGATATTTCATGGCGACGGATGTTGGCCCGTTTAATTGCCAGGTCCACCACCGGGATAATATTTTGCTGATGTGCACGCGAGGCCAGCTCGGGAACAACTCCTCCATAATCTTCATGAACTTTCTGCGATGCGACAACATTCGACAGAATTTCACCATCGCGAATGATGGCAGCTGAAGTATCGTCGCACGACGATTCGATACCCATTATAATAATTCCTTTGTTAGCCATATAAATCTTCCCTTTTTTACGTTACTAAAACAAGATAAACGCCGTTGGGTTTATATCTTTGCACTTATTAAAAATAAATAGTTAACAAAACGACATATCCTTTTCTTTGTTATTGATTGAAATGGATTATGTTCGCTCTAAAATTGCAAAACTATTAAAAAAGGCTGGAAAATAATTATTGTTTTGCTGACAGCATTTATAATGTTGCTGGGTGCTGGTATTGTGCTTATCCAAAACAGCTGGGTACAAACAAAAATAACCCAAAAAATAGCCAAAAATCTTTCGAAAGACCTGCAAACTGATATAACAATTGGCAAAGTTGATATTGGTTTTTTCAAACGTTTAGAACTTGAAGATGTACTGATTAAAGATAGGCTTGGTGATACCTTGATTTACAGCAAGCTGATTAGGACACGAATTGATACACTTAAATTTAAAAGCAGGCAAATTGTTTTAAAAGAACTGGACTTTTATAATAACCGTATATATATATCAAAAGACTCAACAGACGTGTTCAATTTTGGATTTCTGATCGAAGAATATGGAGCCAATCCGGAAAAGGATACCCTGAATGCCTGGACATTTGCCTGCCAGGAATTTAAGTTTAGCGATATGCAGATAAGATTTGAAAACAGCAGAAATGAAAGCTATCCCATTGTTGATGCTCGTAACTTAAATCTTAATGTCTCAAATTTTTATTCATACAGAGACTCCCTTTCATTCAGAATAGAAGATTTAAGTGTAAATTCCGGACAAAATTTGCAACTGAAACAGGCCGCGGCAGACATTACAAATGTTGGCAAAGTTCTTACTATTAACAACTTTAATATGGTAAGTAATGGTTCATCAATCACTAATACTGATATGCGTTTTCAGTTTTACACTGCCAAAGACTCGATGAACCGCACTTTCGACATGAATATCCAAATTGCAGATTCGGAAATTGGCATGCAGGAAATTGGCGCAATGATACCCTCGCTAAAAGGTATGAGGGAAAAAATTAAACTTTCAGGAATTATTTATGGTAGTTTGAACGACCTGAAAGGAAAAAATCTGTACCTGGAAACCGGTAATAAAACCAATGCTTTGCTCGACTTTTATGTGAATGACCTGCTAAATCCTGCCGATATGTATCTGTTTCTTGATCTAAAAAAATCAGAAACAACTTTTGAAGATATTAGCAGTATTCGACTACCAAGCAATGCAAAAAACAATTATATCCGATTTCCGGAAAGTTTTTATGAGGCAGGACAGCTGCATTTTAGAGGTAATTTTAGTGGCTTTTTAACTGATTTTGTAACTTTTGGTACGCTGGAAAGCGAAATGGGCACATTAACTACCGATATTTTAGTTATGCCCGAAAAAGAAGGGCAAATTTATTACCGCGGTAATATTGAAACAACCAACTTTCAGTTAGGAGAACTTTTTAAACAAGACCAGCTGGGAGCAATTACTTTACAAGGTTCTGCCGACGGGCAATTCAACAAAACCACAGAAGTTGTTTCCGGCATATTTAAAGGAACTATTGATAGTATAGAATACAACAACTACAATTATAAAAAACTATCATTCGATGGTATTTTACGCGAAAAAATGTTCGATGGCTTGCTTGAAATTCAGGATCCTAACCTCGATTTTACTTTTATTGGAGAACTCGATTTAAATAATGAAATTCCCCGATTTGATTTTAATTTAAACCTGAGGCACGCTTACCCCGGCAAGCTTAATTTAACGCAGAATTTCCCGGCAACCAATATGACTTTTAAAATGGATGCCAATTTTACCGGCGACAGAATTGACAATGTTAACGGAATGATTTCGGTTAAAGAAGGGGCTTACAGCAACCGATATGGAGAAGTAAACCTCGAGGGAATTGAGTTTCTTGCGAATCAACAAAATGATAAAAATAAACTTCGTATTGAGTCTGATTTTCTTGATGCCGAAATTCTGGGTACCTACAACTTTAAAAATTTAAAAAACTATTTCTTTCAATTGGTAAATCATTATGTTCCGGCAGCACAAATTACTACTTCCCCTTTAACAAGCAACCAAAACAATTTTAATTACAATATTAATGCTAAGGAAGTTAATCCACTTGTAAAAATATTTTTGCCGGATTTAGCTTTTGAAGGTCCGTTTTTGTTGTATGGAAAAATTAACGCTGCCCGAAAAAGACTGAGTTTGAACGGAAGTATTCCGGGAATAAAATACAAAGACAACTGGGCGCGCGATGTGTATATCGGTAACAATTCGTTGAATGGAATTTATAATTCAAAATTCAGAATTGGCGAACTTTATCAGAAAAGTGGACTTAAACTTTACAATTTTACGGTTGACACCAAAATAGCCGACAATGTAATTGACAATGCAATATCGTGGAGTAATTATGATGAACTGACTTACAGCGGTGCCATCAGAACACAATCAAAATTCTCCGTTTCCGATTCTTCCGGACATCGTCATATCGATATTTATGGCCAACCATCGCAAATTTATGTTGCCGATACTTTGTGGTCGGTCAATCCGTTTTATGCAAGCATCGATTCCACTGCCATCAAAGTCGAAGGATTTAAAATTCAACACCAGAATCAAGTCTTCGCCATCAATGGAAGCATGACAGATAAAAAAGCAGATGTTATCCATCTCGTCATGGAAAATATCGACTTAACTTACCTTGATAAATATTTCGAAAAGAAAATAGATGTGAAAGGAAAAGTAAATGGGTACATTGGTTTTTCCCGTTTACTTAACGAACCCGTTATTTTGTCCGATTTAAAAATCGATCGCCTTTCGTATAAGAATGAATACATGGGTACTATTTCCTTATCAACCCAGTGGAATCAGGCAAGCTCTGCCATCGATACAAAACTTAAAGTGATTCGGAATAATAAAACAAACTTTTATGCCACCGGAGCCTATACTCCATCCTCCGGAGCATTGGATTTTGATATAGAAGTTGACAGTGCCTCGTTATTAATCATGTCGGCTTTTATGCGTCAAAATTTTTCTAATTTTCGGGGAGTGGCATCCGGGAAAGTAAATCTTGGAGGGAACGTTAAAAGCATCCTTTTAAACGGTGCACTTTTGGGCTCAACCGCCGGTTTTACTATTGATGCCACTCAGGTTCCTTATCATTTTACCGACTCGGTATATTTTAAGGATCACCGTATTATTTTTGATAATATTATTGTTTTTGATGACCAAAACAATTCCGGGATTTTTGATGGCGAAATTTTTCAAAGAAATTTTCAGGACATGACTTATAACCTGAATTTTCGGTCGAATAAGATAAAAGCACTTAATACCAAACCCAAAGATAACGAACAATTTTATGGCGTGGTAATGGCCAACGGAGGCGTTGAAATTGAAGGACAGGCACAACGCGTTAATTTAAATTGCTTTGGAACAACTTTGCCTGGAACCGATATTAAAATATCGATGGAAAGCCAAACTGAACTCAAACAATATGACTTTCTGAAATTTGTAGAGCCTGATGTTGAAAAGGAAGAATCGACTTTTTTTACAAACGGATCAAGCAGAGAGGATGGAGGATTTAACTTAAGCATTACCGTTGAAGCCACTCCCGATGCAGAGGTTCAGCTTATTTACAATTCGCAAATAGGCGATGTAATTCGGGCAAAAGGTGAAGGAATCCTGCTTTTCGAAATGGACGATGAAGGGAACATGAGTCTCTCGGGAAATTATAATCCAACCGAAGGCGATTATTTATTCACATTGCAAAATGTAATGAACAAACGCTTTTCGATTGAACAAGGTGGTTCAATACTTTGGTCGGGCGACCCATACAATGCTGTTGTTGACTTACAGGCAATTTACAAACTAAAAGCCTCATTGTATGACTTACCAACAAGTTACCAGAATTTTTCACAAACCAATCGTGTGCCTGTAGAATGTATTATTAGCCTTAAGGACGAACTGGTTAATCCTACCATCGAATTCGACATAAATTTCCCGAATATTGAAGAACCGTTGCGTGATGAGTTGCAACAGTTTTTTAAAACTGAGGAGGAAGTGAACAAACAGATCCTGTCTTTGATCGTTCTCGGAAAATTTTATACACCTGATTATCTGCGTGGTACTTTTGAAGCCCAGAACCCGAATATGATCGGGACTACAGCAAGCGAAGTATTCTCAAACCAGCTTAGTAATTGGCTATCGCAAATAGATGAAAACTGGGATGTTGGAATTAATTATCGCCCGGGAAATCAGGTAACCGACGATGAAATTGAGCTGGCTTTAAGTACTCAAATTTTTAATGATCGGGTTACCTTAAACGGAAATATCGGTAATAATACCAATCAATACAGCACCAATAATAACAATAGTAGCCAGATTGTTGGCGACTTTGAGATGAGCGTAAAACTGGTTCCCAGCGGAAAAATTCTGTTTAAAGTTTACAATCGGTCAAATAACAATCTGATTTACGATACAGCTCCTTATACTCAGGGCATAGGTCTGTCTTTTAAGGAGGAGTTTAACTCTATTGATGAACTTGTTAAAAAATTCAGTTCTATATTTAATAAGAAAGATAGGTAGATAAATAGTTATTTTTTCTTTTATAGAATGTTACATTTTTAACAAATAAAAAAAGAATTCCAGAAATATCTTTTATAAACCCAAACTTCAAGTACTTTTGTTGCCCAAAAAAAAAATCAAACTACTTTTTATATTATGTTTATATTAATGGTTGTCGTATTTGTTCTGGGTTATACTGCAATAGCACTGGAGCATCCTCTAAAAGTCGATAAAGCTGCATCGGCTTTAATTATTGGCACATTATGCTGGGTTGTTTATGTTCTTGGTGCTGAAGGTATTTTACACCTGGGATTTAGCCCAACATGGAAAGCATTTCTAGCCGCTCATCCCGATTCGCATGGATTACATGCTGCACATGAGTTTATTGTTGAATCTGAAATAATTCATCACTTAGGAGAAATTAGTGAGATTTTATTCTTCCTGCTCGGCGCAATGACCATTGTTGAAGTTGTTGATCAACACGAAGGATTTAAAATTATTACCGACAAAATTAAGACTACTAATAAAGTTAAACTACTATGGATACTTAGTTTACTTACATTTTTCATGTCGGCATTACTCGATAACCTTACAACAACAATCGTTCTTGTTGCATTACTCCGAAAACTTATCGATGATAAACAAACCCGCTGGTTCTTTGCCAGCATGGTTATACTTGCGGCCAATGCCGGTGGAGCATGGTCGCCAATTGGAGATGTAACTACCATTATGTTGTGGATTGGTGCTCAGGTAACAGCCGGTAATATTATTGCTAATGTATTCTTACCTAGCTTGGTATGTATGGTTGTTCCGCTAGCAATACTTTCCGTCACAATGAAAGGCAATGTTGCCCGTCCGGTAATTGCTGAAGATGAAATAGAATACACTACTGAAAAAGAACGAATTTTATTCCTGATATTAGGGGTGTGTGGACTGCTGTTTGTGCCTGTATTTAAAACGGCCACACACTTGCCACCCTATATGGGAATGCTACTTTCATTAGGTCTTTTATGGGTTGTTGGCGAAATAGTGCATAAAGACAAGCCAAAAGCAATTAAAGATAAACTTAAAGTTACAGCTGTTCTTCAGCGTGTTGATGTACCAACCGTATTGTTTTTCCTTGGTATACTTTCGGCAGTTGCGGCATTACAATCTGCAGGGCATTTAAATATTCTGGCAACTTATCTCGATAATAATCTTGGAAATATTTACTTGATCGACCTTGCTATTGGCGTACTTTCTTCAGTTGTTGATAATGTTCCGCTGGTTGCTGGCGCAATGGGTATGTACCCAATTGCCGATGCCGGTGCTGTTGGTTACCAGGTTGCTTTCGTTCAAGACGGTCCATTCTGGGAATTTTTGGCATATACAGCAGGTACCGGTGGCAGTATATTAATTATTGGTTCGGCTGCCGGTGTTGCTGCAATGGGACTTGAAAAAATCGATTTTATATGGTACCTGAAAAAAATCAGCTGGCTGGCCTTTATAGGTTATTTGGCAGGTGCTGCAACTTATTACGTTATGTTTGGCTTGTAAACTATCAAAAAACAGTTGTTCATAACTAAATAACATAGGACTGACAAAGCAAACAAAGCGGTAAAAATATTGCTTATTTTAGCGAGGTATAATATTTGAGGTTATACCTCGTTTTTATTTTAGAATTGTAAAAAAAATAATTGGATAAACATGTTTAATTTATTGATGATTCAAGCTGATCTTCCGCAAGAGATGGAGGCTATGGCAACCGAGCCGGAAGGCATTTCAACAAAATTTATCGATCTGGCGATGAAAGGTGGATGGATTATGCTCCCGATTTTGTTTTTATCGGTAGTTGCCGTTTACATTTTTTTCGACAGATATTTTGCCATTAAAAAAGCCGGGAGGTTTGATTCAAGTTTGCTCGAGAAAATAAAAGTTTACATTACTACAAGTAAGATTGATGCCGCGATTGCACTTTGCCGTAGCAATCCAAACCCTGCTTCGCGTATGTTGGAAAAAGGTATCAGCCGTATTGGCCGGCCACTAACAGATGTAAATGCCGCCATTGAAAATGTAGGTAACCTCGAGATCTCAAAATTGGAGAAAGGACTTCCGGTTTTGGCATCGGTAGCCGGTGGAGCTCCGATGATCGGATTTCTTGGCACAGTTATGGGAATGATTCAGGCATTTTACGATATGTCGAACGCTGGAAACAATATTGATGTAACGCTTCTTTCAACTGGTATTTACCAGGCAATGGTAACTACAGTTGCCGGATTGATAGTTGGTATTATTGCATACTTCGCCTACAATATTCTTGTTGCGAATGTTGAAAAAGTGGTTTTTAAAATGGAAGCTACCACTTCTGAATTTATGGATTTGTTAAACGAACCAGCATAACCTGAAGTAAATGGCACTAAAAAAGAGAAATAAAGTAAATGCTGCATTTAGCATGTCGTCAATGACCGACATTGTATTTCTGTTGCTTATTTTCTTTATGGTTACCTCTACACTGATTGCGCCAAATGCATTGAAGCTGTTGCTCCCACAAAGTAACAATCAAACAGCAGCCAAGCCAATCACAACCATATCGATTACATCCGATTTGAAATACTATATTAACGACGATAATAATCTTCAGCGAATAAACTTTGCCGAAATTGAACCATTTTTAAAAAATAAGTTTGGTTCAGGCAACGATGATATTTTTATCTCCTTACATGCCGACCAACAGGTGCCTGTTAACGAGGTCGTAAAAATTATGAACATTGCCCGCCGAAATAAGTATAAGATGATACTGGCAACATCGGCTGAATAGAAAAGTAGATGATAGAGAGAGAGGAATATAGCGAAAAGAAAAAAGGACTTGCCGGAACGATTATTTTTCACGTAATCGTGCTGATATTATTGCTTGTACTTGGTTTTTTTACACCACTTCCTCTCCCCGGAGAAGAAGGTATTCTGGTTAACTTTGGTGATTCAGAAACCGGATTAGGCAACCGCGAACCAAGTCCGGCACGCAGGCAACAACAAACATCTCCTCCTCCACCTCAATCGGCACAAAAACAATCTACGCCCCCACCTGTAAAACAAACTCCTCCACCTCCTGTAGAAACGTCGGAGCCTGAACCTGCCGAGGAAGTGGCAATGACTCAGGATTACGAAGAAACGGTAGCGATTGATGCCGCCGAGAAAAAGAAAAAGGAAGAAGAGCGTAAACGTCAAGAAGAGCTGGAAGAAAAAAGGCGTAAGCAACAGCAAGAAATACAACGTAAACGAACCGAAGAAGCAGAGCAAAAACGATTGGAAGAAATAGAACGTCAACGACAAGAAGAAATTGAACGCCAGCAAAAAGAAGAGGCAGAAAGAATTGCCCGCGAAGAAGCCGAACGTAAAGCACGTGAAGAGGCTGAACGCCAGCGAAAATTAGAAGAAGAACGAAAAATTTCTGAAATAAACTCGCGTACACAAGGTGCATTTGCCAACAGCGGATCGGGCGACGGAGGAACCGGTAGCGGCGAGGGCCAAAGCCAGGGAGTTACTTTCCCAGGAGGAAACCAGGGCGTTCCAACCGGCGATCCAAATTCAGGAAATTATGGCGATGGTGGCAGCGGCTCCGGAAATCAGGGGTCGGGTATTTCGTTCAGTTTATCAGGACGATCGGCAAAATCACTCCCAAAACCCAACTACCCAGCCAACGATGCAGGAATTGTAGTTGTAAAAGTTACGGTCGATAAATATGGCAAAGTAACCTCAGCCGAACCCGGTGTGCGTGGAACAACAATTGCCAATAAAGTATTTTGGGACGAAGCCAAACAGGCTGCTTTAAAAGCAAAATTTAATCTTGACGAAGATGCGCCGGCATTTCAGCAAGGAACAATTTCTTATCGCTTTACACTCGATTAGTCTTCAAAGCGAAAACCAAGTACATATCTTCCATATTTTAGCAAAACAACCTTCCTTAGTTGTTGTTTTTAACGATCATTATTTGCTGACAATTATCTGTTTTTTAATCCATTAAAATTGTGTTCTTTTGCGAAAAATTTCAGCGCAATGGCATTCTTAACAAAAGACAAAATTTTCAGTAAAAAGTGGATTCAGGACAACCTGCTTTTAGTCACCGGCTCATTTATATTGGCAACCGCTTTTGTATTTTTTGTTACACCACATAAAATTGTTCCCGGCGGTGTTTATGGTATTGCCATTGTAGTGCATTATTTAACAGCAGGCGTTTTCTCCTTTTGGCCCGAGGGAATACCGGTAGGTACTTTTGCACTATTGATTGACATTCCACTGATTATTGCCGGGATTAAAATTCTAGGACCACGTTTTGGAATTAAAACGATCACAGGTTCGGTGTTAACGGCTGTTTTCACTGATTTTCTTACTCTTATGCGCCCTGATGCAAAAGTTCCATTGGTGGACGATATTCTTTTATCTTGCTTATTTGGTGGCGTGCTGATGGGCTTCGGTTTAGGATTGATTTTTAAGTCGCGTGCTACTTCCGGCGGATCGGATATTATTGCCATGATCATTGGCAAATACACACACATACAGATTGGCAGACTGATGATTTATGTTGATTCGGTAATTGTTTTATTTGGATTAATTGCGTTTGGCGATTGGGCAATCCCACTCTACTCTTTAATTGTAATTTATATCTGTGGAAAACTGATTGACACTGCACTTGAAGGCGTCAGTTATAACAAAGCTCTTATTATTGTTTCGCGAAAACATGCAGAGATAAAAGAAAAACTGTTGATAGATTTGGAACGTGGCGGGACATACCTGAATGGAGAAGGCATGTTTACCGGAGAACAAAAACAGATTATTTATACGGTTGTTAGTCGACGCGAGGTAGCCATTTTACAGGAGTTTATCAGTAAAATTGATCCCGATGCATTTATTACCGTTATGGACACTAAAGAAATACTTGGCGAAGGCTTTCAGAGCCTAAATCAGAAACTTAACAATTAAGAGGCAATACAAATCAAAATCACATTTTCAGAATCTTAACTTTTTTAATTTTAAGGTGGTAAAATCAGTTGTAATCGTTTTGTTCAGCTGAATATTCTGTTATCTTCGTGGCACGCTGAAAGTATGTAATAAATGGATTTTTCCGGAAAAACAATATGGATTACAGGAGCATCATCGGGCATTGGGAAAGCGGTAGCTGTTGAGTTGTCGTCGAATAATGTAACGCTCATTCTTTCAGGCAGAAAAGAACAGGCCTTAAAAGAGACCGAAAAAATCTGCGTAAAAAACGGTTGTCAAACAATTGTTTTGCCTTTTGATTTGGGCAACGAACAATCCATTGAAACTGCTGCTCAATTCATTTCAGAAAACAACATAAAAGTTGATGCACTATACCAGTTTGGTGGTATCAGTCAGCGTTCGTTTGTAGCTGAAACTCCGGTTAGTGTCGATCGTAAAATTTTCGAAGTAAATTATTTTGGAACCATCGCATTAACTAAAAAGGTTTTACCGCAAATGATTAAAAATGGCGGCGGGCAAATTGCCGTAACATCAAGTATTGTTGGTAAATTTGGTTTTCCGTATAGGTCGTCGTACTCTGCATCGAAACAAGCACTACACGGTTTTTTCGAAAGTTTACGGGCCGAGAACACAAAAAACAAGATCGCAGTATCGATTATCATTCCCGGACGTATAAAAACAAATATATCGGTGAATGCAATCGATAAAGAGGGCAAAACACATTCGAAAATGGATGCCGGACAAGACTCCGGAATGTCGGCAGAAAAATGTGCAAAAGTGATTTGCCAAAAACTGAAAAAAGAAAGAAAAGAAATATTGGTAGGTGGTTCAGAGGTTATTATGGTACACATCCGTCGGTTTCTGCCGCGTTTGTATTACTACATGGCTTCGCGCGTGAAACCACTATAATTTATAAGTATTAAGCGAGTATGAAAGCACAAATTAACGGAATCCAGCAACTAGGAGTTGGTGTTGAAAATCTTCAGGAGGCATGGAAATGGTATCGCGAACATTTCTCTATGGATATTAGAATGTTTGAAGATGAAGCGACGGCGGAATTGATGCTGGCGCATACAGCAGGAAAAACACGCGACAGAAGAGCTGTATTGGCGCTTAATATGCAAGGTGGCGGAGGTTTTGAAATATGGCAACACACCGGAAAAAAGCCTGAGCCAATCAATTTTGAAATTCAACTGGGTGATTTAGGCATTAATATTGGCAAAATAAAAACCGAGAATGTTCAGGCCGTTTACGATAAATTCAAAGCATCGAAACTCAATCTGCTCACTCCTATTTCAAAAGATCCGGCTGGCAACGATCACTTTTTCATGAAGGATATTTATGGAAACATGTGGGAAATAAAAGACCAGGAAGGTGTTTTCCGTAAAAAAGAAAAATCGTTAAGTGGCGGAGTGCTCGGAACGGTAATAGGGGTAAAAGACATTGACTCCAGTTTGAAGGTTTACCAGAATATTCTGCAATACGATGAAATTGTATACGATAAAACAGAAGTTTTTGAAGATTTAAAAGGCATCCCTGGTGGAGACAAAAAATTCCGCAGAGTTTTGTTGCGTCATTCGGATGTTAAACAAGGCGCTTTTAGCCCGTTTTTTGGACAGTCGGTTATCGAGCTGGTTCAGGCGTTTGATTACAAACCAAAAGACATTTACGAAGGAAGAATTTGGGGAGATCCGGGTTTTATTCACCTTTGTTTCGATATAAACGGCATGGATCAGTTTCGCGAAAAAGCAAAAGCCATTGGTTATCCTTTTACTGTTGACAGTGCAAAAGCTACCGAATCATTCGACATGGGCGAAGCCGCCGGAAACTTTGCTTATATCCAGGCACCCGAAGGTACATTGATCGAATTTGTAGAAACACATAAAATACCAATTATCAAAAAAATAGGCTGGTATATCGATTTCCGCAAACGTGGCTACCACCCGCTTCCGAATTGGATCATGAATATGTTCCGTTTTATGCGGGTAAAAGACAAGAAATAAAAGAATAACCTTATACAAAAAGAGGAGACACATAGTGTATCTCCTCTTTTTTCGTTTGCTTTATTTCTTATTTTACTGAGAATTTGTAAATAGTAGTAGACTTTAAAGTCTCACCTGGTTTTAACAATGTAGTTGGGAAATTGGGTTGATTTGGACTATCAGGATAATGCTGGGTCTCCAAACAAAAACCGGTTCTTTTTGTATATTCTTTTCCAGCTTTTCCTATTTCAGTACCTTTTAAATGGTTGCCAGTATATAACTGCACACCGGGTTCAGTTGTACTCACTTCCATGTATCGGCCACTTTCAGGCTCATAAGCACTTGCTGCAAAAGCAAGTTCACCTTCAGCTTTATTAATAATATAATTAAAATCGTAACCAATTCCATACTGTAACATAGGATGGTCACTATCAATTCTTTCACCAATTTTATGCGGAATAGTAAAGTCCAGAGCTGTTCCTCTGATGTCCGTAATTTCACCTGTAGGAATCATTGCCGAACTCCCCACCGGAGTTGATTTATCAGCATTAATTACAAGAACATGGTCAAGAATATCGCCGTTTCCTTCACCTCGCAAATTAAAATAACTGTGATTCGTTAAATTAAAATGACATGCTTTATCTGTTGTCACTTTATAGTCAATTTTCAACTCGTTTTCGTCAGTTAAAGTATAGGTAACCTGCACTTCTTTATTTCCCGGAAAGCCAAATTCTCCATCAGCGCTTTCCAGGCTAAAAACAACTGAGTTTTCATTTTCCTTGTAATCCCAAACTTTTCGGTACCAACTATCCGGCCCTGAATGTAAACAAGCTTCTCCATTGTTTACCGGAAAATGATACGTTTCGCCATCGATTGTAAAACTGGCATTGGCAATTCTATTTGCAAAAGGCCCAACCACAGCCCCATGACTTGCGCCATATTTCTGGTACTCTTCAATCGATTTAAATCCTAAAAGCACATCAGCGAACATCCCGGTTCGGTCCGGCGCATAAATCGAAACAATTTTTGCTCCGTAATTGGTCATTGCAACCGTCATTCCATTTTTATTTTTTAAAATAAAAAGTTGGGTTGTTTTCCCGTCGATCATACTCTCAAAATCGGATTTTGAAAAAGGCATTTCTATTTCTTTTTCCTGTTTACTTGAACAAGATATAAATAATAGAATCAGTATAAAAAGGCTTAGGTTTTTCATTCTTTTATAGATTATTGAATTAGACTTATAAAAATAATAAATATACTTATCAATCATAGATATAATAGAAGCTAAATTACACGAGTTAGCCCCGGAAATAGGTTTTAAAAATATCTATGATTCATTCATCAGAAAACTCGCAAAAATCATTGTGAATCTCAAATTTGTAGCTTTCATTTGCACAAGACAATTTAGACAATGGAATCGATAAAAGAAATCTACAAAATAGGACATGGCCCTTCCAGCAGTCATACGATGGGGCCCAAAAAAGCTGCCGAGAAGTTTTTGGCGGAAAACAAAAATGCAGATCGTTTTGAGGTAACCTTGTTTGGCAGTCTGGCAGCTACAGGAAAAGGCCACCTCACCGATTATGCCATCGAACAAAGTTTCGGCAATCGTCCATTGCAAATTAACTGGGAACCAAAAACCTTTCTTCCCGGACATCCAAATGCCATGCGTTTCAAGGCTTTTAGCAGTGAAAGTGAGCTGTTGAAAGACTGGACATGTTACAGCGTTGGCGGTGGTGCTATTATTGATGATTTCACCAAATCGGAAACCGTTGAGGTGTACGAGCATACCACCATGGCCGAAATATTAGACTGGTGTAACCGTAACGGAAAAAGTTTCTGGGAATATGTTGCCGAATTCGAAGAACCGGACATCTGGGACTATTTGGAGGAAGTTTTGCATGTAATGTTCGACAGTATTAAACGCGGTTTGAAAACCGATGGAGTATTGCCGGGTGGTTTAAAACTTCCACGAAAAGCGCAGAGTTTCAATACTAAAGGGCATAACTTTGCAACACCTTTTAAGCGACGTTCGCAACTGTTTTCCTATGCATTGGCAGTTATGGAAGAAAATGCTGCCGGTGGAAAAATAGTAGCTGCACCAACTTGTGGTGCCAGTGGTGTTCTGCCTGCCATTTTAAAGTATTTTAAAAAAATTCACAAAAGCGACAAAACAACCATTCTTAGGGCACTGGCAACCGCCGGCGTTATTGGGAACCTTGTAAAAACAAACGCATCAATATCGGGAGCTGAAGTAGGTTGCCAGGGAGAGGTTGGAACCGCATGTGCAATGGCGTCAGGCGCCGCTACGCAAATGATGGGCGGTACCATTTATCAAATTGAATATTCCGCAGAAATGGGCCTCGAACATCACCTGGGACTTACCTGCGATCCGGTAGCTGGATTGGTGCAAATTCCGTGTATCGAGCGTAATGCATTTGCTGCTGAACGTGCGGTATCTCATAACAATTACGCTTTACTAACCGACGGACGTCACCGGATTAGTTTTGATGAAGTGGTGGAAACCATGTATAAAACAGGAATAGATTTGCAAAGTAAGTACCGCGAAACATCGGAAGGCGGACTAGCCATTTTTGATGCCTTGCCGAACTGCTAGTAATAACTCTAACTCTTCCGTTAAAGTCGTCATTCCGAATTTATTTCGGAATCTTTAGATAAACAAAGATGCTGAAACAAGTTCAGCTTGACGTATTATCAAAGACTTGATTCGATATTAAGGCAAACGCACCGGATATTTTTCTATTGGTAACTCAATTTCTACCAAATCGCCTTGTTTCCATTTTTTAGCAATAAAACAATAAGTGCCGGGTTGTGTAAAATACTTTACTCCTTTTACGGTAACGCTTGTTCCCTCTGCCCATTCCGGAATTCGTATATTCAACTCAATGTAACGTCGTTCTGTCATTTCGAAGTGTAATCGCACACTTCCCGATTCGGGGTATGACGTTTCCTGCCGGAAAGTAACTTCTCCACCAAGTGTATGATTATAGCTTATTTCAATTGGCTCAAACAGGTTCACATAAATATGATCAACATATTTTGTTAGAATGAAATGTTTTATGTATTCCGTCAAAGTCCCTTTTTCAGAAAGGTCTTCTAATACTTGAG
This sequence comes from Draconibacterium halophilum, assembly GCF_010448835.1. Classification (NCBI taxonomy): domain Bacteria; kingdom Pseudomonadati; phylum Bacteroidota; class Bacteroidia; order Marinilabiliales; family Prolixibacteraceae; genus Draconibacterium; species Draconibacterium halophilum. The sequence continues at coordinate 2,874,091 of NZ_CP048409.1, forward strand.
CGTATTTTTCTTTACCGGTTAATTCCAGCAACAATCCGTTTATTTCAACCCAGGCTGGTAATGCCTGAATATTTTTAAAACCCTCACTTTTTTTATTTAAAAATTGATCGTATTCGTTTTCAAATGCCTGTAAATCAAATGCTGGATTTTGCGACTCAAACTGGGTTACAAAAGTAAAAAGGGTTTCAAAGGGCCCATAATTATTACTATACTGTTGTGTTACAGTTGTATTGCCGGTTAATATACGTTCCGATTTTTTTGATGGGAAGTGATTTTTGTAATTGCATGAAACAAGTGCAAAAAAAAGAAAAACATAAATTAGTTTAGGATTCATTTGTAGCTACTTTTCAGCTTATTAACATTGATCGGTTCGAAGTGTTCAATAGAATGACGAATAAAAATTTATTGAAATTTGATTTGCTTTATAAGAATTAATTTCCATAACTTTGTCGCATTCAAATAAATGAAAACTAAAAATGAATAACTCAATTAATATCGCCGTCACCAATTGCCGACCGTTCTAAGGTTGGCCCATAGAGATTATTCAATTAGTTAATTCATTTATTTCCATATTTTTACCATGTTACTCAAAAGAGCAAATGTTTTGTCTTTACAACAACTAAAAGACATCGATTTTAAAGAATTATGGGTCGATGTAAAAGAAGCAATTGGAGGTACCGAGCGAGATTTCACTAAAAGCAGCCTCGGCAAAGCTATTTTTATTCTGGCTATTCCTATGGTGCTGGAAATGATCATGGAATCCGTATTCGCCGTAGTTGATATCTTTTTTGTTTCGAAATTAGGCGCCGATGCTGTGGCAACGGTTGGACTCACCGAATCTGTAATGACCATTGTTTACGCCATTGGCATAGGACTTAGCGTAGCAACTACTGCACTTGTTTCAAGAAGAATTGGAGAGAAAAATAAAAAACAAGCCGGTGTTGTAGCTTTTCAGTCCATGCTGGTAGGCTTTATATTTTCAGTTTGTATTGCCATTCCCGGCGTTTTATTTGCCGCCGATTTTTTAAAACTAATGGGCGCAACTGATACGATGGCTGAGGAAGGTTACCTCTTCCCTGCCATCATGTTTGGCGGTAATGCCGTAATCATGCTGCTGTTTATTATTAACGCTGTTTTTCGTAGTTCCGGAGATGCAGCCATTTCCATGCGGGTGATGTGGCTGGCCAATATTATCAATATTATTCTCGACCCATTACTTATTTTTGGATACGGTCCTTTCCCTGAAATGGGACTGACAGGAGCAGCTGTTGCGACTACCATTGGTCGCGGATTGGCAGTATTGTACCAGTTTTATTTATTGTTTAGCGGACACCACCGAATAAGGCTTTACTGGCACAGTTTGAAAGTACGTTTTAATGTAATGTTGAAACTGGTGAAAATATCAGGTGGAGGAATATTGCAAAACCTTATTGCAACGTCGAGTTGGATTTTTCTCGTACGTATTATTGCTGTTTCCGGCCCGGAAGCACTTGCCGGCTATACCATTGCCATTCGTATAATAATTTTCGCGCTGCTTCCTGCATGGGGACTTAGCAATGCAGCATCAACACTTGTTGGGCAAAACCTTGGTGCCAATCAGCCCGAGCGTGCTGAACGATCAGTATGGATAACCGGCTATGTAAATATGATTTTTATGGGCCTTATGGGAATAATACTGGCTGTTTTCCCTGAGTTCTGGATAAAACTATTTATTGGCGAAACTGCCGTAATTGACAATGGTACACTGGCGCTGCGTGTGATTAGTATTGGTTTCCTGTTTTATGCGCTGGGAATGGTTTTGATGCAAGGTTTTAATGGCAGCGGCGATACTATTACCCCTTCAAAAATCAATTTTGTAAGCTTCTGGTTGTTCGAGATACCACTGGCCTATTTCCTGGCAATTGTGCTAAATATGGGCTTGTTTGGTGCCAGTTTGTCGATTGTAATAGCAGAATCTTTTTTGGCGATCACCGCATTGTATTTATTCCGAAAAGGAAAATGGAAACAACGAAAAGTGTAAATTTATCAATTAAGCCTTTTGATCATGAAAAAACAACTACTTCCTGTTTCGATTGAAAACTACATTAAGGAGAATGGAATTTCACTTAACGAGCTTGCGCGGGTTATAACAGTGCACAAGGAACGTTATATTATTCAGGGCGGTACTTCAGTATTTAAAGCCGAAATAACGGGTAATATCCGGTTTGCAGCGCAATCAGGTGCTGATTTCCCGACAGTTGGCGACTGGGTTCGCTTTACACCTATGGACGACGAGAATGCGATCATTCTTGAAATCTTTCCCCGATTCTCAAAACTCGAACGCCAGGCTGTTGGTAAGCATGGCGATATACAGCTTATTGCAGCCAATGTTGACGTGGCATTTATTGTACAAGCTGTTGGTCACGATTACAACCCGAATCGTTTAGAAAGATATCTGGCAGTTTGTTATGCCGGCAATATTCAACCGGTATTGGTCCTTTCAAAGACTGATTTAATTGAGGAAAGCGAATGTAAAGAACTACTCGACGATGTTAAAAAACGGATTAAGAATATTAAAACAATTGCTTTAAGCAACGAAACAAAACAAGGTTTTGATCTTTTGAAAAAGGAACTCGAAGCATTTAAAACCTATTGTTTTCTTGGCTCATCAGGCGTTGGTAAATCAACAATTATAAATCATCTGCTTGATAAGGAAGTTCTCGAAACACGTTCCATTAGCGAAAGTACCAGCAAAGGCAGGCATACAACCAGTCATCGTGAGTTGTTTGTTTTGGAGAATGATAGTATTGTAATTGACACACCGGGGATGCGCGAATTGGGAGTTACAGACTCATCCGATGCTTTAGAAATGACCTTTGATGCTATTTCTGAACTAACTTCAGAATGTAAATTTAGTGATTGCAACCACAGCAATAAAACGGGATGTGCAGTATTAGCAGCCATTGAAAGTGGCGAATTAAGTGAAGAAGTCTACCAAAATTACATGAAACTAAAACGCGAACAGGAGTATTTTAGCAGCACAGTGTACGAAAAACGGCAGCGTGATAAAGAGTTTGGAAAAATGATAAAATTGGTGCTAAGCGAAAAAAAGCGTTCAAAACCAAGATAGCAATTGAACAATAAAGCCTACTTATTCATTCTTTTTAACGAACCAATACTTACGTATTTATGAAGAAATTTGCAATTGAAATTAAATGGGCCATTTTATTTGCCGTCATTCAGTTAGTGTGGATGTTTGGAGAAAGAATAGCCGGGCTTCACGATGAGAATATCTCAAAGCACGCCATTGTAACCAACTTCTTCGCCATTGTAGCAGTTGTTGTTTATGTAGTTGCTCTACTCGACAAACGAAAGAATTCTTTTAATGGAAAAATGACCTGGATTCAGGGGTTTATAAGCGGGTTAATCATTACTTTGGGTGTTACAATACTTACTCCTCTTACTCAATATCTAACTATTGAAGTTATCACACCGCATTATTTCGAGAATATGATTGACTATGCTGTTGCAAATGGTTTGAAATCTCAGGAAGAAGCTGAAGCTTACTTTAATCTAAGAAGTTATATGATACAAAGTATAATCTTCGCCCCTGTAATGGGAATAGTAACTTCGGCAATCATTGCAATTTTTACCCGGAAAAAATAAGGTTTTATGCAGCGCTCAAAAACCGTACAAGAATATATTCTGAATTCCCAATCGAGGCAGGATATTTTAATGGTTCTCCGCGATTTGCTAAAATCCACTGAACTTTCAGAAACCATAAAATGGGGAGCTCCGTGTTACACTGTTAATGGAAAAAATGTTATCGGCCTTGGTGTTTTTAAAGAACACGTGGCTATTTGGTTCTTTCAGGGGCATTGTTAAAAGACGAAGCAAAAGTACTTTTTAATGCACAAAACGATAAAACCAAAGCATTGCGGCAGTGGCGTTTTGTAACTGTCGACGATATTGATGCGGAAAAAATTATAGCCTATGCAAACGAAGCAATCGCCAATGAAAAGCAAAATAGAAGAGTTAAAGTCAACCGAAATAAAAAGCTAATCATTCCGCCCGAATTGGAAGAAGTCCTTAATCAGGATAATCATTTAAAGCTTTCATTTCAGGAATTCTCGCCGGGTAAACAACGCGAATTTGCTGATTATATCGCACATGCAAAACAGGCGAAAACCAAACAGTCGAGGTTGAAAAAGATCATTCCAATGATAAATCAAAACATTGGGTTAAACGATAAGTACCGGAATTGTTAATGGTTATCGAGAATTGTTTTTAATTTCATCATATAAAAATGTAATGTACTATGCGATTATCGATTACACTACTATTTCTATTTATGACCAATCTGCTTTCTGCTCAAAATTCAAAACTTACGTTCGATCAAAAGAAAGTTGAATACCTGTATCATTTTGCCTACGAATGTATCGACCAGGAATATCCAAATAAAACCGGGCATGTGTTGGGTGATGACAGTTATCTGGAACCGCCACGTGTTATGCATCCTGCATTTTATGGGTGCTTCGACTGGCATTCTTCGGTGCACGGACATTGGACTTTGGTAAAGATTCTGACTGAATTTCCGGATTTTGAACACCGCGATGAGATTATAAAAAAACTAAAGAATAATATTACTGCTGAAAATATCCTGAAGGAAGTTGCCTATTTCGACGATGAACACAACAATACCTACGAACGGACTTATGGCTGGGCCTGGTTGCTAAAACTCGATGAAGCTTTGCGCGAATGGGATGATCCGGTAGCACTGGAATTGCAGGCGAACCTCTCGCCGCTGGTTAATCTGCTGTCGGGTAAATTTGGAGAATTCCTTGACAAGTTGATTTACCCCATTAGAATTGGCGAACACAGTAATATTGCTTTCGGAATGTCGTTTGCTTACGATTGGGCAAAAAAATACAATACTGCACTGGCAACTAAAATTGAAAGAAAAGCAAGAGAATATTACAGTTCTGATTGTGATTGCCCGCTAACCTGGGAGCCGGGTGGATTTGATTTTCTTTCGCCATGCTTACAGGAAGCATCGATCATGTTAAAAATACTACCTCAAAAAGAATTTAAACAGTGGCTTAAAACATTTCTGCCAAAGTTTGAAAAACACCCTGATAAATTCCTTGAAATTGCTAAAGTAACCGACCGAAGTGATGGTAAACTCGCTCACCTTGACGGCTTAAACTTTAGCCGTGCCTGGTGTTTGTTCGAAATGGGCTACGCCTTAAATAACCAAAAATTGGTAGATTTTGCAGATACCCATTTTAACTACAGTTTCGAAAAAATGGATTCCGGAGAATACGCCGGAGCGCATTGGCTGGCATCTTTTGCAACTTACGCATTAGAAAAAAGCCACAATAAATAGTTGTTTCTTATAAATCTGATTAAAATTATTCGATAAGATTGAGGTGACAAGTAATTTTAGGCAAGACATTTCGAACCCAAAAAAGTCATAAAAAAAGCCCCGACGGTACCGTCGGGGCTTCAATGTATTTCACCTAAATAATAAAGTCTTTATTTTACTTTTTCAACGATTGCTTTGAACGCCTCAGGTTGGTTCATGGCCAAATCGGCAAGTACTTTCCTGTTAATTTCAATGTCGTTCTTTTTTAACAATCCCATGAATTGTGAATACGACATTCCTTCCAATCGCGTGGCAGCATTAATACGCTGAATCCACAATGCACGGAATGTTCTCTTTTTTACTTTTCTATCGCGGTACGCAAACTGTTGACCTTTTTCCCAGGTATTTTTTGCAACCGTCCAAACGTTACTACGCGAACCGAAATAACCTCTAGTTTTTTTCAGTAATTTTTTTCTTCGGGCGCGTGATGCTACATGATTTACACTTCTTGGCATACTTTTTACTTTTTTGATAATCGGCGCCTCCCAATTTTATCGGGAATACTTTAAAGCACAATTATCTGGTTTTAACTCTTTTACCTCTCTCAATTAAAAGGTTTATTAAAGATCAATCAAAAATGATTGATTACTTCATGCACAACAAAAGTTTTACGTTGCTTTCATTTGTCTTATCGATAGTTGTCCAATAAGTCAAATTACGCTTACGCTTTTTACTTTTTTTAGTCAAAATATGACTTTTGTAGGCGTGCTTCCTTTTAATTTTACCACTTCCGGTTATTCTAAAACGCTTTTTAGCACCGGAATTCGTTTTCATTTTTGGCATAATTCCTACTAATTAAAATGTTATCAAAGAACTTTATTATATATGGTTTAACCCCAAAAACAAGTCTCGTGCGAAACTTATTTCTTTTTAGGTGAAATAAACATTGTCATTCTCTTTCCTTCCAGTTTTGGCATTTGCTCAACGGTTCCCCATTCTTCAAGTTCTGTTGCCAATCTCAGCAATAGAATTTCGCCCTGGTCTTTAAATAAGATCGACCGTCCTTTAAAGAATACAAACGCTTTCACTTTTGCTCCGTCCTGAAGGAATTTTTCAGCATGTCTTAGTTTAAACTGAAAATCGTGCTCATCAGTTTGCGGACCAAAACGTATTTCTTTTACCACAACCTTTGTGGTTTTTGCTTTCATCTCCTTTTGTTTCTTTTTCTGCTGATAAAGAAACTTCGAGTAATCAATAATTTTACAAACCGGTGGATCAGCTTTTGGTGAAATTTCTACTAAATCCAATTCCAATCCGTCGGCAATTTTTAATGCGTCTCGTAATGGATAAACTCCTGGATTTTCAATATTCTCTCCCACTAAACGAATTTGTGGCACCCTGATCTTGTGGTTAATCCGGTGTTGCGGTTCCTGCTCTCTTCGTGGCTGGAATTTTCTTCTCGGACCTCTTCTTTTAATAGCTATAATGCGTTCCTCCTTAAGTTAGTTATACAATCCTGATAATTGATCTCTTACTTCTTTATTAATAAATTCTGCGAACTCCTCCATTGTCATTATTCCTTTGTCGCCTTCGCCTTGTCGGCGCACAGCAACGGAATCCGACTCTGCTTCTTTTTCTCCTACAATCAACAGATAAGGAATTCGTTTTAATTCGTTGTCTCGTATCTTCCTACCAATCTTTTCGTTACGATCATCAACAACGGTGCGAATATCGGAAATATTTAGAAATTCTGAAACTTTTTTAGCATAATCGTTATACTTTTCACTGATAGGTAATACTACCACTTGCTCTGGTGTTAGCCACAGCGGGAACTTACCTGCTGTGTGCTCAATTAACACAGCCACAAAACGTTCCATCGATCCGAAAGGTGCGCGGTGGATCATTACCGGGCGATGACGGTTATCATCGGCACCAATATATTCCAGTTCGAAACGTTCCGGAAGGTTATAATCAACCTGAATAGTTCCTAACTGCCAGCTTCGCCCCAATGCATCTTTAATCATAAAATCGAGTTTTGGGCCGTAAAATGCAGCTTCTCCCAATTCGGTAACCGTATTCAATCCTTTTTCTTCGCAAGCTTCAATAATTGCCTCTTCTGCTTTGTCCCAGTTTTCGGGCGACCCGATGTACTTTTCGGGTTTTTCGGGATCGCGCAACGAAATTTGCGCTGTATAATTTTCAAAGTTTAATGCTTTGAAAATGATAAATATAATATCGATTACTTTCTTAAACTCATCTTTCAATTGATCCGGACGACAGAAAATATGTGCATCGTCCTGCGTAAAACTGCGTACACGAGTTAAACCGTGCAACTCGCCACTTTGTTCATAACGGTAAACAGTACCAAACTCGGCCATACGCACCGGAAGGTCTTTGTACGAACGGGGCCATGCTTTGTAAATTTCGCAGTGGTGCGGGCAGTTCATCGGCTTCAGTAAGTACTCCTCTCCTTCTGCCGGTGTACTTATCGGCTGAAAAGAATCTTGTCCGTATTTTTGGTAGTGACCTGACGTTTTGTATAACTTTACATCGCCAATATGCGGTGTCATCACCTGGTCGTAACCATATTTCTTTTGCACTTTTTTCAGGAAATTCTCCAGTTGCTCCCGCAATTGTGCACCTTTTGGCAACCACAGAGGAAGTCCTTGTCCTACAGATTCTGAGAACATAAACAATTGCATTTCCTTACCAATTTTTCGGTGGTCGCGTTTTTTTGCTTCCTCCAGCATTTCCAGGTATTCCGTAAGCATTTTTGCTTTTGGAAAAGTAACACCGTAAACACGGGTAAGCATTTTATTTTTTTCGTCGCCACGCCAATATGCACCTGCAATAGCCGTTAATTTAATAGCTTTAATATAACTGGTATTTGGCAAGTGTGGCCCGCGGCACAAATCGGTAAAATTCCCCTGGTTGTACAAAGTTATAGTTCCGTCTTCCAATTCACTAATCAACTCCTGTTTCAGCTCATCGTTTTTGTTAGTGAACATGTCCAAAGCATCTTCTTTCGAAATTTCGGAGCGCACAATATTATTTTTCTGACGCGCCAATTCAAGCATTTTTTGCTCGATTTTTTGCAAGTCTTTTTCAGAAAGAACTTTTCCGTCAGGTAGATCGATATCGTAATAAAATCCTGTTTCAACAGTTGGACCAATACCAAATTTAGTACCCGGGTAAAAAACTTCAATAGCTTCAGCCATTAGGTGCGCTGAAGAGTGCCAAAAAGTTTCTTTACCTTCTCTGTCGTCCCACGTGTGCAGTTTGATGCTGGCATTGCGATCAATTTTCCGCGACAAATCCCAAACATCGCCATCAACCGAAATCGACAGCACATCTTTTGCCAGGCGGTTCGAGATCGATTTGGCAATCTCTAAACCACTAACAGGCTCTGCAAACTCGCGTACACTGTTGTCAGGAAGTGTAATTTTTATCATTTTACTGTTACTATTTTTTGTTTCAATATTGCTATTGAAATCCATCTGTTATTCCAATTGTTGTAAATCAAATACAGTCAGAAGTTTTCGTAATAAAAATCTTCTTATCCAAACCTAAATTACTTTTGCGCGGCAAAGATAATCAATCAATCCATACAATAAAGCATAGTGGACTTGCATATTGGGCAATTGTAACGTTTTTTCAACACTGCAGTGTTAAATCCCTACTTCATAAAAACCACAAACAACTTCCACCAGAATATGAAGCGCGTCCAGTACTTTCATATTGAAATATATTTATCATTTTATTGTTTAAATTAATACCAAATAGCCACATTAGATTGCATATTAATTCTTTTATCGACATTTTATTGATTTCTTTGTGACAGACAGCAATACTATCAAAAGATTATAACTTTTAAAAATATGGAGTTCAAAGATCCGGATAACTGTCAGTCTCTTGAGGAAATACGACAGGAGATTGATAAAATTGATGAGCACATAATTTTGCTTTTTGCCGAAAGACACAAATATGTTGAAGCAATTGTTCGTTTTAAAAACGACAAAAATGCAATTATTGCACAGGAACGAAAAGATGCAGTAATTCAACTACGCCGAAAGTGGGCAGAATCGAAGGGATTAAATGCCGACGTTTTTGAGCAGATTTACACCCTTTTGGTTGAAAGCAACATTAATCATGAAATGGAATTATTAAAGGAAAAAAAATAAGTAATGTATAAAGCAGACATAAAAGTAATGGATTGTACAGTTCGCGACGGGGGACTGATGAACAAGTGGCAGTTTAGCGACGATTTTGTGCGTGGTGTTTATAAGGGTTGCGTTGAGGCAGGTGTAGATTACATGGAAATTGGTTACAAAAGTAGCGAATCGGCTTTTTCGAGAGATGAAGTTGGACCATGGAAATTTTGCGATGATAAAGACTTACGTCGTGTTGTTGGCGATAACGATACGAGTTTAAAACTCTCGGCAATGGCCGACATTGGTCGCATTGATCCGGCTGACATTCCTCCTGCAAACGAAAGTCTGATTGACATGATGCGCGTTGCCTGTTACTGCCATCAGGTAGATAAAGCCATTTGGCTCGCAGAGCACTGCATGGACAAAGGTTATGAGGTTACTATAAACCTAATGGCCGTTTCGAAAGTGAATGAAGCCGACCTGGATGAAGCGTTGGCCGACTTGGCAAAATCGCGCGTACCAATAATTTATGTGGTGGACAGTTTTGGCAGTTTGTATTGCGAAAGCATTGAGAAGCTGGTAAAAAAATATGCAGCAGCAATGCCCGGTAAAGAGTTGGGTATTCATGCGCACAACAATATGCAGTTAGCGATGTCAAACACAGTAACATCGCTGATCAATGGCGTTACTATGCTTGATGCCACTTTATTAGGAATGGGACGCGGTGCCGGCAACTGCCCCATTGAGATTCTCATCGCATTTCTTAAAAACCCGAAATACAGGTTGTTACCGCTACTTGACGCGATTCAGACACATGTAAAACCATGGCAGCAAAAAATCGATTGGGGTTACCATATTCCATATCTGATTACCGGAGCCATGAACGAACATCCACGCAGTGCCATGAAATGGATGGATTCGGAGCAAAAAGACGACTTTGTTTCGTTTATGAAAGAAATGCATGACTACGAATTGTTAGAATAGATTTAAATATTTGGATTAAAGCGAAAAAGGATGCGCTTGTTATTGACCAGTAACAAGTCTGCATCCTTTTTTTATTGATGTTGTTACGTACCACTTCTACTTCTCAAAACATCTCTTCGCATTAGCTGAAAACTACCACTCCATTATTTCAAATTTCTGCCAAATTCATTATTATTAGCCTGGAGATTGAACATTGGACTAACATTTTTCTATTTTTGTTCACCATACAAAACACAAAAATAATGAAGAAACTGCTTATTTTATCGGTCATATTTTTGACTTTTTTTACGCTACAAGCGCAACAGCCACAAAAAATTTCGTTAGAAGACATTTTTCAAAAAGGCACTTTTCGGGCAAAGTCGGTTTATGGCTTGCGTTCGATGAACGATGGCATCCATTACACTACCCTGGAAGAACAATCAAAAATTGTA